>NZ_JBIWIU010000001.1:678505-1182638 GCF_044764755.1 Streptomyces sp. NPDC093600
CCGGGGGGGGGGGGCGCACCGCTTGGGGGGGGGGGGGCCCCCCCCCCCGCGGGGGGCCCCCCCCCACCTCATCCGGCGCTGTCGGGGCGGGGCGGGCCCGCGAGACGCGGGCCCGCCGGAGCCGACCGCCTTACGGCCAGGCGTTCAGCTCGGGGAGTGCCGCGGCCGGGTCGCCGTTCACGACGGGCAGGACCGGGTGCGGGCGGCCGGAGATCCACGCGGCCAGCGCGCGCAGCGAGCCGCGGACCGCCACCGGGGCCGAGCCCTCGACCGCGGTGGACCACTCCTCTCCGGTGTCCTCCGCGCTCAGCACGACCCCCTGCGGCAGCCGGGGCCGCAGGAAGGTGACGACGTGCGAGGAGAGCGCGGTGCTCCATTCCTCGGAGCCGTAGCCGACCGTGAGGTCGACGGTGTGCAGCTCGGTCTCCCGCCACCACGCGAGCTGGGTCGCGAACAGCGGGGAGTTCCGGTAGGCGCAGGGCAGCTCCCAGCCGTCGGGGCCGAGCGCCTCCCACGCCTCCTCGAGCGCGCTCAGGCCCTCTTCCAGCTGTTCCCGCAGCCACGGGACCGGCCGGCCGTGCAGCTCCTCGATGCGCCGGTCGCGGGTGGGCCGCCCGCCGTCGTACACCTCGACGGTCCTGCCCTCGACGGCGTACCGGGCCTGGCGGGCGAACGCCCGGGACAGGTCGGCGAGGTGGATCAGGACATGGCCGCGCGTCCAGCCCGGGAGGTGGATGGACTCGCGGGCGCCCTCCTCGGTGATCTCCGCGGCGGCGGCACGCAGTCGGTCGTGCGCGGCGCGGATCTCCTTGAGCCGCTCGGGTACGTCGACACCGCCGTACTCGCGGTCCGTGTAGTCGATGGAGGTACTCATGACGGGTTCCTTTCGAGTTCCTTCGTCTCTGTCCCGGCCGGGGACTCCCGCGGCATGAACGCGTGGATCCAGCAGAGGATGTCCCGGATGACGTGGTGGTCCTTGTTCGGCCGGAGAGCGCCGATCTGGTGGTACATCACCCCTTCGCTGGGCGGACCCAGGAAGGTGATCCGGGACTCGACACTGCCATCCGCGCGGACCGGGTGGAATTCGGGGGTGAGGTCCAGGCCGCCGGGGACGAAGTCGGGTTCGCCGATACCCGGGTTGGACCACTTGCGGACGATGCCGCGGCGCAGCAGGTTCGGATAGACCGGCATGACGTCGCGTTCGGCGTCGAAGCCGTGGACCCGCGCGTCGACGAGGGCGTCCGCGTACCGCTCGGCTCCGGTGACCGGGCCGACGACCCGGAACAGGCCGCGTTCCTCGTCGCACTCCACGCGGGCGCCCGGGCCGGCGGAGATGTCGACGCGGCCGCTCTTGATCAGCGCGGTGACCTTCTCCATGGCCTCCACCGAGGCGCCCTGGCACAGCCGGTTGTGGTGCGGCGTGTACACGCTGAGGAAGGTGCGGTGCGAGGAGGCGAGCAGCCCGCCGAAGTCGACCGCCTCGATGACGACACCGCGCATGTCGCGCCAGGCGGCGTCGGCGGCCGCCTTCGCCGGGTTGCTCAGATTGCCCTGGGCGGCCCAGCGGATGTCCCGGTCGAGGAAGTCGAGGAAGGTCTCGACGTACTCCTCGGGGCTCGCGTAACCGGTGTCCGGCACCGGCACCGGGCTGATGGTCCGCTCCCACGAGAAGCGGTGCTCGGCCGCCCACGGGGCATGCCGCCACGGGGACTCGGCCGCGGCGACCGCGGCGGCGAAGGCGCGCGGGTCGCCGGCCTCGGAGAGCAGGGCCTCGGCCCGCTCGGCGCCGTACACGACCGTGAGGAAGGAGCGCACCGCCCGGTCGACCGGCGGCAGACCGCCGGCGGAATCCCCGCCGCGGTACACCACCAGCGCGGTACGGCCCGCCAGGACGTCGTCGACCCGGTCGGCGAGGGCCCGGGCCAGCTCCTCGACGGGCGCGACGAGGAACTCACCGGCCTCGTGGTGGTCCGCGAAGGCGCCGGCGTCGGCCAGGAACTTCTCGTACGCCGGCTGCGCGGCCAGCACAGCGGCCTCGCGGAACTCCGGGCCGTACAGCACGCCGTACTGGATCAGCGCCATCTCCAGCAGGATCAGCGGGAACACGTGCCGCTCGAAGTCGAGCTGGCGCTTGGGGACGCCGCCGATGACGTTCGGCACGCCGACGGTCCGCCGCAGCTCGGCGACGGCCGCCGTGGTGAGGAAGGGGCCCTTGTACTCCAGGGCCGCGATGTCGCGTTCCTTCTCGTTGTACGGCCGGGCGAACGTGAACAGGCCGGAGCGGCTGAACGCCACGATGGAGTCCGGTTCGGCACCGCACGGGCGGTAGACGAGCTCGTCGTTCGCGTCCCGCTCGAAGGTGCCGCCGCGCCCCTCGGTGAGATACAGCAGCACGTCGATGCCGGTGAGCCCCATGCCCAGGCAGGCGACCGTCGTACCCGGGCCGGTGTGCGCCGGGTCCAGCGACCGCTCAAGCGGGTACGCGGAGGGGATGAGGTGCGCCGGGTGTTCGGCGGCGAACCGGGCCAGGTGGGCCTGGCGCGGGTCCAGCTCCGGCCGGTTCGACGAGTGACCGGTGAGCATGAGGACGTAGTCGGCCTCGTACGCGGGAGCGCCGTCGGCGGTGAGGACGGCGAACCGGTCGCCGCGCTCCTCCAGGTCGACGACCTCGGCCTGCCGCAGGGTCACCTCGACGCCTTCGGCGGCGCGCAGGATCTCCACGTACCCGGCGAACTGGTCGCGCAGGGCCTCGCCGTGCACGAACCGCTTGGGCCAGTCCTCGGCGACCATGTCGTAGACCGGGTCGCCGGTCTCCTCGAACTTCTTGCGGCACCACTCGAGCAGCGTGGGCCGCTCGGACGCGGAGAGCAGCGGCCCCGCGTCGACGACGCTCTCGTCGGCGGCGAAGGCCACCTGGCCGACGACCCGGTTGAGGTAGCTGGTCCTCGTCTGGCCGGGGCTGTGGACCTGACCGGGGCCGAACTCGCCCGAGAGGTCGTAGACCACGATCTCCAGGGCGACCGCTTCGCGCCGGTCGCGCACCAGGGCGGCGAGGCGCTCCAGGACGTACGTGCAGGTCGGGCCGCCGCCCACGATCGCCAGGTGAATCGGCGAAGCGTTCACGGAATTGTCGGTTGTCACCGGCTCACCGCTCCATCTCTTCTTCTCGGCTGGGGTCAGGAATTCGAGTCAGCGGACCGGGCGACGACATCGTCGAACGCGCGGAAGAAGCCGGCGATGTCGTCACCGGTCAACTGGCCCATGTTGGCGAGGCGGAACACCCCCGCGGACTTCTCCTGGGTCGCGTAGATCACGTAACCGCGCTCCTTGAGGCCGTCGTGCAGTTCGTCGTACGTCATGCCGTTGGAGAGGTGCGCGTTGGTGATCGAACCGGCCCGCTGGTCCGGCGGCAGGAGCAGTTCGATGCCGCGCTCCTCGAGACCGGCGCGGATCTCGGCGGCGCGTGCCGCGTAGCGTGCGGTCCTGGCCGGGACACCCTCGGCGAGGGTGAGGTCGAGCGCCGCGTCGAGGGCGCGCAGTACCTGGACGGCCGGGGTGAACTGCGGGCTGCCCTTGAGGACCTGGGCGCGGTAGTTCGCCGACAGGTCGAAGTAGAAGGTGCGGGCGGGCACGTCCGCGAGCGCTTCGAGGCGCTCACGGGGGGCGCAGACGAAGCTGATGCCCGGCATGCCTTCCAGGCACTTGTTGGCGGTGCCGACGCACCAGTCGACGTGGTCGCGGACGACGTCAAGGTCCTCGGCCCCGAGGCTGCTGATCGCGTCGACGATCAGCGAGCGCCCGTGGCGGGCGACCAGCGCGCCGAGCTCGCGCACCGGGTTGAGCATGCCGGTGCTGGTCTCGTGGTGGACGACCGCGACATGGGTGATGCCCGCGTCGGCGGCGAGCGCGCGGTCGACCGAGTCGAGGTCGAGCGGTGTGGCCCAGCCGAACTCCAGCCGGACACAGGCGATGCCGTGGACCTTCGCGATGCGCAGCAGCCGCTCGCCGTAGTGGCCGTTGTCCAGGACAAGCAGCCGGCCGTCGGCGGGGAGGACCGAGCTGATGACGGCCTCCAGGGCGGCCGTGCCGGAGCCGGTGAACAGGACGGCGGCGTGGCTGTCCCGGTCGGCCCCGCACACCTCGGTGATCTTGCCGCCGACGCTGCCCAGGAGCGCCTGGCACTCGGGTTCCCGGTGGCATTCGTCGGGGCCGGCCAGGGCGGCGCGGACCCGGTCGTGCACGTTGACGGGCCCCGGGTTCAGCAGGACGACGCGGTCGGGCCGTCCGTGCGTGCCGGTCATGTGAGGTCCTCCAGGGACGGTTCGGTGGTGGCGGGGGTACGGCGCCGGATCAGAGTGCGGGGGACATCGCGCGGCCAGGTGTCGAGCGGGGCGAAGAGGTGGTGCAGGCCCCCGGGTCCGCGGTCGCCGCGGGTGATGACGCACTCCGCGCCGCGGCGGGCGTGCGCGGCGAGCGCCTCGACCTTCCCCTCCATGGCTCCGGTGGCGTCCCACGCGTCGTCCCAGAACAGCCGCCGCACGGCGGCCAGGTCGTCGGGGTCGAGGTACGGAAGTACCGGGCTGTCCGGGTCCCGCGCGAGGTGGATTCCGGCCACGTCGGTGAGGGCGACGACGCGGACGGGGCCGGGGGCCATGGCGGCGTCGAGCACCACACCGGGGACGTCGTCGCTGCTGAGGATGCGCAGGGTGCCGGCGGCGGTGACCACGCAGTCGCTGGAGAGCACCGGCAGCGCGCCCTCGGCGAGGAGCCGGGACACCACCGCCGTCTCCGTGACGGTGGTGCCGTCGGGCAGCTCGTTGAGCATCGAGGTGGTCTGCAGCGGTACGGCCCGTACCCCGTGGGCGCGGAGCGCGGCGGTCCACGCCCAGCGCATGCGGAAGGCCGGTTCGGTCAGCGCGACGGCCGCGTACGGGTCGTCCTCGGCCGCCTTGATCCGCAGGCCGACGGGGTGGCACAGCGCACCGCCCCCGGTGACCAGGATGATCCGTCCGGGGTGCGCGGCGACCAGTTCGGCGACCAGGGACGCGTACGCGTCGACGGCCGCCTCGTCGGTCCCCCCGCTGTGCCGCTTGTCGGAGAGGAGACTGCCGCCGACCTTGAGGACGAGCAGCCCCGGCGTCCCGTCGGGCGCGGGCGCGCGGCCCGGCGCCGTGGCGGGGGCCGTGGAGTCGGCGGCGGTCACTGGAGCGGAACGTTGGAGACGGTCCCGGCGGTGTGCCGGCGGGCGTTGAACAGCCGCCCGAGGAAGGGCTGCTCCCAGCGGGCGCTCTGCCCGTCGAGGGAGCCGTACAGCTCCAGGTAGTCCGTGTCCTCGGGGCGCAGGGTGTCCAGGACGTGGGCCGGGACGGCCTCCGGGTAGAGGACCGCGGTGAAGTGCAGGGCGTAGTAGGCGATGGCCTCGGCGCCGACCGACGCGACCCGCTGGAGGAACCGCTGCCAGGCGTCCTCCTCGCAGGCCCCCGCGACCAGGGCGAGGTCCAGGAACTTGCTCAGCTGGAGGTCCTGGCGGTCCTCGATGAAGTGGAGGCTGGTGGCCTCCTTGTGCAGGTGCGAGCAGAGGTCGAGGAGCCGGTCGTCGGGCGCGGGCTCGAAGGCGGGGGCGCCGCACAGCACGGTGGGCACGGCACGGTCCAGCAGCTCGGCGGCTCCTGCGCTGATCCCGGACTTCTTCTGGAAGATGTCGTGGCAGATGTCGACGTTGAAGTCGGTGATGTCGGGACGGCCGCCCGGCTTGCGGTACGGCAGCTGGTTGCTCAGGTTCATCTTCCAGAACGCCTGCGTCTCGCGGCTGTACGGCTCGATCCGCTCGCCGTCCTCGGCGACCTTGCCCTGGATGTAGCCGAGGCGGAGCAGGACCTCGTGCGCGGCGCGCGCGTCCTCGCGGGACAGCAGCACGTCGAGGTCGGCGATGCGGCGCAGGGCCGGGTCGCGGTACTCGCCCTCCCCGAGGGAGAAGCCCTTGCGGACGGCGAAGCGCAGTCCGGCGGAGGAGAGTTCGGCGAAGACCCGGCCGAACTCGTCGGACAGGCCCTGGTTGCGGGCCCGGTTGGCGAGGTAGGCGCCCGTGAACACCCAGGGGTAGGGGAAGCCCGGCTGTTCGCCGACCTTGCGGTCCAGGCGGTGGCGGTCGACGTGCCGGCCGATCAGCGGCAGCAGCTTGTGCCAGGCGGCGGCCTCCAGGAAGGCGCCCCAGTCGAGGTCGGGGCGGACCGCCAGCTCGCGGATCGCGGCGATGTCGTCGGCGCCCAGACGCAGCCGGGCCATCCGCAGCAGCAGCCGGGAGTGCGCGGGCAGGTCCTCGGCGGTCAGGTCACGGGAAGTGGTCTTGTCTGCCATGTCACACCTCTGCGGGGGACGTGCCGTCCTGCGTGAGCTGCCGCAGCGCACGGTGGTCGGTCTTGCCGTTGGGGGTCAGGGGGAGCGCGTCCAGCTCGGTGAGCCGGCGCGGCACCATCGCCTCGGGGAGGGAGCGGGCCAGGTGGGCGCGGAGCTCCTCGGGCGTCACGGGCCCGTGAACCGTGTAGTGGGCGGCGAGCACGGGGTGTCCGTCGACGACGGGCACGGTGACGGCCGCGTGGTCGACGGCCGGGTGGCGCAGCAGGACGGCCTCGATCTCGTCGAGCTCCATGCGGACGCCCGCGACCTTGACCTGGCGGTCGACCCGGCCGAGGTAGAGCACGACGCCCTCCTCGAAGCGGGCGAGGTCGCCGGTGCGGTAGAGCCGGCCGGTGGGCGAGTCCGGGTCGAGGGGGTCGGCGAAAAAGGCGCGGGCGTTGTTGCCGGGGTCGTTGACGTAGCCGAGTCCGACGACGACACCGCCGACGAAGAGCTCCCCGGCCTCGCCGGGCTCGGCGGCCCGCCAGGGGCCGTCGTCCTCCTCGCGTACCAGCAGATAGAGCCGGGCGTTGGCGACGGGCCCGCCGACGGGCAGCCGGGACCGGGTGGTGTCGGCGGCGCTGACCTCGTGGTGGGTGACGTCGTCGGAGCACTCGGTGGGCCCGTAGGCGTTCAGCAGGCGTACGTGGGGGAGGGCCGCGAGGGTACGGGCGGCGAGCTCCGGGCGGAGCTCCTCACCGGTGGAGATGAGCCAGCGCAGGGCGGGGAGCACCGGGCCGCGCCGCTCGGCCTCGCCGACGAGCCAGCCGACCACGGTGGGGACGAGCTCGACCACGGTGACGCCGGTGTGCTCCAGGGCGGTCCGTACGCGGCGCGGGAAGTCGAGGTCCCGCTGCCGTACGACCACGACGGCACCGCCGACGAGGAGCGGGGCGAGCATCTGCCAGATGGAGATGTCGAAGACCAGGGGCGCGGTGAACGCCAGCCGGTCGTCGGCGGTGAGCTCCAGGTCGGCGACCTTGGCCCAGAGGTGGTTGAGCATGCCGCGGTGCTCGACGGCCGCGCCCTTGGGACGGCCGGTGGTGCCGGAGGTGAAGATGCAGTACCGGGGCTCCAGGGACTGGTCGCGGCCGTCGGGGGTGTACGGAGCGACGGCGGCGTCCGGCCCAGGGGCGGCGACGACGGTGGTGCCGAGCCCGGCGGCCGCCTTGACAGCGGTCTCCCCGCCGGGGCCGCCGCCGTTCGGGGCGCCGGAGTAGTCGAGCAGAAACCCGGCCGCGCCGCGCTGGAGGACCTCGGTGACCCGCTCCGCGGGCCAGTCGGTGGCGAGGGGCAGGTAGACGGCCCCGAGCCCTTCGAGGGCGAGGAACGCGGCGATCGTGTCCGCGGAGCGCTCGCCGACGGCGGCCACGACGCTGCCTGCGCCGCAGCCGGCCGAGGTGAGGGCGGCCCGGAAGCGCGCGGCGCGGGTCAGCAGCTCGGGGTAGGTGAGGGTGGTGTCGCCGTCGACGACGGCGGGCGCGTCCGGGGTGGCGGCGGCGAAGCGCGCGACGTGGTGGAGAACGCCGGGGGCGGTGTCGAACTCCGCGAGCCGGCCGAGGGAGAGCGAGGCGGCGCGGGCGGCGGCACCGTCCGCGAGCGGCAGCGGCGCCAGGACGGGCACGGTGGGAGCGGACGGGACGGCGGCCGGCGGGGTGGCGGCGGGCCGGGTGGTCATGACGCCCCCGCGCTCTGGTGGCGGTCCAGCTCGTGGAAGAAGCCGTCGATGGGGACGGCCTCCCCGGCGGCGACGGCCGTCCGGTGGACGTGGGCGCCGACGGCGAGGTCGAGGATGCCGAGCCCGAAGGGGGAGAACACCACGGGCCGGTCCACGGGGACGGTGACAGCGCCGGTGAGGACGTCGAACAGCGTGCCGTCCAGGAAGTCCCGGTTGCCGGTGCGCTGTTCGGCCAGGTGCACCGAGGTGTCGGCCTTCAGCACGTGCTCGACGTCGTCGACGATGTTGACGCTTTCCAGGATCACGTCGACGCCCAGGTCGCGCAGCGAGACGTGGAGGACCAACGGGTTGTGCGAGAACCAGCCCGGGTCGGTCACATGGGGGGTCGCGGCGGTGGTGGCGAAGACGATCAGGTCGCAGGAGCGGACGAGGTCCTCGGCGGAGGTGTGGACGCGGACCGGCCGGCCGGTGGGCTCCAGGACCTGCTGGGCGAAGGACGAGGCGTAGTCGTCGCTCAGGTCGAAGACGTGGTACTCGTCCACGTCCCAGGCGAGTTCGCTCAGGTAGTCCTGGATGAACCGGGCGATCAGGCCGGTGCCGAAGAAGCCGACGCGGCGGGGCGTGCCGCCGCGCTGGGCGGCGATCCGCCGGGCCGCGGCGGCGGCCGACGCGGCGGTGCGCACCGCGCTGATGATGGACCCCTCCAGGCATGCGTAGGGGTAGCCGGTGGCCGGGTCGTTGAGCAGCAGGACGGCGGAGGCGCGCGGGATGCCCCGCTCCAGGTTGGTGGGGAAGCTGGAGATCCACTTGATGCCGTCCACGCCGTCGGTCCCGTCGGTCCCGTCCGTCCCGCCGACCGAGGCCGGCAGGGCGATGATCCGGGCGGTGGGCCGGTCGGGGAAGCGCAGGAAGTACGAGGGCGGGTTGACGGTGCCGCCCTCGCCGTGGCGGCGGTAGGCGGCCTCCACCAGGTCGATGATCTCGGCCCTGCGTCCTTCGAGGCCGCGGTGCACCGCCGCGCCGGGTACGACGGAGAACCGCGGGGGCCCGCCCTGCTGCTCAGCCATTGCTCTCTTCCTGTTCCTTGTCGAGGTCGCCGTAGGTGCTCCGCACCCAGGTGTCGTCGTAAACCGTTTCGATGTAGCGGTCGCCCATGTCGGCGGAGATGGCCACCGAGGTGAGGGTGGAGCCGGGGTCGTGCTGCTCCAGCCAGCGGGCGGCGCCGCTGACGACGGTTCCGGTGGAACCGCCCATGAGGAACCCGTGCCGGGCGAGGCGCCGGCACATCCGCACGGTGTCGCGCTCGTGGACCCGGACGATCTGGTCCACCTCGGCTGCCTCGACCAGCGGCATCGGCTCGCTGGCGCCGAGCCCCGGCAGGTGCCGGGGGCCGGCGGGCATCCCGAAGTTGACCGAGCCCACGGTGTCCACCGCGATGATCCGTACGCCGGGGCGGTTGTCCCGGAACCATCGGGCACAGCCGGTGAGGGTGCCACCGGTGCCGGTGCCGATGAACAGCACGTCGAGCTGGGGGAACTGCTTGGCGATCAGGGGCGCGGTGTTCTCGTAGTGGGCCAGCCAGTTGGCGGGGTTCTCGTACTGGTTGAGCCACACGTAGCCGGAGTTGCGCGAGCACAGCTCACGGACGAGCGCCTTGCGGGCGGTCAGATAGCTGCCGTCCGCGTCGGGCCGGTCGGCGACGACCACCTCGCTGCCGAGGGCCCGCATGAGCTTGACGGTCGCGGGGTTGCACTTGGGGTCGGTGACACAGACGAACCGCAGGGAGCGGGCGGCCGCCACCACGCTGAGCGCCACCCCGAGGTTCCCGGAGGACGATTCGACGACGGTGGAGCGCTCGTCGATCAGACCGAGCCGGACGGCCGACGCGATCATGGAGGTGGCTGCCCTGAGCTTCACGGAGCCGGCGAAGTTGAAGCCTTCGCACTTGAGGTGCAACGGGATGCGGAGCGTGTGTCCGAGGTCGACGTAGACGTCGCTGTCGAACAGTTCGTCCGCTGTGGAGATGATGGCCAAGAGTCGTGTCCGCTTCTTTCGTCCCGCCCCCTACGGTCCGTCCCGGCGATCAGGCGTCGAGCTTCTGCCAGGCCTCCAGGCGCTGCAGGGCGAAGATGTCCTGGACGGAGGCGATGGAGTCCTCGACCGCCGTGGAGTCGCCGGTTTCGTAGACGGAGCGGTAGGTCTCGCGCAGCGCGCTGACGGTGGCGCGCAGCCCCTGGTTGGCGTAGATGACGACGGAGACGCCGGCCTGCTTGATGTCGTCGATGTGCCAGTCCGGATAGGTCGTCGGCACGATGACCACCGGGCAGCGGAAGTCCCAGCCCTCGAGGAACCCGACGACCTGGTCGCGGGTCTTCACCTTGGAGTGGACGAGGACCGCGTCCGCGCCGGCGTCGGCGTAGGCACGGCAGCGTTCGAGGGCCGCGTCGACGTCGAGCCCGCTGATGAGGGCCTCGGTGCGGGCGATGACGAACATCTCCTGGGTGGCCTGGGCCGCCTTGGCGATGCGGATCTTGTCGGCGAACTCTTTGGTGCCGAGAAGGGTCTGGCCGCCCGCGACGAAGCTGTTCATCTTGGGGAACAGCTTGTCCTCGACGCAGATCGCGGTGATGCCGGCCGCCTCGAACTCGTGGACCATGTGCGCCACGTTGAGGTTGCCGCCGTATCCGGTGTCGCAGTCGGCGACGACCGGGATCCGCAGTGCCTTCTGGATGTTGGCAGCCGCTTCGAGGTACTCGGTCATGCTCAGGATGCTCGCGTCCGGCAGAGCGCGTGACGCCGACACCTCGAGGCTGGACGACCAGACGGCCTGGAACCCGGCCTCTTCCGCGAGCAGTCCGCCGAGGGCGTGGTTGGCGCCCGCCACACGAACGATCTCGTTGTCGGCCAGAACAGAGCGAAAAGAAGGATAGATGGACCGCTGCACGCCTGAGACTCCTGAATCGTTCGATGTGGTGGATCGAATCGCTCTACGCCGTTGTAGGCAATGCTTGAGCAATGTCTAGGCAAGGTATTGCCAAGATTCTTACCTGGTTGTTGTCGCTGGCTGTCGGGCTCATGGCCAGGCGGCACGACGCTGAAGGTAGGCGTCTGAAACCGAAGATGTCAACAACCTTGTCAACGACTTGCCAGCGTGATGCAATGCCTACCGGCCCCGCTGCGGGTCATCGGGAATCCCAGAGAGGAACAGCAGAGAATGAGCACCACGCTCGCGCCCACTCACCCCCGCACCCTGGAGGTTCCGGCAGAGACGTTCCACACCTTCTCCGAGCGGGCGCAGCGCGAAGTCGCCGCGTACGTCGCCGAGCTCGACCGGCGCTTCCCCGCGGGCCGGGTCGACGCGATCGACGTCGACCTCGACGCCGTCCCGCTCTTCGCGGCGGAGGTCGACGCGAGCCGCCATGTCATCGACGACACCGCGCACTTCATCGTGTACGACCGCGTCGCCGGCGTGGACAGCCTCCGCGGGCAGGCGCTCTACGCCTGGGTGCTCGGCACCGCGCTGGGCCGGCCCATGGTCCAGAACACCGACGGCTGGCGGCTGATCGAGGTCTACGACCGGGGCATCCGCAAGACCATCGAGGACGGCGCCCGCTACCACCAGACCAAGCAGGGCTCGTACATGCACAACGACGCCGTCAACGACGTCGACCCCATCGACTACCTGCTGCTGTCCTGCGGCCAGTCCGCCTACATCGGCGGCGAGAGCATCCTCGTGGACGCCAAGCCCGTCCACGAGGTCCTGGAGCGCCACCCGGACGTCCTGGCCATCCTCACCCAGGACTTCTGGTTCGAGAAGCGCGGCATGTCGCTGTCCCGGGAGACCGGCTTCTTCCGCTCGCCGATCATCCGCTACACCGCCGACGGCGAGCCCCTGGTCCGCTACTTCCGCACCTACATCGAGGTCGCCCACGACAAGGTCGGCGAGCCCATCACCGCCGAACAGCGCGCCGCGCTCGACTTCTTCGACGCCGTGCTCGACCAGTCCTCCGTGCAGTACCGCGTCCGCCTGGAGCGCGGGCAGACCCTGGTCTCCGCCGACGACCGCTTCCTCCACACCCGTACGGCGTTCTACGACCGCTTCCCGCCCCGCGAGATCGACATGAGCGACGACCGGCCGGACGACGTCAACCGCTACATGTTCCGCATGTGGTCCACCAAGGCCTGACGGCCGTCCTGCCGGGCCTCCTCGCCCGCGCCGCGCCCGAACGTCCCGACACGCCAAGGAGACCATCGATGCACCCGCGTGAGTCCCTCCGGACGGTGGGCCACGACCTGGCCGCCGAACTGCGGCGGAACCGCCCGAAGGACCACCTCTCCGCATCCGGCGAGGTGCAGACCTGGCACCGCACCAGCGGCCGGCTCGCCGAGGGCCGCGTCAGCGACATCAGCGTGCAGTGGGGACAGGCGACCGCGGCGCGGTACGTCACGCGCGACACGTTCCTGCACCGCTCGGTCTCCGGCTTCGACCCGGCCGTGGCCCGGCTCGCCGTCGAGGGCGGCAGCACCGCCCCCGGCGCCACCGGGACCGCCGGAGCCTCCCTCCACACCCCCGGCCCCGGGCGGTCCCCCGCCTGGACCGAACCCGGCACGGCGCTCACCGCCCTGCGCGAACTCGAACAGGCCGCCCGCGACTACGACCCCACCGTCGCCCAGGTCGTGATCGACTTCGAACTCGCCGAGCAGGACCTCTGCCTCGTCGACGCCCAGGGCCTCGTGCACGACGAGACCCGGCTGCTCAGCTACCTCACCGTCCGCGTCATCGCCCGCAAGGGCGGCCGCGTCGCCACCGGCTTCTACACCCCCGGCGTCAGCGGCCCGCTCTCCGGCATCGACATGCGCGCCGCCGGCGCCGAGGTCGCCCGCCGCGCCGTCACCGGCCTCTCGGCCCGGCCCGCCCCCGTCGGCCGGCTGCCCGTCGTTGTCGCCGGCGGCCGCGGCATGGTCCTGCTCCACGAGGCCTGCTGCCATCCCCTGGAGGGCGACGAGGTGCTGCGCGGCTCCGTCTACGCCGGACAGATGGGCCGGACCATCGCCTCCCCGCTGGTCACCCTGAGGGACGACCCCACCGTCCCCGGCGCCGTCGGCTCGTACGTCTACGACGACGAAGGCGTACGCGCCACCCCGACCACCCTGATCGAGAACGGCGTCCTCACCGGCTGGCTCACCGACCAGGAGTCCGCGGCCCGGCTCGGGCTCGCCTCCAGCGGCAACGGCCGCTGCACCACGGCCCTCCAGCCGCCCCAGCCGCGCATGACCAACACCTGCCTCGCCGCCGGCACCTCCACCGTCGACGAGATCATCGCCTCCACCGAGTACGGCATCTACGCCGAGCACGTCGGCGGCGGCGAAGTCATCGAATCCACCGGCGAGTTCACCTTCCGGGTGACCAACGGCCATCTGATCGAGAACGGGCGGGTCACCGACCCCATCGAGGAAACCACCATCACGGGAACGGGAACACAGGTGCTGAGGGACATCGACGCCATCGCCGACGACAGCACGGTGGGCGCGGCCAAGTGCGGGAAGTTCGGCCAGTGGGTGACGGTCGGCGTCGTCGGACCGACCCTCCGGGTCGGTTCTCTCCTGGTGGGAGGCACGAGCCGATGACCACCTCACGCGAACACTTCGCCGGCGCCGAGGCGCGGACCGGCGCGAGCGACGTCCTCCTCGCCGAGGCCGCCCGGCACGGTGCCGACGCCGAGGTCTGGACCGCCTGGCACGAGACCGACGAACTCGTCTGCCGCGCCGGGACCGTCGAGCGCCGCAGCGAGGTCTCCTCCGGAGCCACCGCGCTGACCGTGTGGGCCGAGGGCAACGAGGGCTATGCCGTCCGCAACGTCCCCGGCGCCACCGACACCGCCCTGGTCACCACCGCCCTCGAGATCGGCCGTGTCCTCGCCGCCGAAGACGCCGCCCCCGCCCCCCAGGCGAACCGCGCCCCCCACACCCCTCCGGCGGCCCCCCTGCCCCGGATCGGCGCCGACGCCACCGCCCGTCTGCGCGCCCTCGCCGAGGGCACCGGCGACCTGGAGATCGAACTGCGCGCCCGCGCCGACCGCACCCGCGTCCGCCTCCACCGCGCGGGCGCGGGCCCCGCCGAGTACGACACCGGCGTCGCGCAGCTCTTCGCCCGGATCACCGCCCGCGGCGAGGGCACCGGCTACATCGGCCACCACCTCTTCGGCCGCACCATGGAGGGCATCCTCGACGACGCCGAGCGCACCGAACTGGCCGAACTCGTCGCCCTCGCCCGGGTCCTCGCCTCCAGGCCCGCCACCGTCCTGGACCACGACGACCTGCTCGTCGACGGCCGGGTGCTCTCCCGGCTGCTCACCCTCGTCGCCCCCGCGTTCCTCCTCGACTCCGTACTCGAAGGCCGCTCACCCCTGAAGGACCGCGTCGGCGAACGGGTCGCCTCGCCCGGCGTCACCCTCCTCGACGACCCCACGGCCGCCGGCTCCCCGCTCTTCATCCCCTGGGACGGCGAGGGAACCCCCACCGGCCCCACCGTGCTCGTCGAGGACGGCGTCCTGCGCGGCTTCCTCTCCTCCCGCCGTACCGCCGCCGAGGCGGGCGCTCCCGCCACCGGCTCCGCGCACCGCGGCGCCAACGGGGAGATGCCGACCGTCCACCCCGGCCATCTGCTGCTGAGCCACACCGACGACCTCGGCACCGAGGTCCGCCCCGACAGAACCGTGCTCCACGTGGTGCAGGCCAACGGTGCCCACACCTCCAACCCCATCACCGGGGACTTCTCCATCGGCGCCAACGCCGTGCTCGTCAGCCCCGACGGCACCCGGCGCAACGCCGGCAACATCACCCTCGCCGGCAACGTCTTCGAACTGCTCCGCTCCATCGACGGACACGACGGCCGCGTCCGGGTGAACCGCAGCAACAACTCCTTCGTCGCCGGTCCCGGCGTCTGGACCCGCAGCCTCACCGTCGGCCACCAGGACGCCGTATGAGCCTCCTGAAGAACCCCGAGTTCCGGCTGTTCTGGGGTGCGCAGACGGTCAGCATGATCGGCACCAACATGACCCGGGTGGCCATCCCGCTCCTCGCGGCAGGCGCCCTGTCCGCCACCCCGTTCCAGATGGGGCTGCTCCAGGCCGCGCAGACGGTGGCGTTCCTCCTCGTGGGCCTGCCCGCGGGCGTGTTCGTCGACCGGTCCCGGCGCCGCCCGATCCTCATCGTCTGCGACCTGCTGCGGGCCCTGCTGATGGCGGCGATCGTCCTCGGCTTCCTCCTCGACCTGGTCACCTTCCCCGCCCTGCTCGCCGTGACCCTCCTCGTCGGGCTCGCCACCGCGTTCTTCGAGATCGCCTACCAGTCCTACATCCCCGTCGTCGTCGGCCGGGACCACCTCGTCGAGGGCAACGCCCGGCTGGAGAGCACCAACGCGGTCTCCCGGCTGGCCGGACCCACCCTCGGCGGCGGGCTCGTCCAGCTCGTCGGCGCCGTCGCGACCGTCTCCGTCCAGGCCGCCACCCACGTCGTGTCCGCGCTCCTGCTCTCCCGCATCCGCACCCCCGAGGCGGTCCCGGAGCGCACCGAGCGGCGCCGCATGGGCGCCGAGATCCGCGAGGGCCTCAGGTTCGTCCTGCGCGAACCGGTCTTCCGGGCCATCACCGGCTCCGCCGCCACCTACAACTTCTTCTACGCGGTTTCCCTGCCGCTGGTGATGCTGCTGCTCGTCGACGAGATGGAGCTCTCCGGCACCGCCGTCGGCGTCCTGATGGCCGTCAGCGGCGTCGGCGGGGTGCTCGGCGCCTCCTTCGCCGGCCGCCTCGCCCGCCGGTTCGGGCAGGTACGCGCCATGTGGACCGCGTACCTGCTGACCGTGCCCACCGCCCTGTTCATCCCGTTCGCCGAAAGCGGCTGGAAGAGCCTGCTGTTCGCCGTCCCCTGGTTCGTCATGAGCTTCGGCATCGTCGTCTACAACGTGGGACAGGTCAGCATCCGGCAGCAGCTGTGCCCGCCGGAGCTGCTCGGCCGGATGAACGCCAGCGTGCGCTTCCTCGTCTGGGGCATCCTCCCGCTCGGCTCGGTCACCGGCGGAGCCCTGGGCGAGTGGCTCGGGATCCGCGGCGCCCTCCTCGTCGGCGGCGCCGGCATGAGCGCCGGCGTCCTGTGGCTCGTGCTCTCCCGGCTGCGACCCCTGCGTGACCTCCCCGCGCCCGAGGAGTCGCCGTCGGCGGACGACGCTCCCCTGCGCACCTGAGACGTGCGCCGCCCTCCCAGAGCAACCGAATGGAGTACCCCGTGTCCCCCCGCTACGTAGTGTTCATCGAGTCCCCGTGGACCGGCGCCGGCCAGGACTGCGCCCGCTTCCTGCTGGAGCAGGGCATCACGCCGATCATCCTGGCCGCCGATCCGGCGCACCTGCACCCCTCGCTCCTCCACGACTACGCCGAACTCGGCGTCGAGATCCGCGCCTGCGACGTCGACTCCGCCGACGCGATCGTGGCCTTCTGCGAGGAACTCGCCACCCAGGGCGAGCTCGTGGGCGTCACCTCCGTCTACGAGTACTACTGCGACATGGGCGCCCGCGTCGCCGCCCGGCTGGGCCTGGCCGGGCCCGACCCGGCCGCCGCCGCGATCTGCCGCTCCAAGTCCGCCATGCGCGAGGCGATGGCCGACGTACCCGGCCTCAACCCGCTCTTCCGGGTCGCCGCATCGCCGGAGGCCGCCGCGGCCGCCGCCGAGGAGATCGGCTACCCCGTCGTCGTCAAGCCCCTCGACCTCACCGGCAGCCTGTTCGTCCGCCGCTGCGAGAACGCGGCGGACGTCACCGCCATCACCGCGGAGGTCATGCGGCTCGGCGAGTACCTCGGCCACTCGGTCACCCCCCAGGTGATCGTCGAGGAGTGCGTCCTGGGCGCCGAGTACTCCGCGGAGATCATGCACGGCAAGGTCCTCGGCCTCACCGAGAAGATCGGCAGCGAGCCGCCGCTCTTCCTGGAGATGGGCCACGTCTTCCCGGCCGTCCTGCCCGGCGACCAGGAGCGACTGCTCGTCGAGAAGGCCGAACTCGCCGTCAAGGCCGTCGGCATCACCTGGGGCCCGTCCCACGTCGAGCTCAAGCTCACCGCCGACGGCAAGGACGCCCGGGTCATCGAGGTCAACGGCCGCATCGCCGGCGACCGCATCCCCGAGGCCGTCCGCATCGCCAGCGGTGTCGACATGTGCCGCCTCCACATGACCGCGCTCCTCGGCGGCACCCCGGACCTGACGCTCACCACCGACCGCACCGCCGCCATCCACTTCCTGATGCTCCGCTCCAGCGGCCACCTCGACGCCATCGACGGCGTGGAGGAGGCCCTCGCCCTCGACGGCGTCCACGAGGTGCACCTGCGGCCCGGCGTCCAGGCCGGCATCGACTACCGGGCCAACGGCTCCAACCGCGACCGGGCCGCCTGGATCATCGCCGAGGGCGCCGACCGCGAGCAGGCCCTGGCCCGCGCCCACGCGGCCGGCGACACGCTCACCTTCACCTGGTCGCCCCTCGACGAGACCGCCCCGGAGGCGTAGCACCGTGCCCCGCCCCGCCCCGGCGCGGTCCGCGCCGCCCCCGGCCCGTACCGTCCCCGTACGCTTCCTCGCCGCCGGCCCCGCGCCGGCGGACGCGGCGGCCGCTGACACGGTCGCGGCGCCGCTGACCTGGAGCCAGCGGTACTACCTGGCCGAGGTCGACGCGGCCCGTGCCCACGGGCGGGGGCTCAACGTGCCCCGCCTCTACCGGCTGCGCGCCGGGACGACGGAGGCCGGCACCGCCGCCGCGCTGCGCGAACTGCTCGAACGGTACGAGGTGCTGCGCAGCCGGGTCGTCCGGGACGAGGCCGGCGGAGCGCACCAGCGGGTGCACACCCGGGGCACGCTGCACCTCGCCGTCCACGAGGCGCCCGCCGGCGCCGCCGACGACCACGCGCGGGCCGTCCTCGGCGCGCTCGCCGCCCCGCCCCTGGACGTGACGGAGTGCTGGCCGCTGCGCGCGGCGCTCGTCACCGAGGAGGGCCACGCGCGGTACCTCGCCCTGGCGTTCAGCCATGTCGCCGTGGACGCGTTCGCGCTCGTCCCGGTCTCCGCGCACCTGGTCGAGCGGATCGCCGAGGCCGACCCGGTGGCCCGCACCGCCCCCGCCCCGGGCGCGGCCCCGCGCGGGCCGCGCGAGCAGGCGGCCGCCGAGGCGTCCCCGGCGGGGGAGCGGTCCGCGCGACGGGCCCTGCGCCTCGCCGAGGAGGCGTACCGCCGCATGCCGCCCGCCCCGCGACCGGTGGCCGGCCCCCCGGCCGGCCCGCGGTACCGGTTCCTCCGTCACCGTTCCCCCGCCCTGGACCTCGCCGTCGGCGCCGTCGCCGCCCGCACCGGAGAGTCCCCGGCCACCGTCCTCGCGGCCGCCTTGATCGCTCTCGACGCCGCCAGGACCGGTCCCGTACCGGGCGACGGCACCGGCACCACCCGGTACGGGGCGGTGCAGCTGATCTCGGCGAACCGGCTGCGGCCCGAGACAGCGGCGGCTGTCCTGCCGCTGTCCCAGCCCGTGCCCTGCTGCGTCGACACGGCCGGGGCCACCTTCCACGAACTGGTGCGCCTGACCGCGGCGGCCTCACTGCGCGCCTTCCGGGCCGGCGGCTGCCCGCCCGACCGGCTGGCCGCGCTGCTCCGGACCGTGGAGGAGGAGCGGGGCGTACGGCTGGACACCACCCCGGCCCTCAACTACCGCCCGCGCTCCACGGCCCTGCCCGTCCGCCCGACGACCGCCGCGGAACTCGCGGCCGCCCAGCCGCGAGCCGTGACGGAGTGGACCGACGCCGACCCGTGGCGGGCGAGCCACTACCTCAGCGCCGATGTGGACGCCGACGGAATCCGGCTGCTCCTGCAGGTCGACACCGCGGTCCACCCGCCGGAGTGGGCCGAGCGGCGGACTGCCGCCCTCGAACGGCTGCTGTGCGCGGCCGCGCTGGACGCCGACCACCCGGCGCTGCCGGAACCGGACCGCCCGGCGCAGGACGCGGACTCGCCCGGCCCGGACCTTCCGGTGGGCTGAACCCCCCTCGTACGAGACAGATTTGGGAGCACCGACGATGGCAGAAGATCAGCAACGCACGGCCCTCCTGGTCGGCGCCGGCGTGATGGCGGAAGGGTATCTGCACGCGGCTCAGACCCTGGGGCTGCGAGTGGGCGTCGTGGAGACCCCCACCCGTCACGCGGCGCTGGCGGACCGCTTCCCGTGCCTCGTGGACTTCGAGCCGGTGGACGAGGCGGCCGCGGGCCGTGACGAGGCCTGGCTGGCGCCCGCCATGACGCTGGCGGCCCGGCTGCGGCCGGACGCCGTCTGGGGATTCGCGGAGCCGCACGTGCTGGCCACGGCGATGGTCCAGCACCGGCTGGGGCTGCCCGGCCCCGGCCTGGACGCGGCGACCGTCTCCCGCAACAAGGCCCTGCAGCGCGCCGAGTTCGGCCGCACCGGTCTGCCCCAGCCGGCCCACCGCCACACCCGGCGGCTGTCGGAGGCGACCGACTGGGCCCTGGAGCGGCTGCCCGTCGTGGTCAAGCCGGTGTCCTCGCAGGGAAGTCAGGGCGTGGAGCGGATCGGCACCCCGGACGAGTGGGCGGACGCGGTCGCCCGCCGGGACGCCGAAGGACCGCTGCTCGTCGAGCGGTACGTCGAGGGCCAGGAGTACAGCGTGGAGGCCCTGGTGCACCGCGGCCGGGTGCTGTTCACCAACCTGACCCGGAAGGAGACCACCGGCCCGCCGCACTTCGTCGAGCTGCTCCACGAGGCGGGCTACGGAGCGGACCGCCCCACGCTGCGGAAGGCGGCGGACGAGCTGTGCCGCGCAGTGGTGGCCGCGCTCGGCATGGTGACCGGCATCGCCCACCTGGAGTTCCGGGCGGTCGCCGACGACGAGCCGGTGATCATGGAGGTGGCGGTCCGCACCCCGGGCGACCACATCATGGAGCTCGTCGCCCGCGCCCACGGGTTCGACGTCTTCGGGGCCTGCCTGCGCCTCGCCCTGGACGAGGAGCCCTCCGTGCCGGACGGCCACGGACCGGTGCGCTCGGCGGGCAGTCTCTTCCTGTCGTCCCCGGGCACGGGCACGCTCGCCGTACTGGACCTGTCCGCGTGGGCCGCCCGGCCGGAGGTGGCCCGGCACGACGTCAGGCTGGCACCCGGCGCGCGGGTGCGTCCCGCCGAGGACTCCGGGGACCGCCTGGCGTGGGCGGTCCTTGACTGCGACACCCCGGACCGGATGCGGGCGCTGGCACGGCGGCTGACCACCGAGGCCGTGGTGGAGCTCACCGAGGACGCGGAGCCCGTGACCGGCGTCTGAGATCCACCGGTCCGAAGGACCGCACCATCGAACTTCCCATGTCAAGGAGCATCATGTCCGAACAGCGCGTGCTGATCGTCGGCGGCCGGATCGAGAACGTCCGCAAGGCGAAGGAGCAGGGTCTCGGCGTCGTCTACCTCCAGCAGCCCGGCCAGTTCACCCCCGAACACGCCTCCCTGGTGGACGCGGCGCTGCTCGTGGACTACACCGACTGGTCGGTGACCGAGCCCCTGGTGGCCGCCGCGCACCGTGCCTACGGCTTCACCAGCGTGGTGACCACGACGGAGGCGGGCGTGGAGCCGGCCGGCCGGATCAGCGACCTGCTGGGCCTGGGCGGCGTCTCCCACGAGGTGGCCCACCTGCTGCGGGACAAGCTGAGCATGCGCCGGCACCTGGCCTCCGCGGCCCCGTCGGTCTCGGTCGCCGCGGAGGAGGTCGGCGACCGGGAGAGCCTGACGGCCTTCGGCGCGCGCCACGGGTACCCGTTCATCGTCAAGCCGGTCGACGGCATCGGCAGCCTGGGGCTCCAGCTGGTCGAGTCGGCGGACCAACTGGACGAGGTGTGGGAGACGATCACGAGGCTGCGTCACTCGGACCACCAGTTCGCCCGCTTCTTCCCGCTGGAGCGATTCCTCATGGAGGAGTACATATCCGGGCCGGAGCTCAGCGTGGAGGCGTTCACCTTCGAGGGCCGCCATGTGGTGGTGGCCGTCACGGAGAAGCTGACCTACGACAACTTCGTGGAGCTCGGGCACGTGGTGCCCGCCCGGATCTCCCCGGCGGACGAGGCGGCGGTCGTGGCGTGTGTGACCACGTTCCTGGACGCGGTGGGAGTGGTGAGCGGCCCCAGCCACACGGAGGTGCGGCTGTCGGAGCGCGGGCCGCGGGTGATCGAGTCGCACAACCGGCCGGGCGGCGACCGCATCAGGGACCTGGTGGAGGAGGCCTACGGCTTCGACATCGAGCGGTACACCGTGGCCTGGCCGGGCGGGGGGCTGCCGGCTCTCGACGAGCGGCCGGCCGCGCTGCGGGCGGCGGCCACCCGGTTCCTCGGAGCCGAACCGGGCACGGTGACCGCGATCGAGGGTCTTGAGGAGGCCCGGGCCCTGGACGGGGTCGTCGACGTGGACCTGCCGGTGGAGCAGGGGAGCGTGGTCCGGCCGCTGCGGTCGAGCTGGGACCGCCTGGGTCAGGTGATCGCCGTGGCCGCGGACGCGGACGCCGCGGTGGCGCTGTGCGAGAAGGCCTGCGCCACGATCCGGGTCGCCACGACGCCCGAACCGGCTGACGCCGCCGATGCGGCGGATCCGGCCGAGTGACGCATGGAGTACGACGAGATACACACCGAGGAAGAACTGCGGGAACTGGTCGGTCCGGCGAATCCCGTGGTGTTCCGCAAGGCGACTCCGGTTCTTCGTGCGTACGAAAGCGAATGGATCAGGAATTCGCCTTTCTGCCTGATCGCCACCGCCGCGACGGACGGCACGTGTGATGTTTCGCCGCGCGGCGATCCACCGGGGTTCGTGCGCATTCTCGACGAACGTACGCTCGCGGTACCCGACCGGCCGGGCAATCGCCGGCTCGACACCTGGCGCAATGTGCTGCAGAACCCCCGGGTGGGAATGATCTTCCTGATTCCCGGGCGGGGCGACACGCTCCGGGTCAACGGACGCGCCCGCCTGGTCCGTTCCGCCCCTTTCTTCGACGACATGGTGGTCCGGGGCAACCGGCCGCGGCTGGCTCTCGTGGTGAGCGTCGAGGAGGCCTACTTCCACTGCGCCAAGTCGTTCATGAGGGCAGGGCTGTGGCAACCGGAGTCCTGGGCTCCGGAGGCGGTGTCCTCCCGGGCGCGGATCGCCCGGGCCACCGAGTGGACCGAGGCGTCGCTGGAGTCCCTGGAGCGTCGGTACGGCCCCGAGTACGAGCGGCACCTCTATCCGGGGCCGCCCTGAGGGTCACGGCCACCGCGAGGCGCGGAGCGGGTGAAGAACCGGTGAAGCCGACGTGTCCTTCATGGGAATTGCCATCGTTGTCAAGTCTTGCCAGACGCGTGCCCGGCCGGATACGTTGGCACCGCCCTGCCGCGGGCGATCATTGAGTTCAGTAAAGGATTCCCATGAAGAAGACCGTTGTTGCCCGAATACTCGCCCTCGCTTTCTCAGCCCTGCTGTTCGCGGGTGCGGTATCGGCCGGCGCGGGCGAGGGCGTTTCCGCGGGGGAGACGCGCACTCTTGCCCTCCACGCCGCCGTCACGATCGACTGGCCGTAATCCGAGGCGCCTTTCGGCCATTGCGGACCTGCGGTTCTGAGACGCGGTTGCCAGTGCCAGTCAATCGTTGTCACAATGTGTCGAGGGGGGCCATGGAAGCCCCCCTCGATGCTTGTGTGAGGCATCGGACGAACCCTCGAAGACGGTGGTCGCATGCTGGAGCAACCTGGCTTTGGACGACGCTTGCGTCAGTTGAGGCTTCAGCAGGGCAAGACCCAGGCGGAGCTGACCGGGCCGGGCATGTCCGCGGCGTATCTCTCCCGCCTGGAGTCGGGTGCCCGGTTCCCCACCCAGCGTGCCGTCGACTACCTCGCGGACCGGCTCGGCATTCCCGTCGAGAGCTTCGCCGAGCCCACCGAGGACGACCTCCTGGACGTCGTCGCCACCCTGGCGTCCCGGCCGGACAGCGAACGTGACGCCGAGATGCGCGACCTCCTCGCCGGCGCGCTCGAGCGGGCCACGGACGCGGACCCCTCGACCCGCTGGCAGGCGCTCGCCCTGCTCGCCCAGGTGCACGCCTCGCTCGGCGAGTTCACCGAGGAGTGGGACGTCCTCGCCGAACTGAGCAAGATCAGCGACGAGTTGGCGCGCCCCGCACTCCATGTGTACACCAAACAGCGGGTGGCCCGGTGCGCCCGCAACCGCGGCGACATGGGGCTGGCCCGCCAGGCGGTCCGCGAGGCCCTGGAACTGGGCGAGCACCACCGCGTACGCATCCCCGTCACCGATCTGCTCCGCAGCCGACTGCTCCTGGTCTCGGCGGAGACGGAGCTCGGCAACGTCGCCGAGGCGATGCGGCTCAGCCTCGACGTCCTCGCCGCGCTGCCGTCCGAGCGGGGCGCCCTCACCGCCGAGGCGTACTGGACCGCCGCGACCGTGAGCACCCGCCAGGGCGACGCCGAGGGGGCGCGCCGGTACCTGGACAAGGCGATCGACGCCCTGGACAGCCGGGAGGACATCACCCTCTGGATGCGGCTACGGCTGGGAGCGGCCTCGCTCTGCCTCCAGAGCACGCCGCCGAGACTGGACCAGGCGCAGGCTCTGCTGGCGGCCGTGGAACCGGTCCTGGACTTCGCCGGGCCGCCCCGGCACCGCCAGGAGTTCCTCTTCCTCCGGGCGCAACTCGCCTTCCGCCGGGGCGACTCCAACCGTGCGGCCGAACTCGTGGCGGAGGCCGAGCATGGCCTCCAGCTCTTCACATACCGCGACCGGATCCGCTTCCGGATCCTTCAGGAGATGCTGGCCGCCCGCTCCGGCGACACGCGCGCGGTGGCCCGGCTGCAGGAGCTGGCCACCGAGGTGCAGAGCACCCAGATGCCAGAACTGGCCGCCGAGGTCTGGCGGACGGTGGCCGAGTGCGCCGTGGGAACCGTGTCACCCCCCTCATGACCGACCGCCGCGGCCTCCGTCGGCCCGCGGCACTTCTCCGCCCCGTTTCGCGTGCCGCCCCTGTGGCGCAGGGGCGGGGCGGAGGCGGGTGCGCGAGGAAGGGGGTATGTCCAACCGACTCGCCCAGGCCACGTCCCCCTACCTCCTCCAGCACGCGGACAACCCCGTCGACTGGTGGCCATGGGAGAAGGACGCGTTCGAAGAGGCCCGGCGTCGTGATGTCCCCGTGTTCCTGAGCGTCGGCTACAGCGCCTGCCACTGGTGCCAGTGAACTCGCGCACCCAGGAGTCGGCAGTGCTCATGTCTCCCTGATGATCACGCACTGCTCGCAGAGCTTCCACCAGTCGCCTCGGTCGGAGGTCAGGACGATCGCGGGGGGACCCTTCGATGCGAGCCGCCACTCCGAGGTCGTTGCGTAGGGGCAAGGAGAGCGCCTCGAAGGCACGCGTCAGCGAGCGGGCCGGCCGCTCCTTCACGCGGGGCCCGCTCGGTGTCTTGAGCTTCGACCAGTCATCGCAGTCGGAAGTCAGGGGCGAGCGCTCGGGAGCCGAGCGCCAACGAGCGGGCCGACTGCTCCTTCTCTATGAGATCGCGGTGACGGAAAACTCGCCGATGCCATCCGGTGAGCGGCTGGCTCTTCGCGCCACCCCCGCCCTCGCCTGTCTTGGTGCGTCAACTCGACGTCTTCGTAGTCGGCTTGCGTGTGGGCGCGCTGCCTTAGCCTTGACGAACAGATCAACAGGGGGGCGAGATGCCTAAGGTTCCTGAGAGCCGGCGCGTTGGACGCATGGCCGTGAACGAGGTGCGTTCGTTGCTGGAGCGGAACGGCCACATCGTGCAGGAAATCGACGGCGCGAACGACCACGGAGAGGATCTGCACGTCACCTTCGTCCAGGATGGGCGACGAACAGCGGACTCTCTGGCCGTGCAGGTCAAGGGCGGGGTCTCGACGCGCACCCGGCGGGGGTACCGCGTCCAGGTCGGGGACCATGGGGACAATTGGCGCGACGGCAGCCTGCCGGTGCTCTGCGTCGTCCACGACCCCGAGCGGAATGGCCTCTTCTGGGCCAATGCGACTCGTCAGCTTCGCCGAGCAGAAGCGCTGCGCAAGACGTTGAAGTCCGTTGTCGTCCGGCGGGAGTCCACGCTGGACGATTCCACCTTCGAGGCCTTCGTCCAGCGCATGCGAAACTACCTGGCTCGGGAGCGCGAGGGTGTCGGCAGATGGGCGGACATGGCGGACGTCGACTTCGAGCCGAACGACATCGTCAAACCGTTCATCAACGAAGTTGGCGAGCCCATGGTCTTCTGGCAGAAGCGCGGGGAGCCGTTTGCGGTGTTGCTGCATCACGACCTCGACTGGGAGCCCGTGCGCATCCAGGAGCAGATGCTTCGCCTCGATCTCATCCCGTCGATCGGGGACATCATCCTTGATGGTGCCGAAGCACACTGGCTCATGGGCTGCTTCAAGTCCACCGAATGGTGGCGTCGACCAGTCGCAGAAGACAGGCCCTTCTAGATTCGGTGGTGATGGATTCCGCAAAGCTCGGCATGCCCGGAAAGCCCGGTGACAGCCAAACGTCGACAGCGGGGCGACGCCTCGGTCCCTTACAGGGCCCCGAGATCGACCGTGATGGAGAAAGGTGCGGTGGCCTTCACCGTGCCGGTGAACACCTCGCCGTCCCGGTAGGCCCTGGTAGCGGGGTCCAGAACGTACGTGTAGACGATCGGGAGCCCGGTGGCGGCCTGCTCGACCCGCCAGTAGAAGGGGATGCCGGCCTTGGAGTACTGGTCCACCTTCACGATCCGGTCCGTGGTCTCCGAACCGGGCGACACGACCTCGACGACCAGCAGTACGTGCTCGGGGCGGGTGGGTGTGAGGTCGATCGTCTCCGCCCGGTAGACGATGACGTCCGGACGGCGGTTGGTGAGCGGAACGTCCTGCAGGCGGACGTCGAAGTCCGTGTCCGCGTTCCAGTCCGGGCCCGCGGCGGCGTCCAGGGCATTGGCCAGGATTCGCGCCAGCCGGTTGTGCCGCTTGGAGGCGCTCGGGCTCACGACGACCATCCCGTCCACGATCTCGATGCCGGCGCACTGTTCCTCGGACCAGGAGTCGTACTGCTCCGCGCTGATCTGCGAATGCATCCACGCGGGCGCCACCATCTCGGCGGTCATGGTGTACCTCCTTCGAGGAGCCTCGGCAGGTCCAGCACTGCTGCGCCCAGCCTACTGTTCCGAGGTGCCAGGCCGCCCGCTCCGGAGGGAGGGAGTGGAGTTGCCACCACGAGATGGACCAGGAGTGCAATTCGGCCAAGCGAGGCGGGCGCGTGAGGGTTTCCCCGGTCGCGCCAGGCACTGTGAGAGGCTGGATCGTATGAACCGGTTGGCTGGTGTGACCTCGCCTTATCTGCTGCAGCATGCCGACAATCCCGTCGACTGGTGGCCCTGGACACCGGAGGCGTTCGAGGAAGCACGACGGCGCGATGTGCCCGTTCTGCTGTCGGTCGGATACTCGGCGTGCCACTGGTGTCACGTCATGGCGCACGAGTCCTTCGAGGACGACGACACCGCTGCGTACATGAACGAGCACTTCGTGTCCGTCAAGGTCGACCGCGAGGAGCGGCCCGACGTCGACGCCGTCTACATGGAGGCCGTGCAGGCCGCCACCGGACAGGGCGGCTGGCCTATGACCGTGTTCATGACGCCGGACGGGGAGCCCTTCTACTTCGGCACCTACTTCCCGCCGGAGTCCCGGCACGGCATGCCGTCCTTCGGTGACGTCCTGGAGGGCGTCTCCCGCGCGTGGACCGAGCGCCGCGACGAGGTCGCCGAGGTCGCCGGGAAGATCGTCAAGGACCTCTCCTCCCGCTCCCTCGCCTTCGGCGGCGCCGGCGTCCCCGGCGAGCAGGAGCTGGCCCAAGCGCTCCTCGGCCTGACCAGGGAGTACGACGCCACGCGCGGCGGCTTCGGCGGCGCACCCAAGTTCCCGCCGTCGATGGCGCTGGAGTTCCTGCTCCGCCACTACGCCCGTACGGGGGCGGAGGGCGCGCTCCAGATGGCTGCCGACACCTGCGAGGCGATGGCCCGCGGCGGTATCTACGACCAGCTCGGCGGCGGCTTCGCCCGCTACTCCGTGGACCGCGACTGGGTCGTGCCGCACTTCGAGAAGATGCTGTACGACAACGCCCTGCTGTGCCGGGTGTACGCGCATCTGTGGCGGGTCACCGGCAGTGACCTCGCCCGGCGGGTCGCGCTGGAGACCGCGGACTTCATGGTCCGCGAACTGCGCACGGCGGAAGGCGGTTTCGCCTCCGCGCTGGACGCCGACAGTGACGACGGGACCGGGAGGCATGTCGAGGGCGCGTACTACGTCTGGACGCCGGAGCAGCTGGCCGAGGTCCTCGGGGAGGAGGACGCCGGGTACGCCGCCCGGTATTTCGGGGTGACCGAGGAGGGCACCTTCGAGGAGGGGGCCTCCGTCCTCCAGCTCCCGAGCGAGGCGGGGGTGGCGGACGCCGGCCGGATCGCCTCGGTCAGGGAGCGGCTGCTCGCAGCGCGTGACCGGCGCCCGCGCCCCGGCCGCGACGACAAGATCGTCGCCGCCTGGAACGGGCTCGCGATCGCCGCCCTCGCCGAGACGGGCGCCTTCTTCGACCGGCCCGACCTGGTCGAGCGCGCGACGGAGGCCGCCGACCTGCTCGTACGCCTCCACATGGGCGAGGGCGCGCGGCTCTCCCGTACCTCCAAGGACGGTCATGCCGGAGCCAATGCCGGCGTCCTGGAGGACTACGCCGATGTCGCCGAGGGGTTCCTCGCGCTCGCCGGGGTCACCGGGGAGGGCGTGTGGCTGGAGTTCGCCGGGTTCCTGCTCGACATCGTGCTCGACCAGTTCGTCGCCGAGGGCGGCGCGCTGTACGACACCGCGCACGATGCCGAGACCCTGATCCGCCGGCCCCAGGACCCGACCGACAACGCGACCCCGTCCGGCTGGACGGCGGCCGCCGGCGCGCTGCTCTCCTATGCCGCGCACACCGGCTCCGAGGCGCACCGGGCCGCTGCCGAGGGTGCGCTCGGAGTGGTCAAGGCGCTGGGGCCGCGCGCGCCCCGGTTCATCGGCTGGGGTCTGGCCACCGCCGAGGCGCTGCTCGACGGGCCCCGGGAGATCGCGGTGGTCTCCCCGGCGGATGACGCCTTCGACGACGGCCCGGCCCGTGCCCTGCACCGCACGGCGGTGCTGTCCCCCGCGCCCGGCGCGGTCGTCGCCTTCGGCTCCCCCGACAGCGCCGAGTTCCCGCTGCTCAAGGACCGCCCTCTGGTCGACGGGGGAGCGGCCGCGTACGTCTGCCGTCACTTCACCTGCGACGCGCCGACGACGGATCCGGCCGAGCTGGCCCGCGTACTGTCCCGCTGACCGGAGGACGAGGCCGTGCCACCGGAGCCCGAGGAATGGGAAATGTCCGCACGTTAAATCGATTTCCGTCGCACACAGGTACGCGACGCGACATCGACGGGACGAATCACCCTCGTGCGGGGGCTGTGGAATGATGGGGAGCCCGCACTGGATGGGAGGGAGAAGATGGCGCCCGACCCAGGTAAATGGGAGCGGATGGCCTTCATTCCGAGGAGCCGTTATGTGGCGGACCCGCCACCGGCCACCCGTATCGACCCCGCCTCCTCCCCGTCGCCCGTCTATTCCTCGATGGTTCAGCGCTGGGCGCGCGCTGGCCGTACGGTGCCGGGCATGCCGGACCTGGAGTGGGAACGGCTGATGAACACGCCCATCTGGCCGCGTTGAACGGCGGTGTGTGCGTCCGTCGGAGTGCCCGCTGTGCCGTTCGCGCGGCATTCGGGGGAATTCGATGAGTGCGATGGAGTGAAGGGCGCCGATCCGACGATCTACCGGTTTCCTTATATGGCATGGTCGTTGAGATGTGTGCAGCGGAGGCCGGGCGCATGAATGCGCCCGCGCATCACGAAATCCGTGAACAGCCTTCCGCCGTAGAAAGGATCCAGACGAAATGATGTGTAAGAGGGCTGCGGCCGTCGTCGCCGGAATCGTCATGGCCATGGGTGCGGCGTCGCCCGCCTTCGCGGACGCGGGAGCGAAGGGCGCGGCCGTCGGTTCGTCGGGCTTCGTCTCCGGAAACGTCGTCCAGGTGCCGGTCCACGTGCCGATCAACATCTGCGGCAACAGCGTGAACCTCATCGGCCTGGTCAACCCGGCCTTCGGCAACACCTGCGTCAACGCCTGACGCATTCTCAGGGGCCGGTCCCGGAAGGCGTCCACCACGCCGTCCGGGGCCGGCCTTTTCCATGTCCGGGTGCACCAACCGGGCGATGTATATCCCCCGATGGGCTACTGAACGGATCGTGATCGCGTCCACGGCCAGCCCATTAGGAATACTTTCGGAGTATCAGACTGACGGATCGTCAAACGGTGTGATTCCCGAAGGAGTGGCCATGGCCCATCGAAAGCGGCAGACATCGAGAGTGTGGCTGGGGGTGTTCACCGCCGGTCTCCTCGCATCCGGCTCCGTCGCGCTGTCCTCCCCCGTTCACGCCGCCGAACCCGTCCCGGCCAAAAACCCCGCACCGTCCCTGTCCACCGCGATGGGAGCATTCCTGGAATCGGGTCCGGTGGGTGTCAGCCGGATCTCGCAGCTGGAGCGGTGGCTCGGCGGGCGCGAGCTGCGCGTCGGCCACACGTACCTTCCCGGTGACCTCTGGTCGAACATCGAGGGCCCCCCTGGCTTCCTGGACGCCTGGGCGGAGTGGCGCAACGAGCGGAAGGACCGGCTGTTCGTCCTGAACGTGCCGATGCTGGAGCGGAACGAGGCCGGCGTCTCCGACCACGAGGTCCGCCGTCAGCTCCAGCTCGGTGCGGCGGGGTACTTCGACCATCACTTCAAGACGCTGGCCGAACGGCTCGTCGGCCTGAAGGCGGCGGACACCGTCATCGTCCTCGGCTGGGAGATGAACGGGACCACGTACACGCACCGGTGCGCGCCGGATCCCACGGCGTGGAAGAAGTACTGGAACCGGATCGTCACCACCATGCGTTCCGTTCCCGGCCAGAAGTTCCGCTTCGATTTCACCCCGAGCCGGGGGACGGACGCCATTCCGTGGACGGAATGCTATCCGGGTGACGACGTCGTCGACATCATCGGCATGGACTCGTACGATCAGCCGACGGGGGCTGGTTTCGACCGGCACGTCAAGGAGCCGTACGGGCTGCAGAAGCAGGTGGATTTCGCGGCCGAGCGCGGCAAGGAGATCTCCTATCCGGAATGGGGGCTCTTCCGGAACGGCGACAATGCCGAGTACATGCGCCGGATGCTCGAATGGATGGACGAGCACAAGCCGCTGTATCACACGATCACGGACTACTGCCCGCACGGCGTCTGGCAGTGCGGCGACAATCCGCGGTCGGCGCAGGTCTTCCGGCAGAAGCTGTACGGGGTCGAGCCGGAGATCCCCGAGGTGCCGGAGGTTCCTGAGCTCCCCGAGGTTCCGGAGATCCCACAGAAGCCGGAGCCGAAGCCCGAGCCCAAGCCCGAGCCCAAGCCGGAGCCGAAGCCGGAGCCGAAGCCGGAGCCGAAGCCCGAGCCCAAGCCCGAGCCCAAGCCGGAACCGAAACCGGAGCCCAAGCCCGAGCCCAAGCCCGAGCCCAAGCCCGAGCCGAAGCCGGAGCCGAAGCCGGAGCCGAAGCCGAAGCCGGAGCCGAAGCCGGAACCGAAGCCGGAGCCGAAGCCCGAGCCCAAGCCGGAACCGAAGCCGGAACCGAAGCCCGAGCCCAAGCCGGAGCCCAAGCCCGAGCCCAAGCCCGAGACGCAGTGCTGGACCATCAATCTCGGTTCCTGGGTGGAGAGCTGGATCGGTGGCACCATCTGCGTCCCCAAGGACAGCGGCTGGAAGGACGAGGCCGACGACGGCTGGAACGGATTCATGAACGCCCTGTGGGTGTTCTGACCGGAGAAGGACCCCCCACGGCGGCGGAGGCGATCAGCCTCCGCCGCCGTTCGTCCGTCCTCGCAGCCGTCCGACCACCCGCCCAACCCACGCCCGCTCCCGCGCCTGCCGGCCCGCCCAGCGCCGTGCGCCCGCCGCGCCCGCCAGCAACCACAGCAGCGGAGCCGCACCCCAGCCGCTCATCATCAGCCGCTGGTTCGGGACGCGCTCCGGCCGCCAGTGCCGCTTGTACGGTTCATCGCCCCTGAGCAGGCTCAACGTGACCCGGCCGCTCCCGCCCGACCGGCGTGCCCCGTGCCGCAGCAGCATGGTCGCGACGTCGACCTTCCGGTCGCGCAGCACCGGGTCGGCGCCGTACAGATAGCCCCCGGACAGCCGTGGTGACATCAGGGTCAGATCGGCGGCCACGACGTCCCCGGCCAGCCGGAACTCGGTCACCATCGCGTCCCCGCGCTCGACCATGGGCCGCACCGCCCGCGCGAGATGCTGGGCGAACCGGTCGCTGGTGTGCTCCACGGTCACCGCCCGGCCGCGCCACTGACGCTGATGCAGGGTCAGGAGGCGTTCCAGGGCCGCCGGCACCTCCTCGCCGGTCACGACCCGCTCGTCGATCCCGAGGGCGTCCAGCTTGCGCAGCTTGGCGCGCACCCGCTGCTGAGCCTTCCCCGTGGGGATCCGTGCGAGCAGGGCGTCCATCGGCACCGCCGGCAGCTCCAGGCAGAGCGAGTCGGCGAGCCGGCGGCGCGGCCCGCGCCAGCAGGCGAGGATCCGCTCGGACGCCGCGCCCTGCCGCACCTCGCGCAGGTCGACCACCGCCCCGCGCGCCGCCTCCGCCAGCGCCCGGGCCAGCAGGGGCACGGCCTCGGGGCAGGCGTCGTCGAGGAGCACATCGGTGAAGTCGGTGATGGCGCCGCCGAGCGGGGTGAGGACCGGCAGCGGCCGCCAGGCGCGCATCAGGGGCGCGGCGGCGACCAGTTCACCGTCCTTCCGCCGTACGAGGACCAGCCGCAGCGCACCCGGCCTGCCGTACGACAGCCACCAGGAGTGGAGCCAGGAGTGGGACTGGAACGGGGTCGCCGTGGAGCACCGCCCGTACAGCGAGGTCCACCGCTCGGCGAGCCGGCCGAACTCCGCGCCGTCCCGGCAGACCTCGCTCCGCAGACCGTGCGTGCCGCCGGTGGTCACACCGACTCCGGTTCGTGCCGGTGCACGGTCCCGGTCGCCGCCGCCGTCGCGGGCGTGGACGTGGCGGCGGACGGACCCGGGACGGCGGCGGACGGCTGCCGCGAGTGGCGGGCCTCGGCACGGGCGGTGCGCCGGGGCCGGACAAGGAGCGCCAGTCCGCCGAGCAGACCGCCCGCGCAGGCGCCGACCAGCGCGGACAGCGGCGCGGACGGCGAGACAGGCTCCACCGGCTTGGTCGCCCGGGAGAACTGGACGACCTTCACCCCCGTGCTGCCGGAGACGTGCGTGCTGTTGAGGACCAGCGCGCGGGCGACGCCGTCGGCCATGGAGACCGCCTTGGCCGGCTCGGACGCCCGCGCCGTGAGGGAGATCATCGGCGCGTCGGGGGAGGTCGCGGCCTGCACACTTGAGCGCAGGGTCGCGACCGGCACCCCGGCCCACACCTGGGCGTCGCCGGTCACAGCGAGGTCGGTGGCGACCCTGCCGTACGCCTGGGCGAACCCGACGGCCGAGGCCGGGTCCGACTTCTCGCCGGGGACCACGACGACATAACTGGTCGCCTCGTACTCCGGGGTCTTCAGCACGCCGTAGCCGCCCCCGAGGGCGGCGCCGACCAGCACGGAGGCGGGCAGGAGCCACGATCGGCGCGGGCCGCGCAGAGCGCTTCGCAGGGCGGAACGGGACGGGTTCATGGGCTGGCTCACTTCGAGGGAGGAGGGGTGCCGTGGACGGCCTGTTCGTAGAGGGACATCAACTGTTGGGCGCTGTGGGCGATGTCGTAGCGATGAGCGGCGGCGGGCGGTGGCAGCCGGACGGGGCGGGCGTCCCGGATGCCGCCCAGCGCGCTGATCAGTTCGGGTACGGACGGGCCGATCCGCCGGGCCCCGGGCGCCGCGCCGGGCGGCAGGTCGTCGATCGCCGGACAGGCCACGTACAGCACGGGCAGTCCGGCGGCCAGCGCCTCGACGGCCGCGAGCCCGAACGCCTCGTCGGGCGAGGTGGAGACGAAGACGTCCATCGCGGCGAGCAGCGACGGCAGGTCGGGCCCTTCGCCGCCGGCGGGCGGCGGGTCCTCGCAGGCCCCCGCGAGCAGCACCCGGTCGGCCACCCCGTACGCGCGGGCCGCGGTGAGGAGCCGCTCGCGCTCCTCGCCCTCGCCGACCAGGAGCAGCCGCGCCTCCGGCACCGCCGCCACCGCCCGCACGAGGCGGTCGAACCGCTTGCCGGGCGCCAGCCGCCCCACCCCGCCGACGACGAACGCGTCCTCGGGCAGGCCGAGCAGCTTCCGGGTCAGACGCCGGGCGTCCTCCGTGTAGCCGAAGCGGGCCGACTCGATGCCGTTCGGGACGACATGGATACGGGAGGGGGCCACGCCCCACTCCGCCAGGCGGCGGGCGACGCTGGGCGAGACGGCGACCGTGGCGGTGCCGAGCCGCTCGGTCGCCCGGTACAGGGCACGGGTGCCGGCGGAGAGCGGACGGCCCTCGATCTGCGTGTCGCCGAGGGAGTGTTCGGTCGCCACGACGGTACGGACCCCGGCGAGACGGGCGGCGATCCTGCCGTACACACAGGCCCGGTAGAGGTGCGTGTGGACGAGGTCATAGCGTCCGGCGCGGATGATCCGGACGAGGCGTGGCAGGGCTCCGAGATCGCGGTTGCCCGCCATGCCGAGGTGGGTGACGGGGACGCCGTCGGCCTCGATGCCGCGCGCGACCGGCCCCGGGTTGGTGAGGGTGACGACCTCGCTCCGGGTGGGCAGATGGCGCAGCAGCAGCCGGAGCTGCTGCTCGGCGCCCCCGATGCCGAGGCCGGTGATGATGTGCAGGACCTTCATCGGGCCTCCGCCCCCGCCGGGCTCGTGGCCAGTGCTGGCGAAGAGGCCCGCGTACGGTGCAGATCGGCGGGTTGGCGGCGGCGCAGGGGGTGCAGGACGCGCTTGGCGGTGAGCCGCCACGCGGTGTCCCGCTCGTCGATGTGGACCCGGGGCAGCGCGTGCGCGCTCGCCAGCCGGCCGGGGTCGATGGCGCAGGCGTGGCGGTAGCCCGCGTCCCGCACGGCCCGGATCGTCCGGGCGTCGACATGCCCGTAGGGGTAGCAGAAGCCGTCCACCGACGCGCCGGTGATCTCCTCCAGGAGGGTGCGGCTGCGCCGGGTCTCGTCGGCGAGGGCCGCGTCGTCGGTGGCGGGGAGCGAGACGTGCCGCAGGCCGTGCGAGCCGATCTCCATACCGGCCTCGGCGGCGCGCCGGATGCCGTACTCGGTCAGCAGGGGCTTGCGGGGTCCTTCGCCGTCCCAGCCGTTCTCACCGCCGATCCGGCCGGGCAGGACGTACACGGTGGCGGTGAAGTCATGGCGGCGCAGCAGGGGGAGGGCGGAGTCGAGGAAGTCGGCGTACCCGTCGTCGAAGGTGAGGCCGACCAGGCCCTTCGCGCGGCCCGCGGCGGCCGCGCGGAGCAGTTGGCGCACCGAGACGCCGCGCAGGCCCCGGTCGCTCAGCCAGTTCAGCTGCCGGGCGAAACGGTCGGGGGAGACGGTCACCCGGTACGGATCATCCGGGGTGTCCGCGATCGAGTGGTACATCGCCACCCACAGGGGCGGCGTCGGCAGCAGACGGCGAATCGCGGCGGCGCGGGGCGCCATGACAGCGTGCATGGGCGAGCCTTCGTGATGCGGTGCGGGTGAGGGGCGGGATGTCCGGCGCGCGGGGGGCGCAGGCGAGGAAGAGCAGGAAGACCCCGGCGGCGACGAGCGTCGTGATCGCGAGGGAGAGGACGGCCGGGCCGATCAGGGAGGAGCAGAGCCAGCCGGCGCCGGTGGCCCAGGCGGCCGCCGTTGCCAGCCGCAGCAGCCCCTCGCCGAGGGTGCGGACGCGGAGGGGGATGGACTGGCGGCGCGCCCCGAGGAGCAGCATCACCGCGGTCAGGGTGATCCCGAGCGCGTTGGCGGCGGCGATGCCGACGGCGCCCCACAGCCGGGCTCCCGGCACTCCGGCGCCGGCGGTCACGGCGAGACCGGCGGCCATCGCGGTGGCCGGGTACCAGAGCGGCCGGGCGGCCGAGAAGTAGCAGCGGACCAGGGCGCCGACCATCGTCTGGCCGAGCAGTCCGAGGGCGTAGACACGCATCACGGCGGCGGTCGCCGCGGTGTCGGTGCGGTCGAACGCGCCGCGCTGGAAGAGGATCTCGACGATCTGCGGGGCCGCCGCGATGACGATCGAGGCGCCGCCGAGGACGACGACGGCGGCGAGCAGCAGATCCCGCTCGACGCGGCGGCGGGCACCCTCGGTGTCACCGGACGCCATGGCGCGGGCGACGACCGGGAAGCTGACCGTGCACAGCATCAGGGAGAGGATCATCGGCATCTGCGCGATCTTCTGCGCGTAGTTGAGATGCGAGATGGCGCCGGCGGGGAGCGGGGAGGCGAGGAAGCGCTCCACGAGGATCTGCGACTGGCGGGAGAGCGCGAAGACGATGACCGGTGCGATGAGCCCGAGCACGAGGAGCCGCCCGTCGCCCGTACCGGTCGTATCGGGCTCCGCCTCCTTCGCCACCGGCGGGCGCCGCAACTCCCGCAGCAGGAAGGGGGCTTGGACCAGCACCATCAGTACGCCGCCGACAGCGACACCGGCCGCGGCGGACCGCACGCCGAAGGGCTCGCGCAGCACCACGATCGTGCCGATGATCCCGATGTTGTACGCGACGTAGATGGCGGCCGGTGACAGGAAACGGCCGTGCGCGCGCAGCGCGGCGGAGAAGTAGCCGGCGAGCGCGAAGGTCAGCACGCAGGTGGCGGTCAGCCGGGTGCAGTCGACGGCGAGCCGCGGATCGGGTAGACCGGGCGCGAGGGCGGCGACGAGGAACGGCGCGGCGAGGATCAGCAGCGAGGAGACGGCGCTGACGGTGAGCGCCAGCCGGGGCAGCGTGGCGCGTACGAGGGCACGGACGGGGTCGTCGGCCGTGCCGCCGCACCGCCGGGCGAGGGCGCGGCTGAACGCCGGCACCAGGATCAGCGCCATCGCGTCCTCGATGAGGAGCGTCGAGGCGAACTCCGGCACGGTCCAGGCGACCAGGAACGCGTCGGTCTCGGCGCCCGCGCCGAAGAAGTGCGCCAGGATCTGGTCCCGTACGAGACCGAGCACCGCCCCGGCCGCGGTGAGCCCCGCCGTGACGGCGGCGGCCCGCGCCAGAAACCGCCCGGACGCCGACGCCGCCACACGCCGCCGGCCCCGCCGGGGCGCACCGACGGCACCCTTCCGGCGCCCGGCGGGCGCCGGGCCGGGGACGCCGTCCGGCCGTTGCGCGGAGACGGCCGAGCCTCCGTCGGCGCCCGGCCGGTGAACGCCGTCCGGCCGTTGCGCGGCGGGAGCCGAGCCGGTGTCCGTGCCCCGTTGCGGGTGGAGGGCCGCGCCCCCGCCTCGCGGTAACGCGTCCGTCGGTTCCGGGTCCCCCCGCCAGGGGTCACGCACGCTTCACCTCCGCCAGCGACCACCAGGCCGCCAGGCCGAGCACGACCGACAGCAGCACCGTGGAGGGCCCGCCGATGTCCGCGTAGAAGAAGTCGACCAGCTGCCAGGACAGCAGTCCGATCGCCACCAGCGCGCAGTCCGCACCCCGGGCGCGCCGTCGCAACGCCCCCACCAGGAGCGCCGCCCAGCTCCCGGCCAGCGCGAGGAGCCCCACCAGGCCCTGCTCGCTCAGCACCAGCAGGTACATGTTGTGCGGCGACAGCAGCGGCTGGCGCTGGAACGCCGACCCCGCGCCCGCCGTGTCACTGCCCGAGGACAGCGCCAGCGAGGCGTGGGAGTCGCGGTACCGCGGAAAGCCCTTCAGGCCCACCCCGGTCAGCGGTTCCGCGCGCCACATCCGCCCGGCCGCCGCCCACATCGTGTACCGGTCCGTCACCGACTGGTCAGGCGCGGCCGTCACCCGCGTGATGCTGGCGACCCGCTCCTTCACCATCGTCGAGCCGATCCCGAGCCCGCCGACCAGGACCACCGCGAGCGCGCCCACCGTGAGCGCCACCCGCCCGGCCCGCCGCAGACCGGAGAGCAGCAGCTGGAACGCGCACGCCAGCACCGTCGCGATCCACGCGCCCCTGCTGTAGGAGAGGACCAGCGGCAGGAGGAGCAGGCCCGCGCAGACAAGGGCCACCGTCCGGGTCCGCCCCCGGCCGCTGCCCAGCGCGATGCCGGTGACGACGACGAGACCGTACGAGACGACCGTCGCCATGCCCATCACATCGGTCGGGCCGAACGTCCCCACCGCCCGCACGTCCTCGCCCATGTACGAGGCGCCCGTCCCGGTCAGCGACTGGGTCACCCCGACCGCGCCCTGCAGCAGCGCCAGCGCGACCAGCGCCCACGCGACCACCGCGAAGTCCCGCCGGTCGCGGATCGTCAGGAGCACGGCCGCCGGGACGAGCACGAAGACCTGGACGTAGCGGGCGACGCCCGGCAGGCTCGCCGCCGGGTCGTTCGAGGTGATGGCGGCCAGACAGATCCCGAGGACCGGCAGGCCGAGGACGACCGCCGCCCACCGGGTCAGCGGCCGTGCTCCGCCGCGTACCACCCGCACCAGGCAGATCAGGACGAGCAGCCCGGAGGCCGCGTCCGCGATCGTGCCCGTACCGCCGGTGCCGCCCTCCGCGCCGCCGCCGGCCGGGACGAGCAGCAGTCCGATCACCGCCAGGACCGGGGACAGCGCCCCGGCCCTGCGCGCCAGGTCGCGTACGTCGGCGGGCGCGGCGGCGAACGCCGCGGCCGTCGCCATCATCAGCTCCCCGCCGGTCGGACCAGACCGGCCGCGGTGCGCAGCAGAATGCGGACGTCCTGCCAGAGCGACCAGTGGTCGATGTAGTGGTTGTCGAAACGGCAGCGGTCCTCGATCGAGGTGTCGCCGCGCAGTCCGTGCACCTGCGCCAGTCCCGTCAGTCCGACCGGCATCCGGTGCCGGGCCGCGTATCCGGCGTGGATGCGGCTGAACTGGGCGACGAAGTACGGCCGTTCGGGACGGGGTCCGACCAGGCTCATGTCCCCGCGCAGCACGTTCCACAGCTGCGGCAGCTCGTCCAGCGAGGTCCGCCGCAGGAACCCGCCGACCGCGCTCATCCGCCGGTCGTCGGCCACGCTCCACCGCGTCGCCGACTCGGTCTCGTCGGCCGGGCGCAGCGTACGGAACTTCAGCAGCGTGAAGAGCCGCCCGTTCTGCCCCACCCGCTCCTGCCGGAACAGCACACCGGGCCCGTCGGAGAGCCGCACGGCCAGCGCGCACAGCAGCAGGACGGGCAGCGAGCAGGCCAGCGCGGGACCGGCCACCGCCAGGTCGAGCGCGCGCTTCGCGGCCAGACCGCGCCGCTCGGACAGCGGTACGAGCCGGCGGCAGCCGTACCCCCACAGGTGGTCGCTCATCGGCCCGTCCTGACCCTCGCCGCCCACCCGCCAGGTCGTGCAGCCGTAGTGCTGGAAGAGCCTCACCAGCCCGGGGTCCTCGGTCAGGAACACCGCGTCGCGGACGGTGGTCTGGATGACCGCCCGGTGGATCTCCTCCGTGGTCGTCAGGACCGGAAGCCCAGCCTCCGTCGGGTGCTGCGGAGCCCCGCCGTCCTGCCGGGTGGTGACGATCCCCACCGGTCTGATGCCGTACTCCGGATGCTGCCCCACCACCGCCGCGAACCGGCGCGCCGCACCCGGCCCGCCGACCACCAGCGCCGACCGCGGATGCGCCCGGGCGATCCGCCGCCTGCGGGCGTGGACCGCACCGCGCGCCACGCACACGGCGGCGAGATGCGTGGCGTACGCGGCGCAGAGCGCGGCAGGACCGATCGCCCGCCCCGGGGTGTACGCGGCGACGGCGGCGGCCGCCACGCACCACGCGACCCCGGCGCGCGAGGCGAGCGCGGGCAGCTCGTCCAGTACGGAGGCGAGGCGGCCGGGCCGGTGCAGACCCGCGTACGCGTCGAGGGCGAGGACCAGCCCGGCGACCAGGAGCAGCAGCCGGACCCCGGAGTGCGGGGCGGGCATGAGCCCGACGGCGAGCAGCACGGCCAGACCGTCGGCCGCGATCAGCGGTACGGCGGCGAACCGCGGCGGCGCGGGGCGGCGCGGCGGGAGCGCCAGCCGGTCCGGCCGGCCGCGCTGCGGGGCGAGGGCGGCGAGACCGGGGCCCGCGTGGGTCGCCGAGGGCCAGGGGCCCGGTGCGGGAGGGACGCTGGTGCTTTCCGTGGTCACTGGGCAATCGGCTCTCTGTGCTCGGTGCACCGCACTCCGGCCAGCTCGCGGTACACGTCCGCGACGGCCGCGCCGGTGCGCCGCACATCGAATCTGCTGAGTACGTGCTCGTGGGCCTGGCGGCCCAGGGAGTGCCGCAGCTCCGGCCGGCCGAGAAGGCGGCCGACGGCGGCGGCGAGGGCGGCCGGGTCCTCGGGCGGGACCAGGCACAGGGGTTCGTGGCCGGGTGGGAGACTCTCGCGGGCCCCGGCCACGTCGCTGACGAGGACCGGCCGGCCGCTCGCCATGGCCTCCAGGGGCGCCAGCGCCATGCCCTCCCAGCGGGACGGCAGAACGACCAGGTCGGCCGCGCGGTACCAGGGGGCGGTGTCCGCCACGGCGCCGGCGAACCGGACCGAGGCCGGCGCTCCGGCCCGCAGCCGCTCGCCGTCCGGTCCGTCGCCGACGAACACCAGGCGGGCGGTGGGGAACTCGGCGGCGACGGCGGGCCAGGCGGCGAGCAGCACGTCCTGACCCTTCTGCCGGCAGAGCCGTCCCACGCAGACGACGAGGGGGCCGCCGTCGCGCCCGGAGACATCGGGCTCCGGCTGCGCGCCGGCACCGCCGAACCTGGCCACATCCACGCCGTTGTGGATGACCGACCAGGACGCCCGGACGCCGGCCTCCTCGCCGGTGCGGCGTTCGGCCTCGCTGACGCAGACGATCCGCTGCGTCCAGCGTGCCGCCCAGCGCTCCCAGCGCCGGGCGAGCGCGCCGACCGTGCCGTCGACGGCCTCGAAGGACCAGGCGTGCGGCTGGTACACGGTCGGAATCCGGCCCCGCAGGGCGAGTCGGGCGCACAGCCCGGCCTTGGCGCTGTGGGCGTGGACCAGGGCGGGGCGGACGGTGCCGATCAGGCGGGCGAGGTCGCGGGTCTCGCGGACCAGCGCCGGGCCGGGCTCGCGCCCGGCGCGCCAGACGTGCACCGAGGCGCCCTCGGCGCGGACGGCGCCGGCGAGCGGGGTGTCCGGCGGGCAGGCGACCGCCACCCGCATCCCCGATCCGAGCTGGGCGCGGACCAGATCCGTGACGACACGGGCGACTCCGGCCTCACCGGGCTGGACCGCGTGCAGAACGGTGAGGGAATGGGAATCCGATTTCCGTGAAGGCCGCACGTCAGAAGAGCACTTCGAGCCGGACGGTCTCGGCCGCCTCGGCCGAAGGGTTCGGGACGCGGACGCACAACAGACCGCGGCGCACCGCACCAACCGCTGAATTCCGCATACAGGTTCTCCGCTTTGATGAGAGGAGGAAGGGAAGACCCGTCGAGATCGGGAGAGAAGAAGAGTTCGTCCGCACGAAATGAGTGAACGCGCGGCGGGGCCGGAAGCAACGTTGTTGAACGTTATAACCCCAACGCCGGGCGATAGTAAGCATTAGATGTCCGGAAAAGCGAACTTCCGTATCCACCAGGCAGGTTCCCGGCCGGGCGTGTTGCTGCTCTCTCCGATCGGTCTGCCATTCGGCACCCCTATGGCCCAAAGATCGGTTGAACGTCACCCGTTCGGGAGAGCAACCAATGAAATGGAACCGCGTTGTTGAGGGAGTCGGACGTCTCCGTCCGCATCGACCGTCAGGTCTCAGTGGTTTCACTACATTCGAGGAGCGCTTCCCCATGTCCCGTATCGCGAAGGCTGCAGTCCTGACCGTCGGTGTCGCCGTGTCCGTCGCGGGTGCCACCGGTGTCGCCGTCGCCGACGCCCACTCCAAGGGCGCTGCCGTGGGTTCCAACGGCTTGCTCCTGAACGGGAACGTCGTGCAGGTCCCGATCCACATCCCGATCAACCTCTGCGGCAACACCGTCAACCTCGTCGGCCTGCTGAACCCGGCCTTCGGCAACACCTGCGTCAACGCCTGATCTCGCACACCGCACCGCCGTCCTTCCGAGGCCGGCGCACCGCCCCGTCCAGGGTGCGGTGCGTCGGCCTTCCGCTCGTTCGGGGGCGCACCCTTGTGCGCCGCCCGGTGCAACGGCGTACGCCCCCGACAGGGGCAGGTCGGGGCGGGGGATTCACTCGAACGAAGGGGTGGCGCTCAGTAGTTCCCCCGTAGCGGAGTGCTATAGCCGCAGGCAGGCAAGCGGCCCCGGATCGGGCACGGCGCACACACGTCCGGTCGGCAAATACGACCGCGGCCCTTCGTTCGGGTGCTGTGCCGGGAAATCCTTCCTGCTGGAGTTTCCGGGGAGCGGACCCCTCGTTACAGAAGGCGGAACGACGTACAGGAATCGGCCAAGAGGACTGTGCGGCAAGCGACTTGCTTGCGAGAGACGCCCTAGAGGAAGGACTCACCCCATGAAGCCCACCAAGGTTGCCGCGGTCGTCGCCGGTTCTGTGATGGCTCTGGCCGCCGCCGCCCCCGCGATGGCCGCCGAGTCGGCCGCCGTTCCCACGAGCCTCGACGGCGGGCTGGGTTCGATCGCCGGCCAGGGGCTCGGCGGCAAGGGGCTGAAGACGGACGAGCTGAGCAGCACCACGGAGGGTTCCGTGGTCAAGAAGGTCGGGGACACCGCGGGCTCCCTGAACAAGTCCGACCAGGCCGGATCGCTGCTCGGTGGTCTCCCGCTCGGCAACTGACGGGCCCTCACGCGCCCGCAGCCGGGGGTTTCCGCTCCCCCTGCACCCACCACATCCTCCTCCGCCCGGTCCCGGCGGACGTTGCCACCCGCGCTCACCGTTACGCCACGTGGTCGGCCGATCGAATGATTTTCTGATCGCCCGCCGTGTGGCCTCGGTTTCTCGCCGCCCGCCGCTCCTACGCTCTCGCCAACCCCACGGAAGGTTGGCCCATGGAGAGTCCGAGGACGGCAGCGCTCGACCGCGCGTCGCGGTCGCCGCGGAGCGTTCGCCCGGTCTCCTTGAGCCTCGCTTTCCGTAGTCAGTCCCTCAGCGGCTGACGCACCGAGTGCGTGGACAGGCCGGTCGGAGCGAGGGGGGTCCCCCGCCGGTCTCTCCTTTTCTCCAGAGGAAGAGCGGGATGCGATCCATCATCAGCAGGAAACTGATCACTGCCGCCGCCGCGACGGGCATTCTGTCGCTGACCGGCGGCTTCGCCATGGCGGCGAACTCCACGCCCGGTACGGGTGAGGGCCCCGGCCGCGGCACGGGCCACCACCTCCAGCTCACCCCCGGCTCCGATCTGTGCGGCCACCCCATGAAGCTCGGCGAGGCCGCGGCGGCGGTCGGCGATCTGTGCACGCGCGCGGGTCTCGACCCCGACGGTTACGGGGACGACGACGTCCCGGACGACGACCACCCGAAGCCACCCGGCAACCCGGACCACCCGGAGAACCCGGAGAACCCGGATCACCCGGGGAACCCGGGCCACCCGGAGCCTCCGACGAAGCCGCCCGCCACGCCCCCCACCAAGCCGCCCACGACCCCGCCCACCAAGCCCCCGACGACGCCGCCGGGCGAGTGCGAGGAGCCCAAGCCGGGGTGCGAGGAGCCGACCAAGCCCCCGACGACGCCTCCCACGAAGCCTCCGACCAAGCCGCCCACCAAGCCCCCGACGACCCCTCCGACGAAGCCGCCCGCCACGCCCCCCACCAAGCCGCCCACGACTCCGCCGACGACGCCGCCGGGCGAGTGCGAGGAGCCGGGGCCGGGGTGCGAGGAGCCGACCAAGCCTCCCGTCACCACACCTCCCTCCACCCCGCCCGGTGGGCCGGGCAAGCCCGAGCTCCCCGACACCGGCAGTGACTCCGCGCTGTGGGCCGCCGCCGCCACGAGCGCGGCGCTGCTCCTCGGCGGAACGGTCGTCCGCCTCCGCGCGGGCCGCTTCGCGTCCGCCGGACGTCAGGAGCGCCGACACTGACGCGCTGTGCTGACGTCCCGTCAACCGAGCCCCCCGCCCATCACCGGTGGGGGGCTCCGGCGTTGCTGCAGACAGGGGAATTTCGCGACGTTCGGCCCGGACGGCTCGTTCACAGGACACAGCAACACCGCACTCTTGTCTTCTGCTCTGAAGGGCGTACGCAGTCATGAATCTGCGATCTCAAGCCGGCATGGGAATCCTCGTGACCGCTCTCGCCTCCGCGGCCATGGCCGCCCCCGCGGCCGCCGTCGAGGCACCGGTGAACGTGCCGCTCCAGGGGCTGGAGCCGGTGATCCCCATGGACGCTCCCACGGTCTCCACCGCCGCCCCGCTGCCCATGCCCGGCGCTCCCACCGGATTCCACCCCGGGCGGGCGGGTTCGCTGCCCGACATCGGGCTGCCCACGGTACCGCTCGACACCGACATGCCGGAGAGCGTCGTCGCCGCCCCGCTGCCGGAGGTCATCGAGGGCAGCGAGCTCGGCGAGGCGCTACTGACCACCCCCCGCTCCAAGATGGCGGCGACCACGCCCGGTGCCCTCGTCGGCAACCCGCTCACCCAGCCGCGTGCCGACCGTGGCGGGATGCCCGGGTTCACGTCGCCGAAGGCCGGCGTCATCGCCCCCGCCGTGACGGGGGCGCTGGACTCCCAGCTGGGTCTGGCGCAGCCGACGGCCTGACGGCGTTCTTCTGTGCGATCGGTGACCCGGCGGGTGAAGACACGATTCTTCCCCGCCACCCGAGGGGTCGTTGCTCGTTACAAGAGAAGGCTTGTCGCATGGCCGTGGCCCGCGGACCCGGGGGTCGCTCCGCCGTATCCGACGGTGGGTGGACCCGGTTCCGCGGGCCTTCCCTCTCCTGGTTCTGTTCCATCCGGCCTAAAGGGCGTGACTCACACGCCTTTTCGGCGTTAACACGAATGACGGCCGTGATTCTCGCGGTCGCCTTTCCACGTCCAAGGAGTTCTTGATGTCTCGCATCGCGAAGGCTGCCGCTGTCCTCGCCGGCTCGGGTGCCGTTGCCCTCAGCGGAGCCGGCATGGCCGTCGCCCATTCCGGCGCGGAGGGCGTAGCCGTCAACTCAAGCGGTATCGCCTCCGGCAACGTGGTGCAGGTTCCGATCCACGTCCCGATCAACCTGTGCGGCAACACCGTCACCATCATCGGCCTGATCAACCCGGCGTTCGGCAACCAGTGCGCGAACGTCGACGGCCACGGCCACGGCCACGGCGACGGTGGCTACGGCGGCTGATCCCCCAGATCACCGAGCGGCCCCCCGGCAGACCTGCCGGGGGGCCGCTGACGTACGCCCGGAATCTAGGCGTACCGGTAGAGCTTGCTGTGGTCGAGCATCTGGGCCGGGGTGACGCCCCACGGACCCATCCGCTCGTGGAGGGCCGCGATCCGGCGGTACTGCGAGTCGCCCAGCGGGGGCGGCTTCGCCGGGAGGTAGCCGGCGCGCGGGTTGCGCTGCTGCCAGCGTGACCAGAGCAGGTCGACGAAGGAGTGGTGCAGCCAGAACACCGGGTCGTTGACCGAGGCGCCGCCCAGCATCAGGCCACCGACCCAGCGGTGCACCCGGTTGTGGATACGGTGGCGGTCGTTGCCCCGGCCCGGTGCCCAGCCTTCGAGCCGGTTGCGGAAGCCCGAGCGGCTCGTCGAGTTCCACGGCGCCATGTCGTACACCGTCTCCCGCATCACCTCGTCCAGCTGCGCCTTGGTGGGCAGGCTGATCGGGTCCGACGGGCGGCCGAAGTCCCTGGTGAGGAAGCGGTTCTCGGTCATGCCGTGCTTCACGGCCCAGCGCCCGCCCGCGTGGGCGAAGGGGCCGGTCATCACCTGGAGGTCGCCGCGGCGGCCGTTGCCGCCCATGAAGTCGTCGTTCCAGAGGGACGCGGCCGGGGTGTTGTCGCGCGTCCAGTCCCAGTACGGCACGGTCACCGACGGGTCGATCCGCTGCAGCGCCCGCTCGAACTCCAGCAGGAACTTGCGGTGCCAGGGCAGGAAGCTCGGCGTCATATGGGCCACGCGGAGGCGGCCCTCGCCGTCGGATACGTAGTACTCGATGTGCGTACGGACGAACTCGTCGTACGTCCCCCGGCGCTTGAGTTCCAGGACGGCGGAGACGAACTTCCTCCGCTCGGCGCCGGTCAGATCGCGCTGGTTCTTACGTGTGTGGACCACGCTGGCTCCCTCCCGGGTGGACGCCGTGGGCCGCGGCGTAGCGGGTCAGCGGCGCGGACCCCAGCTCGTCGACGGCCGCGCGGGTGGCCTCCAGTGGTGTCGGACAGGACTGGTAGTGATCGATGGGGGTGAGATAGCCGCCGTCCGCGCAGCGCATCAGATGCAGCGGCCGCCCGTCGACGAGGACCTCCGGCGCACCGCTCGGGGCGGCCCGGCCCTGGATACGGCGCCCCCGGTACATCTCGTCGAAGGCGTCGAAGGCGTCGCCGGTGCCGCCCGAGGCGGTCGGGGCGGCGGGGCGCCCTTCGCGGGGCGTGGCGGCGACACGTGCGAGCGCGCCGCCCGTGAAGGCGGCCAGGGTCGCGGGAAAGAGGAAGCGCAGTGCGACGCGGCGCGGGACGATCATGAGTGATCTCCTGATGCTCGGCGAATGCCCTCAGGGCACAACGATGAAATCCCGACTTCGTTGCGGGGGAAATGGCTCAGGGATGAATGTCGGCCGTTCGGGTGAATTCGGCGCGGAATGGCGGGCGTGCGACCACTAGCATCCGGACCCATGACTTCTTCCAATGTCGTTTCCGAGACGCTCAGCGACTCCCCGCTGGGGACCCTCTCGACCGTCCTCTGGACCATGGGCGCCACCGAAGACAAGCCCGCGACCGCGTATCTGATGGTGTATTCGCTCGGCAACGGCAGTGAGGGCCCCGAGGCCTGTGCGGAGGCGATGCGTGCCGCCGTGGAGGGCATGGGCCTGACCGTCGGCGGGCCGGTGGTCGACGCGTCCAAGGATTCCCGGGTCGACGCCCATCTCCTGGTCGAGGCGGGGCAGGCGGTCCTCACCCTGCCGTTCCTGAAGGTCCAGTGCGCGGTGCCGGCGGAGTGGGAGGCGGCCGCCAAGGAGCTCGGACACGCCTACCTGGTCTGCTCCGTCCGCCCCTGGCCCGACGCCGCGCCCGGCGAGCCGGTCTCGGAGGAGCAGTTGCGGTCCTTCTTCTCCGGCGAGAACCCCCTGGCGACCGGAGGACATGCCGTGCTGCCGGTGCGGCGGCTGCAGGGCTGAGCGGGGAAGGCGGCGGCGTCATGGCGACGGCGAACGTACGCGGCGGGGTGCCGGGGCAGCGGCAGCTCGCGCAGGACGACGCGACGCACGGACCGGCCGCGGCGAGCCGGGCCCTGGCCTGGCTGCTCGTGGTCACCGGTGCGGCCGGTGTGCTGGCCGCCTGGGTCATCACGCTCGACAAGTTCCTGCTCCTGGAGGATCCGGACTTCCAGCCGGGGTGCAGCCTGAACCCGGTCGTCTCCTGCGGCAGCATCATGAAGAGCGAGCAGGCGGCGGTGTTCGGCTTCCCGAACCCGATGCTGGGCCTCGTGACGTACGCGATGGTCGTGGCCGTCGGCGCCGGGCTGCTGGCCGGGGCCCGCTACCGCGGCTGGTTCTGGCTGGGGCTCAACGCCGGGACGCTGTTCGGTGTCGGCTTCTGCACCTGGCTGATGTACCAGTCGCTGTACGAGATCAACGCGCTGTGCCTGTGGTGCTGCCTGGCCTGGGCCGCCACCATCGTCATGTTCTGGTACGTCACCTCGCACAACGTGCGGACCGGGCTGCTGCCCGCGCCCGCCGCGCTGAAGGGCTTCTTCGAGGAGTTCACCTTCGCCCTGCCCGTCCTGCACATCGGGATCATCGGGATGCTGATCCTGACCCGGTGGTGGGACTTCTGGACCAGCTGACGTGACCCTCTCCCGCCGGCCGCGGGCCGCACTGATCGTGCTGCTCGCGGCCGTTCTCGTGCTCGTCCTGCCCTCCGACCGGCTCGCGCCGGGCACCCGGCCGAGCGCGGGACCCGCCGTGCCGGAGGCGGAGCCGGCGGCTCTGACGGTGCCGTCCGGTTTCTTCACCGGCTCCGACGCGACAGGGGTACGGCGGATCGGCGAGGTGCAGCGCTGGCTCGGCGGCGGCTCGCTGACCGTCGGGCACACGTATCTGCCCGGCGACCGCTGGTCCAACATCGAGGGGCATCCGGCGCTCTTCGAGCCGTGGGCGCGGTGGAAGGAGGCGGGCCCGGGGCGGCTGTTCGTCCTGAACGTGCCGCTGCTCGACCGCAGCGAGGACGGCCTGCCGGACGACGAGGTCCGGGCGGGGCTGCGGCGCGGGGCGGCGGGGGCGTACGACGGCCACTTCCGCACACTGGGGGAGCGGCTCGTGGAGCACCGGCTGGCCGACGCGGTCCTGGTCCTGGGCTGGGAGATGAACGGGACCACCTACAGCCATCGCTGCGGACCGGACCCGGAGACCTGGAAGACGTACTGGCGGCGGGTCGTGGGCGTGCTGAGGGACGTGCCCGGGCAGCGCTTCCGTTTCGACTTCACCGCGAGCCGGGGGCGGGACGCCGTGGAGTGGCCGCGCTGCTACCCGGGCGACGCCTATGTCGACATCATCGGGATGGACGCCTACGACCAGCCGGAGGGGCTGGACTTCGCCGGACAGGTGGGGGAGGAGTACGGGCTCGCGGATCATGTGCGGTTCGCGGCGGCGCACGGCAAGCCCGTCTCGTACCCGGAGTGGGGGCTGTTCCACAACGGCGACAATCCCGCGTACGTGCGCGGGATGCTCGACTGGTTCGCGCGGCACCGGCCCGTCTACCAGACCTTCACCGACTACTGCCCGCACGGGGTGTGGGGCTGCGCGGACAATCCCGAGTCGGGGAAGGTCGTCAGGGGCGCGTTCGGAGCGCCAGGCCGTCCTTGAGGGCGTCGACGGTCCGGTTCAGGAGTGGGATCAGGTCGTCGTCGCGCCGGCCGCGTTCGGCCCAGTAGACGGTCGCCTCGCGCAGCGCGCCGAGGACCGCCGCCGTGAAGACCCGTACCTCCAGGTCGTCCGTGGCGCGTCCGGTGCGTTCGGCGAGGGCGTCGGCGAGGCGCCGGCCGGTCTCGGCCGTGGTCTCGGTGAGCCGGGCCCGTACGGCGGGGACCTCCACCAGGAGGCGGGCCCGCAGCCGGGTCTCCTCGGGTTCGTCGGCCAGGACCGCCGTCACCGCGTCGAGGATCACGGCGCGCAGCGACTCCAGCGGCTCCTCGTCCGCGGGGCGGGCCCGCAGCCGGGCCTCCACCAGCGGATCCAGCTCGCTCGTCAGGAGGATGTCCTCCTTGACCGGGAAGTAGCGCACGACGGTGGAGGGGGAGACGTCGGCGGCGGCCGCGATCCGCTCGACGGTGGTCGCCTCCCAGCCGTCCGCGGCGGCGAGCCGGTAGGTGGCCGTCCGGATCGCCGCCCGGGTCCTGAGCTTCTTGCGTTCGCGCAGGCTGGGGCGTGGGGGAGTGTCGGCGGCCATGGCCGTCATTGTCCCGCTCAGGCGTGCTGGTAGGCCACCAGCGAGATGCCGACGTAGTGGACGATGAAGGCGGCGAGGGTGAGTGAGTGGAAGACCTCGTGGAAGCCGAACCAGCGCGGGGACGGGTTGGGGCGCTTGATGCCGTAGATGACACCGCCCGCGCTGTAGAGCAGTCCGCCGACGATGACGAGCACGAGCACGGCGACGCCGCCCGCGCGCATGAAGTCCGGCAGGAAGAAGACGGCGGCCCAGCCCATCGCGATGTAGCAGGGCGTGTACAGCCAGCGAGGGGCGCCGACCCAGAAGACCCGGAAGGCGATGCCGGCCGCGGCCGCCACCCAGACCGCCCACATGAGCGGCCGCCCGGTGGAATCGGGGAGGAGCAGCAGCGTCAGCGGGGTATAGGTGCCCGCGATGATCAGGAAGATGTTGGCGTGATCGAGGCGGCGCAGGATGGCCTCGCCGCGCGGGCCCCAGTTCCCGCGGTGGTACAGGGCGCTGGTGCCGAACAGCAGACAGGCGGTGAGGACGTAGACGCCACAGGCGATCCGGGCGCGGGGCGAGTCCGCCAGGGCGACCAGGACGACACCCGCGACGATCACGGCGGGAAACATCCCCGCGTGCAGCCATCCTCTCAGCCGCGGCTTCACGAACTGCTCTATCTCGTTCACCGACGGCATGCCTGAAGTCATGCCGAGAATGCTACCGACGCCCCCGTAAGCGGCGAGCGGGAGTGGCGATGCTCACGTGGGCGGCCCTCTGGACATATGGGCACTTGCGTCGGATGATCAAATGAGTGCGGTCGGCACCGGATGAGCGCGAGCGTCTCCACACGAGAAGCATCCGGGTCGCAGCCCCCAAGGGGCCAACATCTAAAAACCCCTCATCAAGGAGCAATCGTGGCGCGCGACAACGCGGCTCCCACCACCGTCCCCACCCAGCACCAGGAACTCGTCTCCTGGGTGAACGAGATCGCGGCGATCACGCAGCCGGACGACATCGTCTGGTGCGACGGATCCGAAGCCGAGTACGAGCGCCTGTGCGAGGAGCTCGTCGCCAAGGGCACGTTCAAGAAGCTGGACGCGATCAAGCGCCCGAACTCGTACTACGCCGCCTCCGACCCCTCCGACGTCGCGCGCGTCGAGGACCGGACCTTCATCTGCTCGGAGAAGGAGGAGGACGCGGGCCCGACGAACCACTGGAAGGCCCCGGCGGAGATGAAGGACATCTTCGCGGGTGAGAAGGGCATCTTCCGCGGCTCCATGAAGGGCCGCACGATGTACGTCGTGCCCTTCTGCATGGGCCCGGTCGGCTCGCCGCTCTCCGCCATCGGCGTCGAGATCACCGACTCCGCGTACGTCGCCGTCTCCATGCGCACCATGACCCGCATGGGCCAGGCCGTCCTCGACGAGCTCGGCACCGACGGCTTCTTCGTCAAGGCCGTCCACACCCTCGGCGCCCCCCTGGAGGAGGGCCAGGAGGATGTGCCGTGGCCCTGCAACACCACCAAGTACATCTCGCACTTCCCCGAGACCCGTGAGATCTGGTCGTACGGCTCCGGCTACGGCGGCAACGCCCTGCTCGGCAAGAAGTGCTACGCCCTGCGCATCGCGTCCGTCATGGCGCGCGACGAGGGCTGGCTCGCCGAGCACATGCTGATCCTCAAGCTCACCCCGCCGCAGGGCGAGTCGAAGTACGTCGCGGCCGCGTTCCCGTCCGCCTGCGGCAAGACCAACCTCGCCATGCTGGAGCCCACGATCTCCGGCTGGACGGTCGAGACCATCGGCGACGACATCGCCTGGATGCGGTTCGGCGAGGACGGCCGGCTGTACGCGATCAACCCCGAGGCCGGCTTCTTCGGCGTCGCGCCCGGCACCGGCGAGCACACCAACGCCAACGCCATGAAGACCCTCTGGGGCAACGCCGTCTTCACCAACGTCGCGCTGACCGACGACAACGACGTGTGGTGGGAGGGCATGACGGAGACGGCCCCGGCGCACCTCACGGACTGGAAGGGCAACGACTGGACGCCCGCGTCCGAGACTCCGGCGGCCCACCCGAACGCCCGCTTCACCGTCCCCGCCTCGCAGTGCCCGATCATCGCGCCCGAGTGGGAGGACCCGAAGGGCGTGCCGATCTCGGCGATCCTCTTCGGCGGCCGCCGGGCGAGCGCCGTTCCGCTGGTGACCGAGTCCTTCGACTGGCAGCACGGCGTCTTCCTCGGTGCCAACGTGGCCAGCGAGAAGACCGCCGCCGCCGAGGGCAAGGTCGGCGAGCTGCGCCGCGACCCCTTCGCGATGCTGCCGTTCTGCGGTTACAACATGGGCGACTACATGGCCCACTGGATCAAGGTGGGCGCCGACGCCGACCAGGCCAAGCTGCCGAAGATCTACTACGTCAACTGGTTCCGCAAGAACGACGCGGGCAAGTTCGTGTGGCCGGGCTTCGGCGAGAACAGCCGCGTCCTGAAGTGGATCGTGGAGCGCCTGGAGGGCAAGGCCGAGGGCGTCGAGACCCCGATCGGCATCCTGCCGACCGTCGAGTCCCTCGACACCGACGGCCTGGAGCTGCCGGCCGAGGACCTGGAGTTCCTGCTCAAGGTCGACCGCGACGTCTGGCGCGAGGAGGCCGCGCTGGTCCCCGAGCACCTGAACACCTTCGGCGACCACACGCCGAAGGAGCTGTGGGACGAGTACCGCGCGCTGGTCGAGCGCCTGGGCTGAACCCGCACCACCGACTCGTGACGGGTTGCCCACGACAACCGCCCTGACCAGTGGGGTCACGACGGCCCGTCACGACGCATGCCGGCCCCCGAAGCTCCTCACGGCTTCGGGGGCCGGCCTTCTGGCGTGAGTGGCGCCCGGGCCGCGCGCCTCCCCGGCACGCGGCCCGGGGCCGTCAGGGGGCGCTGACCAGTTCGGGGGAGGCCAGCGCGGCGGTGTGCGCGTCCATGCGCTCGGCGGCGAGGATCGCGGCGGCCGTGTCCGCCCGGGACGCGGCGACGACCAGGGCCCGGCCCGCGAGGGTGTGGGCGCGACGGTGGAGGGACTGGGCGGACGAGCCGCTCAGCCCCGCGTGACGGGCCGGGGGCGCGCCACGCAGCCTTGCCACCTGCTGGGCGATGCGTTCGCCGGCCGCCGCGTCGCCCAGTTCGTCCGTGACGGCGAGCAGGGCGGAGAGGTGCCCGGCGAGCTGGATGTCCAGCTCTTCCTCGCGGGAGCGGTGCGGGTAGGCGTTCTGGTCGTCGTCGGCCATCCGGTGGACCGACTTGGTGCGGATCGGTTCGTACATGGGGACGGCCTCCTGCAGTAGCTCTGCGGCCATCCTAGCTTAGATTCCGTCTAAAGTTGAGCGCCGTCCGGGGCGGCGGGTCAGTGCTGGCCGTAGCCGTCGAGGAAGGTGCCGATGCGGGTCACCGCGTCCGCCAGATCCTTGGCGTTGGGGAGCGTGACGATCCGGAAGTGGTCCGGTTCGTGCCAGTTGAAGCCCGTCCCGTGCACCACCATGATCTTCTCGGCCCGCAGCAGGTCCAGGACCATCTGCCGGTCGTCCTTGATCTTGTAGACGCTCGGGTCCAGACGCGGGAAGAGGTACAGCGCCCCCTTCGGCTTCACACAGGTCACGCCCGGGATCTGGGTGAGCAGCTCGTACGCCGTGTCGCGCTGTTCGAGCAGCCGCCCGCCCGGCAGGACCAGGTCCTCGATCGACTGCCGGCCCTGGAGGGCGGCGGCCACCGCGTGCTGCGCCGGCATGTTCGCGCACAGCCGCATGTTCGCCAGGATCGTCAGACCCTCGATGTACGAGGTGGCGTGCGCCTTGGGGCCGCAGACCGCGAGCCAGCCGGAGCGGAAGCCCGCCACCCGGTAGTTCTTGCTCATGCCGTTGAACGTCAGGACCAGCAGGTCCGGCGCGATGGCGGCCGTCGGGGTGTGCGTGGTGCCGTCGTAGAGGATCTTGTCGTAGATCTCGTCCGAGCAGACGACCAGGTTGTGGCGGCGGGCGATCTCGGTGAGGGACCGCAGCATCTCGTCGTCGTAGACGGCACCCGTGGGGTTGTTCGGGTTGATGATCACGATCGCCTTGGTGCGGTCGGTGATCTTCCGCTCGATGTCGGCGAGGTCCGGCATCCAGTCCGCCTGCTCGTCGCAGCGGTAGTGCACGGCCGTGCCGCCGGCCAGGGAGACCGACGCCGTCCACAGCGGATAGTCCGGGGCGGGGACCAGCACCTCGTCGCCGTCGTCGAGGAGGGCCTGCATCGACATCTGGATCAGCTCGGAGACGCCGTTGCCGAGATAGATGTCCTCGACGGAGAGCGGGATGCCCTTCGTCTCGTAGTGGCTCATCACCGCGCGGCGGGCGGACAGCAGCCCCTTCGCGTCGCCGTAGCCGTGCGCGTCGGCGAGATTGCGCAGCACGTCCTCGAGGATCGCCGGCGGGCACTCGAAACCGAAGGCGGCGGGGTTGCCGGTGTTCAGCTTGAGGATGCGATGACCGGCAGCCTCCAGCCGCATCGCCTCTTCGAGCACCGGGCCCCGGATTTCGTAACAGACGTTGGCGAGCTTCGTGGACTGGATCACCTGCATGACGCGAGCTTACGGCGGGGGCGGACACCGCGCCTCGTGTTTTGGGACACGTCGGGCCTTTGGGGCCGCCCTGCCCCAGGGGTCACGGGCCGGAGGAGCGTCGCACGTCAGGATAGGTTGGCCCGTCATGTGGGTGTTGAGTGCGAGTGCCTCCGGATGCCGGTGGCTGGGTGCGGTGGGATCGCTCGCCGTCGCCGCGGGCGGGTACGCGGCCGGGACCCTTCCGGTGCGCGAGCCGTGGGGGATCTGGGCGCCCCGGGGCTCCGGAACCGCCGTCGCCGCCGCCGTCCTCGCGTACCTCGGCCTCACCCTGCTGGTGGCCGCCTGGTGGCGGTACGGGAGGCTGCTCGCGGACGGGGTACGGGACCGGGTCCTCGTGACGCTCGCCTGGTGGACCGCGCCGCTCGTGCTCGCGCCCCCGCTCTACAGCGCCGACGTCTACAGCTACATCGCGCAGGGTGCGATGGTCCTCGAAGGCCACGACGTCTACGGCGCGGGCCCCTCCGTCCTGGGCCCCGGCGACCTCGGCGCCGACGCCGCCGACAGCGTCGGCGGGCACTGGACCGACACCCCCGCCCCCTACGGGCCGGTCTTCCTCGCCCTCGCCCAGGGGGTGGTGCAGCTGACGGGCGGCGAGATCGTGCCCGCCGTGCTGGGGATGCGGCTGATCGCGCTGGCCGCGCTCGCGCTGATCGTCTGGGCCGTACGGGGTCTCGGCGGTGGCCCGGGCGCGCTCTGGCTGGGTGCGCTGAACCCGCTGCTGCTCATCCACGTCGTCGGCGGGATGCACAACGACGGCCTCATGATCGGTCTGATGCTGAGCGGCGTGGTGCTCGCGGTCCGCGGGCGGTGGGTGCTCGGCAGCGTTCTGGTGGGGCTCGCGATGATGGTCAAGTCGCCGGCGGCGGTGGCGCTGCTCTTCATCGGCGTGATGGTGGCGCGCGGGCACGGCGTACGGGGCGTGGTGAAGGGGCTGGTGCTGCCCGGGGCGGTGGCGGGGGCGGTCGCCGCCGGGGCGACGCTCGTCGCCGGGACGGGGTTCGGCTGGCTGCGTACGCAGAGCGTCGCCGGGACCATTCACACGGCGCTGTCGGTGACGAGCGACATCGGGCTCGGGCTCGGGCTGCTCGTCGCGGACGATCCGGAGCCGGTCAAGGGTGTGGTGCGGACGCTGGGGCTGGTCGCCGCGCTCGCCGTCATCGCCGCACTCGCCTGGCGCGCCTACCGGGGACGCGTCGACCCGGTGCTGGGGCTCGGGCTGTCGCTGATCGCCCTGGTGGTGCTGTCGCCGATGGTGCAGCCGTGGTACCTGCTGTGGGGGACGGTGGTGGTCGCGGCGGTGGCGTGGCGGAGCCGGGCGGGGCAGCTGCTGGTCGTCCTGTCGGCGGCGCTGGTGTACGAGACGGCGCCGTCGGGGCGTACGCCGTGGTACGGCTTCGTGGCAGCGGGGGTGGTTCTTGTGCTCGGGCTGTGGTGGGCACGGCGGGAGCCGTGGGCCCAGGACTCCCGGCCGGTGCACGGCCCCGTGGTGGACAGGACCGTGGGACGGCCGCGCCCGTAAGGACGCCGTCCCGTGGCCCACCACGGGGCGCGTGGGGTGGGCTCAGGGCGTCGGGGTCCTGCGGATCGCGCGGCCCGCCAGGGCGTCCGTCCGCTTCCCGTCCTCGATCACGAAGCGGCCGTCGATCAGCACGTGCGGGATCCCCGCCGGCAAGGTCCTCGGCGCGTCGAACGTCGAACCCGCCGCGACCGTCGCCGGGTCGAAGAGGACCAGATCGGCGCGGTGCCCCTCGCGGACCAGGCCCCGGTCCGGCAGGCGCAGCCGGGCGGCCGGGCGGGAGGTCAGATGGGCCACGCACTCCTCCAGGGAGAGGACGCCGAGCTCGCGCACGTACCGGCCGAGGTAGTGCGGGAACGTGCCGTACGCCCGTGGATGCGGCTTGAAGCCCTGGAGGATGCCGTCCGAGCCGCCGGTGTGGACCCGGTGGCGCATGATCGTCCGGACGTTCTCCTCGTGGCCCACGTGCTGCAGGATCGTCGAGCCCAGCCGGTCGTCGATCAGCAGCCGACGGGCGGTCACCCACGGGGCCTCGCCCCGCTCCCGCGCCGATGCGGCGATCGTCTTTCCGACGTGGGAGGCGAGTCCCGGGTCGCTCACGCCCGAGACCTCGATCGTGTCCCACTCGATCGGCACGCCGTGGCAGCCGTCCGAGCCGACGACCTCCAGGTCGTGACGGACCCGTTCCGCCGTCGCGTCGTCACGGAGCCGGGCGAGGACCGCCTCCGGGCCGCCCTCGCCCACCCAGCTCGGGAGCATCGCGACCAGGGTCGTGCAGCCCGGCGTGTACGGGTACGTGTCCAGGGAGATGTCGGCGCCCTCGTCAAGGGCCCGGTCGAGCAGGGCCAGGAGGTCGGGTGCCTTGCCCTTGTTCACGCCGAAGTTCATCGTCGCGTGGGCCAGATGGAGGGCGCAGCCCGCCTCCCGGGTGAGGGTGACCATCTCCTCGTACGCCTGGAGCGCACCGGCGCCGTACGAGCGGTGGTGCGGGCAGTAGTAGCCGCCGTACCGCGCCACGACCTTGCACAGCTCGGTGAGTTCGGCGTCGGCCGCGTACATCCCGGGGGTGTACGTCAGGCCCGACGACATGCCGACCGCGCCCTGTTCCATGCCCTCCGCCACCAGGCGCCGCATGCGGTCGAGCTCTTCGGGCGTCGCCTCGCGGTCCTCCCAGCCGACCGCGTGCATCCGGACCGTCCCCTGCGGGACGAGGTAGGCCGCGTTGACGGCGATGCCCTGTCCGCCGTGGGCGCGGTCGAGGCGGTCCAGGTACTCGCCCACCGTGCGCCAGTCGAAGTCGATGCCGGATCCGTCGCCGTTCCAGCCGGTGATCGCCCGCCGGACCTCCGCGAGCGTGCGGTCGTCGACGGGCGCGTACGACAGGCCGTCCTGACCGAGGACTTCGAGGGTCACGCCCTGGGCGGCCTTCGCGCTGTGGTCGGGGTCGCGCAGCAGCGCGAGGTCGCTGTGGGCGTGCATGTCGATGAAGCCGGGCGACAGGGCGAGGCCGTCGGCGTCCAGGACGCGGCGGGCGGTGGGGCGCTGGCAGCCGGCCGCCGCGCCCTCCTTCACTATCGCGGCGATCCTGCCGCCGTCGAGGGCGACGTCGGCGCGGTAGGAGGGGCGACCGCTGCCGTCGACGACCTCCGCGTCACGGATGACGAGATCCATGAGGGCTCCCCTAGAAGAAGGTACGGATGTAGTCGACGACCGTGCCGTCCGCCTCGACCAGCGGGATCAGCTGCCACTTGTCGAAGGAGGTGCACGGGTGGGACAGGCCCATCCCGAGCCAGTCCCCGACCTCGATCGCGGCCTCCGGCTCCGTCCGCAGCCAGCCGTGCTGGTCGGAGAGGCCGGTGACGGTGATGCCGTGCGCCGGACGCTGGGAGCCGTCGCGGGCGGAGCGGACGACCTGGGCCTCGGGCAGGTTCAGGTCGTAGGCGGCGTCCCGCTTGCCCGCGTTGGTGAACGCCTGCTCGGCGGTGGGGCGGGAGACGACCTGCGCCCACAGCCGGAAGGCGGGCTGGAGGGCGCCCTCCTCCGGGACGCGGTTGAAGGGGGTGAGATGGCGGTAGTGGCCGTCGTCGTGCGAGACGTACGCGCCGGAGCGCAGCAACTTCAGGACGGGCAGGGAGAGTTCGGGGATCTCGGCGAAGACGTCGGCGACGGCGTCGAACCAGGCGCTGCCGCCCGCGCTGATCACGATCTCCTCGGTGTCGGGGGAGAAGCGGCCGGCCTTGTCGAACTCGACGGCGAGGGACACGAGCCGGTTCAGCCACTCCCGTACCCGCTCGGTCGTGGCCTGGGGGACCTCGCCCTCGTAGCCGGCGACGCCCACGAGGCGCAGGGTGCGGGTGGCGGCGACCGCGTCGGCGACTGCGGTGCAGTCGGCCGTGGTCCGGGCGCCGGTACGGGCTCCCTCGCCGGCGCCGAGCTCGACGACCACGTCGACCGGGCGGCGGGCGCCCGCCTCGGTGAGGGCGGCGTCCATGAGTTCGACGCCGCGGACGGAGTCGACGTAGCAGACGAGGCGGAAGCCGGGGTCGGCGTCGAGTTCGGCCGCCAGCCAGCGCAGGGCGGCCGCGTCGACGAGCTCGTTGGCCAGGAAGATCCGGGCGATGCCGTGGGCGCGGTAGACGCGGGCCTGGTGGGGGACGGCGGCGGTGATGCCCCAGGCGCCGTGCTCGAGCTGGCGGGCGAAGAGCTGCGGGGCCATGGAGGTCTTGCCGTGCGGGGCGAACGCGAGTCCGTGGCGCTCGGCGTAGGTCTCCAGGAGGCGGAGGTTGTGCTCGACGGACTCGGCGGAGAGGGCGAGGACGGGGGTGGTGAAGCCGCCGGTGAACAGGTTGCGGCGCTGGCCGGCCAGCTCGCCGACGGTGAGGCCCTCGGCGTCCGGGGGGAGGGCCTTGAAACGGTGGTCGACGCGTTCGTCCGCCAGGGGCTCGATGGGCATGGGCCTCTCCTTCTTCCACAGCACGCTGTCTCCGCCCCTTTGTACACGTTGCAGCATGCGCAATGACCATTGCGTATATCGCTTGCTGCTGTCTAACATCCGGGCCAACGCCGGGTCAATGGACCCGCTCGATCGTCGAGGAGCCTCCGAGTGACCGGAACCCCGCCCGTGGACGCGCCGGACGCGCCCGTGGACGCCGTCTGTCTCGGGGAGTCCATGGTCACCTTCCTGCCCTCCCGGCCCGGCCGCCTCGCCGATGTGCCGTCCTTCGCCCGCACCATCGGCGGGGCCGAGTCCAACGTGGCCTGCGCGCTGGCCGCGGCCGGACACCGGGCGAAGTGGGTCAGCCGGGTGGGGCGCGACGGCTTCGGCGACCACCTGGTCGAGGCGATCGCGTCGTACGGGGTCGATGTGTCGGCCGTCGGGCGCGACGCGCTGCGGCCGACCGGGATCTACTTCCGTACCGCCACGGACCGGTCGGCGGACGAGCACGAGGTCGCGTACTACCGGGCCGGTTCCGCGGCGTCGGCGATGTCGCCCACGACGGTGCCTTACGCGGACGTGACCGACGGCCGGATCCTGCACCTGTCCGGGATCACGGCGGCGCTCTCCGACGACTGCCTGGCGCTGACGCGCACCCTGACCGCGCGACGGGCCGGCCGGCCGCTGGTGTCGTTCGACGTGAACTTCCGGTCGGGGCTGTGGCCTCACGGCGGCGACGTCCTGCGGGAACTGGCGCGAGGCGCGGACATGGTGTTCGTCGGCGAGGACGAGGCGGAGCAGGCGTGGGCGCTCCACGGGCCCGAGGCGATCCGGGAGGCCCTGCCCGAGCCGCGCGTGCTGGTGGTGAAGCGGGGCGGACAGGGCGCGGTCGCCTTCGAGCGCCGCGAGGAGCCCACACGTACTCCGGAGCTTCGGCCTCAGGCGCCCGCCGGGTCCGCACCGCGTCCTCAGGCGCCGGACCGGCTGGAGGCGCCCGCCGGATCCGCCCCCGCCGCCGACACCGTCACCTTCGTCCCCGCACCGACCGTCGACGTCGTCGCGCCCGTCGGGGCCGGGGACGCGTTCGCCGCCGGCTTCCTGTCCGGGACGCTGCGCGGGCTCGGCGTACGGGAGCGGATCCGGCACGGGCACCTGATGGCCGCCGCCGTCCTCACCGTGCCCGGGGATCTCGCCGCGCCGCCCGCGCGGGCCCACGCCGACCGGCTGGTCGCTCTCGACGACACCGCCTGGGAGAGACTTCACCTCGGCCCCGGCTGGACAAGGGATCACGGGGACGACCAGGAAGAGGGACGTACGCCATGAGCCAGACCGTCGACCGCGCGCTGAGCATCCTGCCGCTGCTCGCCCAGGGCCCCGCCGACCTCGGGCAGGTCGCCGACCGGCTCGGCGTGCACAAGTCCACCGCCCTGCGGCTGCTGCGCACCCTGCACGAGCACGGCCTCGTCTACCGCCAGCAGGACCAGCGCTACCGCCTCGGCGCCCGGCTGTTCGCCCTCGCGCAGGAGGCCGTCGAGAACCTCGACATCCGCGAGATCGCCCACCCCCATCTCATCGCCCTCAACGAGCAGATCGGGCACACCGTCCACCTCGCGGTGTACGAGGAGGGCGAGGTCCTCTACATCGACAAGGTCGAGAGCCGCTATCCGGTCCGGATGTACTCCCGTATCGGCAAGCCCGTCGCGATCACCGTCGCCGCCGTCGCCAAGCTGCTGCTCGCCGACCTTCCCGAGCCCGAGCGGCGCTCCGTCGCCGCCAAGCTCGACTACCCCCAGTACACGCCCCGTTCGACCCCGAACGCCGCCGCCTTCCTCCAGGAGCTGGCGACCGTGCGCGAACAGGGCTGGGCCACCGACCTCGGTGGCCACGAGGAGTCCATCAACTGCGTCGGCGCCCCCATCCGCGGCGCCGACGGCCGCGTCGCCGCGGCCATGTCGGTCTCGGCCCCCAACGTGGTCGTGACCGCGGAGGAACTCCTCACGCTCCTCCCGCTGGTGCGCCGCACCGCCGACGCCATCAGCCGCGACTATTCAGGCAAGGACCGCACATGACCGAGAAGATCGCGCTCACCCCCGCCACCCACACCGCCCCGCCCGCGAAGTTCTCGCACGGCGTCAAGAAGGGCAACATCCTCCAGGTCGCCGGCCAGGTCGGCTTCCTGCCCGCCGTCGACGGCCAGGCTCCTACGCCCGCCGGTCCGACCCTGCGCGAGCAGACCCTCCAGACCTTCGCCAACGTCAAGGCGATCCTGGAGGAGGGCGGCGCCAGCTGGGACGACGTGATGATGATGCGCGTCTACCTCACCGACGTCGACCACTTCGCCGAGATGAACGAGATCTACAACGCGTACTTCGAGGAGCAGGGCCTCAAGGCGCCCGCCTCCGCGCGCACGACGGTCTACGTCGGCCTCCCCAAGGGCCTCCTCATCGAGATCGACGCGCTCGCCGTCCTCGGCTGACCGAGCCGATCGCTCTGAGCCCGAGCCGACCCCTCTGAACCCGAGCTGATTCCGCTGGAACCACCGCTTCACGGCACGGCGTTCGCCCCCGGAACGCCGTGCCGCGCTCCCCCCTACCCAAAAACGAGGTACTCCCCATGCAGCCCCACACCGGTGGTCTCCTGCTCCTGATACCCGGCACCGCCGGCCTGCTGACCGTCGCGGCGCTCGGCATCGCCCTGCTGCTCGTACTGATCATCAAGATCCGGCTGCAGCCCTTCGTCGCGCTGCTCGCCGTCTCCCTCGGCGTCGGCCTCGCCGCGGGCCTCTCCGTCACCGAACTCTTCGGCACGGTGCAGAAGTCGGCGGCCACGTCCGTCATCGAGAACGGCATGGGCGGCATCCTCGGCCACGTCGCCATCATCATCGGCCTGGGCACCATGCTCGGCGCGATACTCGAGGTCTCCGGCGGCGCCGAGGTGCTCAGCAGCCGCCTCCTGGGCCTCTTCGGGGAGAAGCGCGCACCGCTCGCGATGGGCCTGACCGGCCTCATCTTCGGCATCCCCGTCTTCTTCGACGTCGGCATCTTCGTCCTCGCGCCGATCGTGTACGCCGCCGCCAAGCGGTCGGGCAAGTCGGTCCTGCTCTACTGCATGCCGCTGCTCGCCGGACTCTCGATGACCCACGCGTTCCTGCCGCCCCACCCGGGTCCCGTCGCCGCCGCCGGTCTGCTGCACGTCTCGCTCGGCTGGGTCATCCTCATGGGCGTCGTCGTCGGCCTCCCCGCCGTCCTCGCCGCCTGGGCCTACGCCTCCTGGATCGGCAAGCGGATCTTCGTCGAGGTCCCGCACGACATGCTGGAGGCCGCCGAGGAGGCCAGGGCGAAGGTGGCGGCGGAACGCGCGGGCGGCGCCTCCGAGGCGCCGGTCTCGCTCTCCACGGTCCTCTTCATCATCGGCACGCCGCTCGTCCTGATCCTCGCCGCGACCTTCTCCTCCATCGCGCTCGACCCGTCGACCCTCCGGTCCGTAATCGAATTCTTCGGCAACCCGTTCGTCGCGCTGACGATCGCGCTGGTCCTGGCGTACTACCTGCTCGGCGTCCGGCGCGGATGGTCGCGCAAGTCCCTGGAGCAGGTGTCGACCTCCTCGCTGAAGCCGGTCGGCAACATCCTGCTGGTCGTCGGTGCCGGCGGGGTCTTCGGCGCCGTCCTCAAGGCCAGTGGGGTCGCCCAGGCGCTCTCCGACACCTTCAACGACGTCGGCCTGCCCGTCATCGTCCTCGCCTATCTGATCTCGCTCGTCCTGCGGGTCGCCCAGGGCTCGGCGACGGTCGCGATCGTCACCACGGCCGGCATCGTGCTGCCGCTGGTCGAGGGCGGCGACTTCTCCCAGGCCTTCCTCGCCCTGGTCATCATGGCGATCTCGGCCGGCTCGATCTTCGCCTCGCACGTCAACGACGGCGGGTTCTGGATCGTGGCGAAGTACTTCGGGATCTCGGAGCGCGACACCCTGAAGTCCTGGACGGTCCTGGAGTCGGTGCTCTCCCTGGCCGGTTTCGCGGTGGCGGCGGCACTCAGCCTCGTGGTCTAGGCGCGCCGGCCCCGCAGGGCTCAGCCGCCGCAGCCCCCGCAGCCGCCGCCACCGCCGCAGCCGCTGGACGAGGGCCGTTCGTTGGCCTTCCGGATCGCGCGGCGCAGGGCCTTGTCCCGTATGCCGTTCGTGCCGAACAGCGCCACGCCGATCCCCTCCGGGTCGGCGTGGGGGTGTTCGTGCCCGCAGGCCGGGGCGTTCGCCCAGGAGGAGCCGTCGAGCCGGCGGTGCGCCTCCCGCAGCCGCCGCAGCGCCGCCGCGCCCGCCGGGGTCAGCCGCCCCTCCGGGGTGAACCTGCCGAAGGGCGCCCACGGGAGGCCCACGAGCAGAAGAGCGAGGACGCACAGCGAGACCGGGTTCAGCCAGGCCGCGCCGCCCTCCCCGTCGGAGGCGGCCACCCCGACGAAGGCCGAGACGACACAGACCACGGCGTGCAGGTACCAGGAGCGTCGCCAGGCGCGCAGCGGGCCGAGCGGGTGGAGCAGTCCGTCCCTCACGAGCGCCTCGTCCAGGGCCGTCAGGGGGTTCGACTCGGCCAGCTTCTCGTGCAGCCGGTGCGTGTCCACCGCGCCCCGGGCCACCCGTTCCGCCACGAGCCGCTCCCACGGCCCGGAGCCGTACGCCTCGGTCGTGCCCGCGCGGGCCTTCTTCCCGTCGAGGACGAGGCGACCGGCCTGGTGCATACCGAAGAGCACCGTGTCCGCCACCCGCTTCGGGCCCCCGGCGAGCAGTGCCACCGGCAGCGGATCGGCCGGGTCGGGAGCGCCTGCGGGCTCCACGGACGCCTCGCACTCGGCCCTCTCGCGCCACAGACCGCGCAGCGACGCACCGCTCGCCAGGAGCGGGGCGAGGGCCGTCAGGCCGTTGTCGTACACAGCACGCTCTTTCCCCCGTCGACCTCGTACGTCCAGTAGACGTTCCGGTCGTATCCGTTGCGCGAACAGTATCCGCGCGGATAGGACTTCTGCGCTGTGTAGTAGCCGGTGATCCGGAGGATCGAGTTGTAGCCCTTGGGGACCTTCTCCGCGTCGCAGTTCCACAGGTTCATGGGCCGGGAGGACGTGATGGTGGTGCCGTCGCGTTTGGCGACGAAGCACTGTCCCTTGCGGAACCGCCGCTCCACGCAGAGCGTGGTGGAGAAACCGTGGCGCGAGCCGGAGTGGTACCAGTAGCTGCGGCCGTTGCCCGTGGGGCAGTCGGCGAAGTCGATGCCCGCGGTCGCCGCGGTGACCCGGAGGTACGCGTTCGCGGCCGAGCAGCGCACGGCCCGCGGGACCTTCGTCGACCAGGAGCCGTAGCCGTCGTCGTACGCGGAGAGGCAGTCGCCCGGGTCGACGGCGCGGAAGGCGCGGTCCACCGCGTCGGGGGTCGGGGCCGGGGTCGGGGTCGGCGGTGGCGTGTACCTGTAGGTGTACGTGGAGCGGGGCGACACCACCGAACCGCCGCTGCGGGAGCTCGTGTCGTCGGCGTTCGCCTGGTAGAGCAGGAACCCGATGACGGCGAGCACGACGATCCCGAACCAGCCGCCGCCGCTCTTCCCGCCGGTCGCCGGTGCCGATGCCGGTGGCGGCACCGACGGCGGCGGTGCGGCGCGCGCCGGTGCGGTGCGCGCCGGTGGGGTGCGCTCCGGTGTGCGGGAGGCGCGGGCCCGCCGGCGCTCCTCCTGAGCCGCGGACTTGGCCGCCCGCGCGGCCCGTGCCTCCGCGGCGCGGCGCGCCCGCTCCTCCGGGAGCACCTTCGTCGGCCCGGGGGCCGGGACCGCGCGCGTCCGCTGGTCCACCGTCGGCGCCTCGCCGCCGTCCGGGCCCGTCTCCAGGAATCGGCGCCCTTGCTTCTCGTACGCGCCGATGAGCTTCTTCCAGCGCGGCGGCAGCCACCGGTCGCCGCTCGGGGAGCGGGGCAGCCCGGCGAGGGAGGAGGTGAACTGTTCAAGCACCTCGGCCGGCTCGGGCCGGGCGTGCGGCTCCGCGGCAAGACAGGGCCGGATGAGCGGGGTCAGCTCCTTGGGCAGGCCGCCCAGGTCGAGATCGCCGCGCTGCACGCGGGCGAGCAGCCGGAGCGTGTCGCCGTCCTCCGGATAGGGCGGCCGGCCCACCGCGAGATGGAAGAGGGTCGCGCCCAGCGAGTAGACGTCGGCGGCGGCCGTCGACTCCTCGCCGCGCGCCTGCTCCGGAGAGGTGAAGGCGATGGTGCCGAGGGTGAGCTGGGTGCGGGTGAGGTCGGTGGCGTGCGAGATGCCGAAGTCGATGAGGCGGGGGCCGGACAGGGGCAGCAGGATGTTCTGCGGCTTCACATCGCGGTGGACGATCCCCATCCGGTGCAGGGTGACCAGTGCTTCGGCCGTTCCGGCGGCGATCCACCGTACGGCGGACGCCTGCAGCACGCCCTGCGAGCGCACGAGTTCGGCGAGGGAGGGCGCGGCGATGTACTCGATCGCCATCCAGGGGCGGTCGGCGCCGGCGTCCGCGTCGAGGACCTGGGCGGTGTAGGCGCTGCTGACCCGCTGGGCGAGCGCGACCTCCCGCGCGAAGCGGCGGCGGTCGGTCTCCCCGACGACGCCCTCGGCGAGCAGCGTCTTGACGGCGACGAGCCGCCCGCCGCGGGTGCGGCCGAGATAGACCCGTCCCATGCCGCCCGTACCGAGCCGCCCGAGCAGCCGGTACCTCCCGAGCCGCTGTGGATCGTCCCCGCGCAACTCCTCCACGCGCGCGCCCGCCATGCCGTACCTCCCCCGTGGTACCGGTCCCCGTCCACAGTGGCACGAGACGGACGGCTCGGCCATGGGGTCTCCCTGTCCCGGAGGGGTCCGGGACAGGGAGTTCACGGAATCGATATCAACGGGGCGGTGTCACGGCCTCAACTCGCGCAGTACTGCGACGCCTTGCCGATCGAGCGGTACATGCAGTCGGCGTTCTCCAGGAGCTGCAGGACGGCGTCCCGGTTGCGGCTCGTCTCGCGCTCGATCACCTCGTCGGGCGGGTAGAAGCCGCCGCCCGCGGACGAGGCCGGATACATCTCGAAGGTGTATCCGAAGATCTTCTGCGAGCCCCACAGATAGTCGTCGATCGACCCGTCCGTGATGTAGAGGTCGCTGGACTGCTCGGGGGTGTAGCCGTTGCTCGCGGCCATCTTCCGCCCGACGGCGGCGAAGGCGTCCCGGTCGTCCTGGGTCATGCCCGGCGCCGTGTCGGCGTTGGTCCAGCCGAAGGGCCACAGCACCAGTTCGCTGTACGTGTGGAAGTCGATGCCGGCCTTGATCTGCTGCTTGCCGCCGACCACGCGCGATCGGACGAAGTTGGCGACGACCTTCACCTCGGGGGCGGACTCGGGGGCGGTGCCTCGGTAGGTCGCGGAGCTCGGGGAGCCGGACGAGCCGCCGCAGCAGCCCCACTTGTAGTCCCAGTTGCGGTTCATGTCCGTACCGACGTAGCTGGAGCCGGCGTTGGGCTGCCGGTTCTTGCGCCAGCTGCGGTAGGAGCCGGAGGCGATGTCGTACTCGCCGCCGTCCGGGTTGAGGTCCGGCACGATCCAGATCTCGCGGCTGTCGACGACCTTGGTGACCCGGGAGTCCTTGCCGTAGCCGGCGCCGAGCTCGCGCAGCAGATAGAGCGCCATCTCCACCGTCAGGTGCTCGCGCGCGTGCTGGTGGTGGGTGAAGAGGACCTCGGGCTCGGCCTCGTCCGTGCCGACGTTGTCGCTGATCTTGATGGCGACGATGTCCCGGCCCTGGTACGTCTTTCCGATGACCCGCTTGTTCATGATGGCCGGGTACTGGGCGAGGCGCTGGTCGATCTCCGCGTTCATCTCGGCGAAGTTGTGGTACTTCGAGTCGGCGGAGGGGAAGTCGAGGGGCTTGATCCCCAGCCCCTCGATCGTCCGGGTGGGCGGGGCGGGCAGGGCGGTGACCTTGTGGCCGAGGGCCTTGAGCCGCCGCAGCTGTTCGGCGTTGGCGCTGACCACGACCGAGCGGCCGTCGACCTCGTCCACCGAGACCCCGGTGGCGGCGAGGGCGGTGCGGGCGGCGGGGGTGGACGGGACGGTGATCTCGTACTGCCGGATCACCTCTTCGGCGGGGGTGGCGGCGGCCGGCGCGGGGTCGGGCCCGGCGGGGGTCGCGCTTGCGGAGAGGGGCGCCGCCACGGCGAGCGCCAGCAGGGCCGCGAGGGTGGCGGACCTTCTTCCGCGAATGCGTAGTCGCATGCTGTCTCCTGGGTGGGGAGTGTGGGGGTGTGCGACAGAAACCGGTGCGGGTGTCCAGGCCACATCGTGAAGCCCTGGCATGCACCGGTCAAGGTATGCGGTTCGGCCATACTGGCCCGTCCCGCTCGGGCGGCTGAACCGAGCGGTGGGCCGGGCCCCCGGAGCTCCCGGTCATGCGACGTGGGCGGCGATGGTCCGCGCGCACTCCAGGGACTCCGTGCGGGTGGTGTCGACCTCCAGGTCGTAGACCACGCCCTCGTGGACCGCCTCCGCCTGCTTGGCGGCCATTCCCACGGGCCGGTCGCCCCGGGCGACCTCACGGCCCGCGGCGACCGCGCCCTCGCACCTGACGCCGACCCAGAGCACGTCCAGTCCGTCCAGAGCTTTCCGCCACCGCTCCTGGGACGTCGCTCCGCCCAGGAAGACGTCGTCGACGATGACCCGGGCGCCCGCGCGGGCCATCGCGGCGACCCCCGCCATCCACGCCGCTTCCAGCTCCCGGAACGCCGCTCCGACCTGCACGCCCCCGTCCGCGGCGAAGTCGATTCCCGCGTTCGAGGCCTGGAGGGAAGCGGGCATCGCCTCGACCAGCGAGTCGACGGCGGCGGCGAGCCACGGGTCCGGCAAGGCCGCCTGCAGGCAGCGGAGGATCCCCGACTTGCCCGAGCTGGAGCCGCCGTTCAACACGATCACCTGAGTCGTCACCACGTCACCGTAGACGCAGCCGTCACGGCGACGAAGCGATTTCCAACCCTTCTGCCGCGCGCGTGGCGCCGCCCGGGGAACGGCGGCGCCACGGCGTGAGCCGACCGAGGGTTACGGCAGGTTGTGTACGTGCGGGCCGACCGCGTTCGACCAGGCGTTGCCCGCCGTCGCGTCCCAGTTGGTCGACCAGGTCATCGCGCCGCGCAGGTCCGGCCAGGTCCGCGACGGCTTGAACGAACCGCAGCCGGTGCCCCGGGTCAGGCAGTCCAGCGCGTTCTTCACGATCGACGGGTCGACATAGCCGCTCCCCGCGCCCCGCGTGGAGGCGGGCACGCCCAGGCCGACCTGGGAGGCGTCGAGGCCGCCCTGAAGCTGGATGCAGGCGAGCGCGGTGAGGAAGTCGACCGAGCCCTGGCTGTACACCTTGCCGTCGCACCCCAGCATGGAACCGCTGTTGTAGTACTGCATGTTGACGACCGTGAGGATGTCCTTCACGGCGAGCGCCGTCTTGAAGTACTCGGTCCCGGTGTTCTGCATGTCGATCGTCTGGGGGGCCATGGTCAGGACCATGGAAGGACCCGCCTTGGCGGACAGCTGGCGCAGCGCCTTCGTCAGGTACGTCGAGTTGATGCCGTGCTCCAGGTCGATGTCGACGCCGTTGAAGCCGTACTCCCGCATCAGGGCGTACGCGCTGTCGGCGAAGGCGGTCGCGGAGGCGTCACTGTTGATGGTGACGTTCCCCTTCTCACCGCCGACGGAGATGACGACCGACTTGCCGGCGGCCTTCTTCGCGGCGATGTCGGCCTTGAAGTCGGCGACGGAGGCGTAGCCGACGGCCGGGTCGAGGTTGAAGACGATCTGGCCCGGCGTGGCGGTCGAGTCCGCGAAGGAGACGGCGATGATGTCGTACTGCGCCTGCACGTCCCGCAGCTTCTGGACGGTCGCCCCGTTGTCGAAGTTCTGCCAGTAGCCGGTCAGCGCGTGCCTGGGTACGGCCGGTCCGGGGCCCGGGTCGGTGACCTTGCCGGTCCGCGCGGAGACGGTGGCGGACTTGGCGGACTCGCCCGCGGCGTTCGTCGCGGTCACCTGGAACTGGTACGTGGTGTCGGCGGCGAGCCCGGTCACGGTGGCCGACGTGCCGCTGACCGAGAGGACCTTGGTGCCGCCGCGGTAGACGTTGTAGCCGGTCGCGCCCGTGGCGGCGTTCCAGGTCAGGGCGACGGAGGAGGAGGTGACGGTGCCCGCGGCGAGGCCCGCAGGGGCCGCCGGGACCACCGGGTCGGGGTCGGTGCCGCCGCCCCCGTCGGGGCCGAAGACGCTCACGTCGTCGACGTGGTAGGCGGCCTGTCCGTACCAGCCGTGGGTGTAGACGGTGACGGAGGTGGTGTTCGCGCCGGTGGTGAAGGTGGTGGTCAGCTGCTTCCAGGAGGAGCTGTCCGGGGTCCAGGTGGAGACGTCGGTGGTGCCGGTGCCGCTGGCGCCGAGGTAGGCGTACCCGCCCTGCACCCAGGCGCTCAGCTTGTACGTCGAGTTGGGCTTGACGGTGACGACCTGGGTGCATTTGGCGTGGTCCTGGCCACCGGGGGCGGCCTTGAGGGCGCCGGCGCCGGTCCGTACCGGCGAGGAGACGGCGGTGCCGCTGCCGGCGGAACAGGTCCAGTTGGCGGTGCCGGACTCGAAGCCCGCGTTCTTGGCGACGTTGACGTCCGCGGCCTGGGCCGTGCCGGCGCCGCCGACGAGGACGAGCCCGGAGCCGACGGCCAGCGCGAGGACGCTGCCGAGCCATCTGCGGGAGCGTGTGGTGGTGCGGTCCACTTGCTGCCTCCGGTGGGGGAGTCGGGGGGTCTGGAGGAGTTCGGAACGGTGGCCACCGCTGAGGGAACAAGTTGGTCCAGACCAATTGAGTTGTCAAGACCCATGCGGAGAAGGCGAGTTGGCGCCTGGGTCCCCGGGCCCATGGCGCGGACCTAGGGCGAGGCCCGCCGCGGGCCCGGTCGCGGGTCGCCCGCCGGGCCCAGTCCTGGGCCCAGCGTGGACCTACGCCGGGCCCAAAAATCTCCCTGTCGCTTGGCGGATTGTCTGTTCACCACCCCGGGGGTCGTGGATAAGGTGCAGGGGCGGCCGCCTGTGCAGTGACGCGGTGAACGCAGTGAGTGACATGGAGGGGGGTCTGACGTGTCGACAGCGATCGCGGTCACCAGCGCCGACCTGGTGCTGCCACCGGCCGATCAGCGCACGCCCACCGCCGCCGTCCTGCCCGCCCCCGAGACCCAGCCGCTCGCCTCCGCCGTCGCCGAACTCCAGCTGCTCGTGGACCGCCACGGCCATGTGATCGTGGTCTACCCCTCCTCCGTACCGACCGCAACGGAGCAGCGGCTGTACGCGATCCGCTCCCTCCTGGAGAGCGACCGGATCGCCCTGGTGAGGTCCGACCTGCCGCCCCTCGGCACCGCCGTCCTGGCGCTCCAGCTGCGCCAGCTCTCCGTCTGCGACTTCAGCCCCGGCGTCGTCGCGTCGGCGGCGCGGCTGCTCGCCCACTACATCTACGCCGGTGCCGTCCTCGGCTCCGTCGCCAGGCTCGACCGCGTACCGGTCAGCCTGAAGTCCCATGTCAAGGGATGGCTGCCGGGCGCGCAGTTCGCCGTGCTCGCCGGGCCCGTCCCCCAGCTCGACAGGATCGGACCGGGCGTCCCGCCGCCGGCCGGACCCGAGTTCGCCACCGAGCTGGTGCTGGCCCGGGGGCAGCTCCAGACCGACTGGCCCACCGCCACCCTCGTACCGCAGTGGCAGGTGCGGGCGGTGCGGGAGGCGCCGCTGCCCGCCGAGTCATCACGCTGGTGGGGCACCGGACGGCTCGTCGAGTTCGCCGCCTACCTCCCCGACCTGCCCGTCCTGCACCAACTGGTCTCCTCCGTACGGCGCGAGACCTGCCACTGGTGCGCGATGGAGCTCATCGGTGACCGCTGCGGCTTCTGCTCCGCCCCGCTGCCCACGGCCGAGCACCAGGCGTCCGCCGCCCGTGTCCCGTAGTCGCGCGATGGCGCCGCCGTACCTCCGGCCGTACGACTCGTACGACCGCTCTCCCGACCTCCCGTACGCCCCCTCGTCCGTTCCCTCGCCTGCTCCGTCCTACGGTCCCTGTCCGCCGAGTCACATGTCTCCGATCGAGGTTGTACGGCAATGAACTCCCGCCAGCGCCGTGGCGTCCTACTTCTTCTGCTGTCCGTCCTGTGTGCCCTGGGTGCGTTCGCCGGAGTCCTCTCGGTGATCAGCGACGTGAACTCCAAGGTCGGCCCCGAGGTGACCGCGTACCGCGTCACCAAGGACATCGAGCCCTACACCCCGCTCGGCGCCAGGCAGTTCCAGAAGATCTCGATGCCCGAGCGATGGCTCTCGGCCAACGCCGTCACGGACCTCGCCCAGATCGAGGGGAAGATCGCCGTCACCCGGCTCCAGGCCGGTTCCCTGCTGCAGAGCGACATGATCGTCGAACGCCCGGCGCTCCAGGCCGGCCAGCAGGAGATCGCCATCATGATCGACGCCGCCACCGGAGTGGCCGGAAAGATCACCGCCGGTGCCACGGTCAACATCTACGCCACCTTCGCCGGCGAACGCGACGGACAGCCCGACCAGTCCAAGGTCATCGTCAGCAACGCCCGTGTCATCGACGTCGGCAAGCTGACGCCGATCAGCGCCGACCGCGAGGACCGGGGCAGCCGCGCCACCGAAGCCGTCCCCATCACCTTCGCCCTGAACACCCTCGACACCCAGCGCGTCGCCTACGCCGAGTCCTTCGCCGAGCACGTACGGCTGGCGCTCGTCGCGCCGGGCAGCGAGCCGACCCTCAAGCCCGGCGACCGCACCTACACGCTCGACAAGGACAAGTGAGGCCGGTATGACCACCAGGATCCTGCCGGCCGTCGGCGACCCCGACGCGGCCCGGTCCGTCACCACGCTGCTCAGCCGGCTCCCCGACGCCGAGCCCCTCCCACCCGTCGGAGACTCCACCCGACTGGTCGACGCCCTCGCCCGGCTCGCCGCCGTGTCCCTCGACGAGCTGCCGGACGTCGTCCTGGTCCACGAACGGATCGGCCCCGTCCCCGCCCTGGAGCTCATCCGCGAGGTCGCGCTCCGCTTCCCCGCCGTCGGTGTCGTCCTCATCACCGCCGACGCCAGCCCGGTGCTGTTCTCGGCGGCCATGGACTCCGGCGCGCGCGGCCTGGTCACGCTCCCCCTCGGGTACGAGGAGCTGGCGAGCCGGGTCCAGGCGGCCGCCCAGTGGTCCGTGGGCGTCCGACGCCACCTCGGCGCGGGCGCCGACGTCTTCACGGGCCCGGGCGGCAGGGTCGTCACCGTGAGCGGGGCCAAGGGCGGGGTCGGCACCACGGTCACGGCCGTTCAGCTCGCCCTCGCCTCCCAGACGTCCGGCCACAGCGTGGCCCTCGTCGACATGGACCTCCAGGGCGGAGACATCGGCTCCTATCTCGACGTCCAGTTCCGCCGCTCTCTTGCCGACCTCGCGGCCGTCGACGACCTCTCGCCGCGCGTCCTCCAGGACGCCGTCTACACCCACGAGACCGGCCTCGCGCTGCTCCTCGCCCCCGGCGACGGCGAGCGCGGAGAGGAGGTCAGCGACCGCTCCGCACGCCAGATCGTCGGCGCCCTCCGTTCCCGTTACGACGTCGTGGTCGTCGACTGCGGCACCTATCTCACCGGTTCCAACGCCGCCGCCGTCGAGATGGCCGACGCGGCCGTCCTCGTCACCACCCCCGACGTGGTCGCGGTACGGGCGGCGAAGCGGGTCGTACGGATGTGGGACCGCCTCCAGATCCGCAAGGCGGAGGAGAGCGTCTGCCTGGTGAACCGCTACACCCGCGCCACCGAGATCCAGCCCGGCCTCATCCAGAAGATCACGGGCATGCGGATGGCGGGGGTCGTCGTACCCGCCCACTTCAAGGAGCTCCAGGGCGTGGTGGACGCCGGCCGGCTGCACGAGCTCGACGCGCGCTCGACGGTGAAGCAGGCGCTGTGGTCGCTGGCCGGGGAGCTGGGCCTGGTGAAGGCACCGGATCAGGGCGGCGCGGGCAGCGCGGGCGCGGCGGGCGGCGGGGGCCGGCCCGGGAAGCAGCTCGCCCGCGTGACGCGCGGCAACGACCGCGGCTCGGTCGGGCTGCTGCGGCGCGGCGGAAAGGGGCGCTGAGCCGTGCCGGGCGCCGGACCCGCGCCGTACCGGGACGATGACAGAGGGCAGGTGGCGGTCGAGTTCCTCGGCATGGTCCCGCTCATCCTGCTCACGCTGGTGCTGCTCTGGCAGTGCGTGCTGGTCGGCTACACCTTCACGCTCGCGGGCAACGCGGCCGACGAGGCGGCTCGGGCGGCGGCCGTGGGCGACGACTGCGGGGAGGCGGGGAGGCGGCACCTGGACGGGGCGTGGGCGGACGGCGCCGCCGTGACCTGCGACGAGGAGGGCGACATGGTGCGTGCGAGGGTCGGCCTGCGGGTGCCGGTGCTGTTCCCGGGGGCGATCGCCTTCCCGTTCACGGTGCCGGGCGAGGCCGGAGCCGTACGGGAAGAACGGAGCCGGCCGTGAGGCGCGGGGAGCGAGCCGGGGGCGGGGGCTGGATGGACCGGGGCCGGGTCTCCCAGGACCGCGGCCGGGGCCGTGGCCGGGACCGGGGGCAGGTCGCCGTCGAGTACCTCGGCTTCCTGCCCATCCTGCTGCTCGTCGCTCTCGCGGGCATCCAGCTCGGCCTCGCCGCGTACGCCGCCCAGCAGGCGGGGACGGGCGCGCGGGCCGCGGCCCGCGCGGCCACGCACGACGACACGGAGCTCGACCCGGAAGCGGCCGGCCACCGCGCGATGAGCGACTGGATCGCCGAGCGCAGCGCCGTCTCCGCGCCTGGCGGGGACGGACAGGTGACGGCGACGGTGACCGTCGACATCCCGTCGGTGGTGCCGTTCTGGGACTTCGGGACGGTACGGAAGTCGGCGACCCTCCCGATGCCGGAGTCGGCGCCGATGCCCGGGTCCGGGTCGGCGCCCGCGCCCGAGTCCACGCACGAGTTCACGCACGCGTCCGCGTACGAGGTCACGCCCGCGTACGAACCCGCTTCCACGCCCGAGGAGGACCTCTCATGAGTCTGCGGGCACGTATCAACGCCCCCGAGGAGAGCGGCTCGGGCGGCCGGGAGGACGGTCACCTCGTCGCCTCCTTCCGCGCCAAGCTCCTGGAGGAGATCGACCTCACCGAGATGTCCGCGCTCGCCGCCGCCGAGCGCCGGGCCCGCCTGGAGCGCGTCCTCGGGCACATCATCAGCCGTGAGGGACCGGTCCTCTCCACCGTCGAACGCGCCCAGCTCATCCGCCGCGTCGTCGACGAGGCGCTCGGCCTCGGCGTCCTCGAACCGCTCCTCGAAGACGCGTCCATCACCGAGATCATGGTCAACGGCCCCGACCAGATCTTCATCGAGCGCGCCGGCCGGGTCGAGCTCCTCCCGCTGCGCTTCGCCTCCCACGAGCAGCTGATGCAGACCATCGAGCGGATCGTCTCCACCGTCAACCGGCGGGTCGACGAGTCGAACCCCATGGTCGACGCCCGGCTGCCGTCCGGCGAACGCGTCAACGTGATCATCCCGCCGCTCTCCCTGACCGGGGCGACCCTGACGATCCGCCGCTTCCCCCGCGCGTACACCCTCACCGAGATGATCGGGCTCGGCTCGCTCGACGAGCACATGCTGTTCCTGCTCGCCGGGCTGGTGCAGGCGAAGTTCAACATCATCGTCTCCGGCGCGACCGGCACCGGGAAGACCACCCTCCTCAACGCGCTCTCCGGACTGATCCCCGACGGCGAACGGGTCATCACCATCGAGGACTCGGCCGAACTCCAGCTCCAGCAGTCCCACGTCATCCGCCTCGAAAGCCGGCCCCCGAACATCGAGGGCCGGGGGCAGGTCACCATCCGCGACCTCGTCCGCAACTCCCTGCGCATGCGCCCCGACCGCATCATCGTCGGCGAGGTCCGGGGCGGCGAGACGCTCGACATGCTCCAGGCGATGTCCACCGGTCACGACGGCTCGCTCGCCACCGTCCACGCCAACTCCGCCGAGGACGCCCTGATGCGGCTCCAGACCCTGGCCTCCATGTCGGAGGTGAAGGTCCCCTTCGAGGCGCTCCGCGACCAGATCAACAGCGCCGTCGACGTCCTGGTCCAGCTCACCCGGCACCCCGACGGCACCCGCCGGATCACCGAGATCGCCGTCCTGGCGTCCAACGGGCGGGAGCGGTTCACGCTCGCCACCGTCTGCCGGTTCCGCGCCCAGCCGCTCACCGCCGACGGGCGGGTGCACGGCGAGTTCACCTACCACCCGCTGCCGCGGCGGGTCGCCGAACGGCTCTACCTCGCCGGCCAGCCGATCCCCCAGGCGTTCGGCGTGGCCGCGTCGGACGAACAGCTCGCCACCCGAGAAGCGAAGTAGGAGAGGCGACGGAGGATGAATCCCACCCTGCTGACGATCGGCGTCGCACTGCTCTGCGGCGTCCTCGGGGTGATCGGTACGCAGCTGTACGCGAGCGGCTCCGCCCAGCGCGCCGCCCTCGTCGCCCGGCTCGCCCAGACCGGCGAACCGGAGGCGGCGGGCCGTGGACGGCGCCGCCGCTTCCGGGCCCTCGACCGCCGTGTCCGGCGTACCCGCTTCGGCCGCCGGCTGGAACTGCGGATCTCCGCCACCGGTCTCGACCTGACCCCCGGCGAGTTCCTCGTGGCCATGGCGGCGACCGTCACCGCGCTGTGGATCACCGGGCAGTCCCTGCTCTCCCCGTTCTTCGGCCCGCTCTGCGGCTTCCTCGGCGTGTGGGTCGCGCTGGGGTTCCTCAACTGGCAGCGGCAGAAGCGGATCGAGAAGTTCATCAACCAGCTTCCCGAACTCTCCCGCATCCTCGCCAACGCCACCCACGCCGGGCTGGCCCTGCGGATGGCGCTCAGCATGGCCGCCGACGAGATGGAGGCCCCGGCAGGCGACGAACTGGAACGGGTGGCCCAGCAGCTCGCCGTCGGCACCTCCCTCGACGAGGCCCTCGGCGAACTCGCCGAGCGTCTGCCCTCGCGCGAACTCGTCGTCCTCGTCACCACCCTGGTCCTCGCCAACAAGGCGGGCGGCACCGTCGTCGCCTCCCTGCGCAACCTCACCGAGACCCTGGAGGAGCGCAAGGAGACCCGGCGGGAGGTCCGTACCCAGCTGTCCCAGGTGAGCATGACCGCCTACGCCGTACCGGTCATCGGCATCGGCTCCCTGCTGATGATCGACAACATGCAGCCGGGCGCGCTCGACCGGATGACCGGCTCCGGCCTGGGACAGTTCGCCGTCGTCCTCGCCTTCGGCCTGTACGTCGTCGGCTTCGTCGTCATCCGCCGCTTCTCGAAGATCGACGTCTGAGGCCCGGGAGCCGTCATGGACCTGCTGCTCGCCCTGGCCGCCGGCCTCTCCGTCGCCGGAATCCTCTGCGGCATCCGCCTCTACCGCGCGGACGCCCGCCTCCCCGACGACCTCCGGCTCGCCCTGGAGGTCGGCTCCACGCGCACCGGCGCCGTCGACTCCGTCGTGGACCGGCTCGGCATGCGCTACTCACCGGCCGTCCTGCGCCTGATGGGCCCCAAACGGGTCAACCAGGTCCGGCGCAGGATCGACCTGGCGGGCAACCCCGGCGGACTGACCATCGACCGGTACGGAGCCAGGCGCGCCGTCTACGGCTTCCTCGGCGGCCTCGGCGGCCTGGTCATGCTCTCCAACGGCGACCTCGTCGTCGCGCTGCTCCTCTTCGCGTTCGCCGTCTTCTGGACCGAGGTCGGCATCTGGTCGGCCATCCGCATCCGCAAGGACCAGATCGAGCGGACGCTGCCCGACTTCCTCGACGTCCTCGCCGTCGTCGTCAGCGCCGGGCTCGGCTTCCGGCAGGCGCTGGACCGGGTGGCGGACAAGTACGAGGGCCCGTGGGCCGACGAACTTCGGATCACCCTGCGCCAGATGGACATGGGTGTCAGCCGCCGCCAGGCCTTCGACGAACTGCGCCGGCGCAACGACTCCGAGCAGGTCGCCCAGTTCGTCACGGCGCTGCAGCAGGGCGAGGAGCTGGGCGCGCCGATCGTCGACACGCTGATCCAGATCGCGAACGACATGCGCAGGACCGACGCCCAGAACGCCCGGAGGAAGGCGGCGAAGGCGGTCCCCAAGGCGACCATGGTGATCACGACCCTGATGGTCCCGGCGACGATGATCCTGCTGGGCGCGGGCCTGTTCCTGGGGACGGGCACGGACTTCGGCTCGATCACGGGGGAGTGACCGGTGGGCGGGCGCGTGGGTCTGCGGCTGAGTGACCGGGTGGGCGGGCGCGTGGGCGTGCGGGTGAACGGACGAGTGAGTGGGCGGGTGAGTGGCGCGCCGACGGGTCCCGGGCCGGCAGCGTCCCCGAACCTCCAGATCAACGCCCTCCAGGCCATGTGCCGCCAGGTCTTCGGCTTCCGGCTCGCGATGATCGCCCTGGCGGCCCCGGCCGCGCTCCTGAACGCGGCCCCCGGCCTCGCCCAGAAGCTCGTCGGCGCCGCCGTGCTCGTGACGTTCATGGTCTCGTACACGCTGTTCAGGGACTGGGAACGGTTCGGCCCGCTGCTCCTGCGGCACCCCTCCCTGCTGGCGGTGGACACCCTCTTCGGCGCGCTGCTGCTCGTCACGGCCGGCCCGCGCAGCACCCTCGGCTACGTCAGCGTCTGCACGCCCCTGCTGGCGGGGATCGTCTACAGCTGGCGCGGCGCCGCCTTCTTCGCCTGCCTGCAGTCCCTGATCCTCCTGGCGGTCCACGCCGCCGATCCCCGGCGCGCCGACACGTCCCTGGGCGAGGCGCTGCTGCTGCCCGGCCTCTGCGTCATCACGGGAGCCCTGGGAGTGACCCTCAGGAACCTCCTCCTCCGCTTCGGTGCGGCCACGCAGGCCCTCACGGAGACCCGGGCCCGTCTCGCCGCCGCGCAGGCGGTGGAGGAGGAACGCGCCCGCCTCGCCCGTGAGATGCACGACTCGGTGGCCAAGACCCTGCACGGCCTGGCGCTCGCCGCCGACGCCCTGGCCGCGACGGCGGACCCCCGGACGGTCCGGGGCCAGGCGGAGCTGGTCGCCCGCTCGGCGCGCAGGGCGGTCGCCGAGTCGCGGGAGCTCCTCGCCGACCTGCGCAGACAGTCGTACGGAGGCGGGGAGGGCGGTGTCGACGTGGTCGCGGAACTCCATGACCGGGTACGGGACTTCGGGCGGCGCTCGGGCATCGAGACGGCCTACCGGGGGGTGGGCGAGGGGGCCGTACCGCCGGTGCCGTACACCGTCGCCCGACAGCTCCTCACGATCGCCTCGGAGGCGATGGAGAACGCGGGCCGCCACGCCAGGCCGACCCGGATCGACGTCTCGGCCGGTGTCGTCGCGGGCCTGCTCCGGATCAGCGTGCGGGACGACGGACCCGGCCTGCCACCGGGCACGACCCTGGAAGGCCTGCGCCGGACCGGCCACTTCGGCGTGGTGGGGATGGTCGAGCGGGCGGCGGGAGTCGGGGCGCGGATCAGGATCGGGAGGGGCGGGGCGGTGAAGGGCACGGAGGTACGTCTGGAGCTTCCGGTCGGGGGTGTGGCGCGATGACACTGACCGTGCTGGTCGCCGACGACAACCCGGTCGTCCGGGCGGGCCTGACCTCCCTGCTGGCCGCCCACCCGGGCCTCCGGGTGGTGGCGGAGGCCCCGGACGGCCGCACGGCCCTTGAGGCGACGGCCCGCCACCGCCCGGACGTGATCCTCCTCGACGTCCGCATGCCGGGCATGGACGGCCTGACGGCCCTTCCCCGCCTGACCCGTATGGCTCCGGTCCTGATGCTGACGTACAGCGGGGAGAGCGCGGTGGTCCGGGAGGCGCTGCGGCTGGGGGCGGGGGGTTACCTGGTGCACGGGGAGTTCACGGTGGAGGAGCTGGTGACGGCGGTCCGCGATGTGCGGGAGGGCCGGGCACACTTCACGCCGACGGCGGCGAACGCGCTGTTGGGGATGGTGCGGGGGAGGGCGGTGGGTGCGACTGCACACAGGGTGGTTGGCTCAACGGGCGGTATTTTGACGGAATCGGCCCATCCCCCTTCGCAGCTGCAACCGAATGTGTCATGCTTCGGTCTGAGTCGGAGGGAGGCGGAGGTGATGGACCTGATCGCGTCGGGCCTGAGCAATCGACAGATCGCCGACACCTGCTTCATCAGCGAGAAGACGGTGAAGAACCACATCAACCGCATCTTCGCGAAACTCCACAGCACGACAAGAAGCGAGGCGATAGCGGCCTGGCTCGGTACAAGGACCACCTCATGAACTGGGCCCGCCTTTGGGCCCACGGACCCTGTGGCACGAACACCCCGCTCACGTACGGTGAGCGGGGCGATACCGACGCGCTGCCGTACGGATCCGGAGGGGACCACCATGAACGACCTCATGCTGAAGACCGTGGCCAGGACCAGGGTCTACGTCGGCAACTGGGCGCGGACGGCGTCGAAGGACCGGGGGCAGACGGCGGTCGAGTACCTGGGGATCATCGTGGTGGTGGTGGCCATCGTGATCGCGATCTCGGGCACGAGCATCGGCCAGGACATCAAGAACGCGATCAGCACCAAGATCGCCAGCTTGACCGGCGGCGGCGGGGGCGAGTGACTGGTCGTCGCGAGGACGACTCAGGGCAGGCTTTCCCCATCTACATCACGGTGGTGGCGGGCCTGCTCTTTCTTGCGTTCGCGTACTTCGCGGTCGGGCAGGCGGCCGCCACTCGTAATGGAGCGCAGACAGCTGCCGACGCCGCCGCGTTGGCAGCCGCGCAGGACGCGAGGGACCAGCTTCGCGACGGCTGGCTGGGTGTGATCCTGGACCCCACCGAGTGGCTCGACTACGTGGAAGGCGGACGCTTCGACGAGGATGCGGCTTGCGAACGAGCCGGCGCGTTCGCGGCGAAGAACGAGGCTGAGCTCTTCGGTGATCAGTGTGTGCGACTTGGCGGTGCCCAAGAAGGCTTCCGCGTCACGGTGCGCACTCTCGGGACGGTGGGGGAGTCGATCATTCCGGGTACGGAACGGCAACACGCCACGGCGTCCGCCACGGCAGTGATCGAGCCTCGGTGCACGTTCAATGCGCCCGAACCTGAGCCCGAGCCCGAGCCGACACCGACGGAGCCGCCGTCGGATCCGGACGATTCACCGATCCTGGGCCTCTCCTGTGACGGTGTCGACTGGCACATCGATCCCAAGAACCCGAGGCTCCCGAGCGTTGCCGATCTCTTCAGCGTTCGACTGGCTGACTGACAAACGAAGGAACCCCGTCTCATGAGTGTGCGGTACGCGACGAAGGCCCGTAGAGGGGCGGCCGCGGTCGTCATCGCGACTGGCCTGGTCCTCGGTGCTGCCGGGTGCGGCAGCGGTGACGAACCTCAGGCACAGAAGTCATCGGTGACTTCTTCGGCTCCCAAGACCGACGACGGCAACAAGGGGGCACAGACCGAGGAACCCGGCGAGGTTCTGGCTGTCCTCAAGGGACAGGAGGGGCTTGAGCTCACCGTGCAGTCGGCGAAGCGGGACGCCGGAGGCTTCCTGACCATCAGCGGGGAGCTGGCGAACACATCTGACGCTCCCCGCGTCATTCCGGCCCAACTCGCGGGGGACGAGACCGAGATCGTCAAGCACGGCAACTCGTTGGGGGGCGCGACCCTCGTGGATGGTGCCGGGAAGAAGCGGTACTACGTACTGCGGGACACGGATGGCCGACCGCTCACCACCTCCGGCCTGTCCAGCCTTGCCCCAGGCAAGTCCACGCAGGTCTTCATGCAGTTCCCCGCCCCACCCCCCGCCACCACCGAAGTCACCTTCCAACTGCCCACCTTCCGCCCCGGCACCATCAAGCTCTCCTGACGGGCGCGCCGCCATGACGACTCCCCACCGCCTCGCCACCCTCGCCGCCGTCACCCTCCTCGCCACGGCGCTCACCGCCGGCCCCGCACTCGCCGACGATCCGCCCAACTCCACCTCCAGCTCCTCCCCGCCACCCCCGATCGACCCGAACTCGCCCGAGCTCATGCTTCCCGACGGGGCCACCCTCGCGCCCGCCAAGGTGCTCGACATCAAGCAGATCGTCGAGGAGGAGGGCGGTGAACAGCGGCGGGAGGACACCAATGTGGACGTCACGTTCGCCCTCCAGGCCGAGGTGCTGTTCGGCAAGGACAGCGCCAAGCTCAGCAGCGCCGCCACCGCGCGCATCGCCGCCATCGCCGCCGAGATCAACCAGCAGGACTCCAGCAAGGTCCGGGTCTTCGGGTTCACCGACAACCTCGGGACGTACGAGCACGGCCTCAAGCTCTCCAAGCAGCGGGCCAACGCCGTGCAGCAGGAGCTGGCCAAGACGCTCGACCCGGGGAAGACGTTCGACATCCGCGGGTACAGCGAGGACTACCCCATCGCCGACAACCGCACGGAGGAAGGCCGCACGAAGAACCGCCGCGTGGAGATCTCCTTCCCCCGCACGACAGGCGACTGAGTACGAGTTGAGGGCCTGGGCCTGCCGTGATGCCTGGTGCAGGCAGTGCCCTGCTTACCGCGCTTACCGCGTACCGAGTCTTCTCAGCATCTCCTGTTGGTGACGGTGGCCGATCGTCTCGTAGCCGATCACGGTGACGAACGGCGCGAGCATGATCACGAGCAGGCACACCGCGATGGCCACGCCGGCGGCTGCCAGCAGGACCGCGGCGAGCAGCACGGCGAGGGTGAGGGAGATCAGGAGCAGGTGGAAGGGGTCGGCCGCGGACAGCAGGAGGCTGTGCAGCAGATAGACCATGAGGAGGTAGAGGCCGACCGGGAGGGCCAGTGCGAGGACGACGGCCGTGCCGGAGATCTTGGCGTGGTGCTCCATGTACAGGCCCGCCACGTGCAGGCCCGCGCCGGCTCCGGCGATGCCGATGAACAGGGGAATGTGGCCGTAACCGAAGAGGTATCCGCGGCCGCGGCGGCGCGCCAGGATGTCGCCGAACGGCGTCATGAAGTACATCCACCACATGCCGAAGGTCAGGCCCACGCCGGCGATGACGACGGCGATCGCGTTCCAGGTCCAGTGCGTGCCGTCGCCGCCGCCCAGGAGGTCGCCGGAGGAGGCGACGGTGCCGACGACGCCCTCGCCGAGCGTGATGATGGCGAAGAGCCCGTACCGTTCGGCGACGTGGTGCGGGTGCCAGGGCGTGCCGCCCGCGGAGCCCTGTGTGAGCACCGGCAGGACGAGTTCGAAGGCGCCCAGGACGCCGAACGCCACGAAGACGGCGGCGATCGGCATATGGACGAAGGCCACGACGATCCAGCCGGCCTGGACGATCACCGTCCAGCGGATGTTGGCCATACCGACGTCGTGGAACGACGGGGACTGCCGGGCGGCGCGCCACCACTGGAGCACCATCGCGATCCGCATCACGACGTAGCCGATGACGATGGCACGCAGTTCGAGGTGTTCCCCCTCCTCGACGGAGTGGAACATCGCGGGCAGGCCGAGCGAGAAGACGACGACGCCGATCATCTGCACCATCGTCAAGGCGCGGTAGAGCCAGTCGTCGGTGGCGAAGGCGGAGGCGAACCAGCTGAAGTTGATCCAGGCGACGCTGATCGCGAACATCGCCAGTACGAAGGCGACGACCGCCTCCCCGGCATGCCCTTCGGCGACCATCTCGGCGAACTGGAACGCCGCCGTGCCGACCGCGACCACGAAGGTCAGGTCGAACAGCAGCTCCAGTGGTGAGGAGACCCGGCCCTGCTCTTCCGGGTCACGGCCCGTCATCGGAACAAGCCGTCGCGACAGGGCACGCGCGCCGGTGTCGCTGGGGTGCTGGGGATCATTCATGCGCACCATCATTTCCAACGCCGCCGCTCAGGGTGCTCGCGCGCCACGGCTGCGTCGCCAATACCGCCCGGATTCTGGCGATCACGCGGTCCGGGTGGTGGAAGACCTCCGTGGCCGTGAGGCGCAGGATCCGGCGTACCGACGGGCATTCCGCGAGGGCGTTGAAGCGGTCGGTCACCCGCAGCCCCGCCCGTACGGACACGTCCCGTTCGGTGAGGAGCACCGTCGTGTGGACGCGCAGACCGGCCCCGAAGGAGACCCCGCGGCCTCCCCGCCTCAGCATGGTGAACTCCAGAACCGGCACCTCCTCCCCTTCCGCGCCACCGCTGTTCAGTAGGCCGCCGTTCAGGACCTCGACGCGGTGCAGCGCCGCCGCCGTCCTGTGGCTGCACACCCACTCCGGCCGTCGCAGCTGCACCACCCTCGCCCGGACCCTCCAGTCCACCTCCTTTCCCGGAACGGCCCACGCCCCCCGGCAGATCCGCTGCCATCCCTCACCCCGCAGCCGGCCCCGCAACCTCCCCCGCGGCCAGTCGGCCGCATACGCCCACTCGGTCAGGAGCACCCCGCCCCGGGCCGTCCTCACCAAGTCCTCCACGTCCCCCGCCCCCTTCATGCCCCACCAACGCGGGGCCGTCCGCATCCCCTGTGGATAACCTGCTCCCGCCGCCCGCCTCGGAGCCGTCGCCCGCCCTCGGGGCTGTGGACAGGCCCGGACATAATCGAGCGCATGTCCCCCGCTCAGCCCACCGTCCCGCGATGGCCCGCCCTCGCTGCCGTCCCCTGGCCCGCGCTCGGCGGCTACGCCGCGACCCGCCTCCTCGGCCTCGCGGTCCTCGGCATCGCCGCCGCCGTCACCGGCAAGGACGGACTGCACCGGCTGAGCGGACGCTGGGACTCCGTCTGGTACGTCAGGATCGCCGAGCACGGCTACGGCCACCAGGTCACCCTGCCCAACGGCAGCGTCCACTCCGATCTCGCCTTCTTCCCCCTCTTCCCCCTCCTCGAACGGGCCCTGTCCGCCGCCCTCCCCGTCGACGCCGCCACCGCCGGACTACTCGTCTCCTGGACCGCCTCGCTCGCCGCCGCATGGGGCCTCTTCGCCGTCGGCGCGCACCTCGCGGGCCGCCCCGCCGGGATCACCCTCGCCGTCCTGTGGGGCGTGTACCCGACCGCCTTCGTGCAGTCGATGGCCTACACCGAGACGCTCTTCACCGCGCTCGCCGCCTGGTCGGTCCTCGCCGTGCTGCGCGAGCGCTGGCTCCTGGCCGGCGCCCTGTGCGCGCTGGCCGGGCTCACCCGGCCGACCGCGGCCGCGCTCGTCGCCGCCATCGGCATCACGGCCCTCGCCACCCTCGTCCGCGAACGCGGGCTCCACGCGCGCGTGGTGGCCGGTGCGCTGCTCGCGCCGCTGGGCTGGCTCGCGTACATCGTCTACGTCGGCGTGCGCGAGGGCAGCGCGACCGCCTACTTCGACGTCCAGGCGGCCTGGGGCAACTCCATCGACGGCGGGGTCGCCCTCGCCCGCTTCATCCGGGGCCTGCCGCCCCTGGCCGCCCTCGGCCTGTGCGCGGCCCTCGGCCTGCTCGCCTGGCTCGTGGTCCTGTGCGTACGGCAGAGGCAGCCCCTGCCCCTGCTCGTGTACACGATCGGCGTCGTCGTGGTCTCCCTCATCGGCGCCGCGTACTTCGGCTCCCGGCCGCGCCTGATGATGCCGGCGTTCGGGCTGCTCCTTCCGGCCGCGGTGGCGCTGGTACGGCTCCGGGTGCGCACCCGGGTCCTCGTCCTGGCCGGTCTCGCGCTCGCCTCCGCCGTCTACGGCGCCTTCACGCTTCTGGGTTCGGGACCGCCGTGACCCGTACGCCCCGCCGCAGGCCCCAGGCCGCCATCGCACCGCCCTCCGCCTCCAGCACATGCCGGCCCCGCGGCCGCACCATGCCGAGCCGGCCCGGCTTCATCGTCACCACATCGATCACGCGGAACGAACGGTCCAGATAGGCCACGTCGATGGTGAACCGCATGCCGAAGGTGTGCACGCTGTTGGTCGGGGTGATGAGGAGCGCTCCCGCGATGCCGTCCCGGCGGAGGAGCCCTCTACGCCGTGCCCGGTGGGAGGCCGCGATCTCCAGCGGCACCGTCCCGTCCGGCACGGCCAGCGTCCCCGTACCGTCGCGCCAACTCCGCATGAGCCAACTCCCCCCGGCCAACTCCCCGTAAGGGGAGACGGTAGCGGTACGCCGGGCCTAGGGTCGGGCCGTGTCCCCCACGCTGATCGCCGTCGCCGCCCTGTGGGGCGCCGCCGCCGGCCTGCTCGTGCCGCGCGCGGCCTACCGGTTGTCGGTCGAGCCCGGGGAGCCCTGGCGCGACCGCTGCCCGGCGGGCCACGCCCTCACCGGCCCGGCGGGCGGCTGGCTCGGCGCCCCGCCCTGCCGTATGTGCGGCCCCCGCGCCCGGATCCGGATCGGGGCCGCGCCCCCCGCAACCGCGCCCCAGCCGGAGCCCCAGCCCCAGCCCCAACCGCAGTCGGAGCCCCAGCCCCAGCCCCAACCGCAGTCGGAGCCCGAAACCGCCCCGGGCTCCCTTCCCTTCACCCCCGCCCTCCTCACCGCCCTCGTCTGCGCCCTCCTCGCCGCCGCCACCGGGCCCCGCCCCGAGCTGGTCGTCTGGCTGCTGTACGCGCCCTTCGGGGTGCTCCTGGCGAGCGTCGACGTTTGTGTGCACCGATTGCCCGACGGGCTCACCCTCCCGCTCGCCGCTGCCACCCCGTCGCTCCTCGGCGCCGCCGCGCTCCTCCCGTACGACGCCGGCTCCTGGAGCCACGCCCTCCTCGGCGCGCTCGCGCTGGGCGGCGCCTATCTGGTGCTGTTCCTGATCAACCCCGCCGGCATGGGCTTCGGCGACGTCAAACTCGCGCTCTCCCTCGGCGCCGCCCTGGGCTGGTACGGCTGGGGCATCCTCTTCGCCGGGGCCTTCGCGGGCTTCCTCCTCGGCTCGCTGTACGGGCTCGGCCTGGTCCTCGCCCGGCGCGGCGGCCGCAAGGCGGCGATACCGTTCGGCCCCTTCATGCTCGGCGGCGCCCTGCTCGGCGTCCTCCTCGGCGCGCTCTCCGCCACCCCCTGAGGTTCGCGACCTAGCATCCTGCCGTATGCGGACAATTGCTGACAGAACGGTTCAGGTGGTTCCCGCGGTCCTCCGGCAGCCCCGGGGAGCGTCCGCCCTCCTGCCCTGGGCCTGGGCCGCCGGTCTGTGCGTCCTCTACGCGACCGTCGCCGTCCGCCGCCACCTCCTCCTGCGTACCACCGGCTACGACCTCGGCATCTTCGAGCAGGCCGTCCGCGCCTACGCCGAACTGCGCGCGCCCGTCGTCCCGTTGCGCGGCGAGGGCTTCAACCTCCTCGGCGACCACTTCCATCCGCTCCTCGCCGTCCTCGCGCCCCTCTACCGCCTCTGGCCCTCACCCCTCTGCCTGCTGGTCGCCCAGGCCGCACTTCTCGCCCTCGCCGTCGTCCCCCTCGCCCGCTGGGCGGGCCGCGCGCTCGGCCGCCGGGCCGCCCATGTCGTCGCCGCCGGGTACGGCCTGAGCTGGGGGATCGCCTCAGCCGCCGCCTTCGACTTCCACGAGGTGGCCCTCGCCGTACCGCTCCTCGCGTTCAGCCTCGAAGCGCTCGGACGGCGGCGCTGGGGCCCGGCCGTCGCCTGGGCCGCGCCCCTGCTGCTCGTCAAGGAGGACCTGGGCCTCACCTTCGCGGCCATCGGCGTGTACATCGCGATCAAAGGCCCGCGCCGGCTCGGCGTCGCCACCGCCGTGGCCGGTCTCCTCGGCTCCCTCGTCGAGATCGCACTCCTGCTGCCCGCGTTCAACCCCGGAGGGGGCTACGCCCACGGCGGGAACCTCTCCGACGGCTACGGCTCCCTGCTCTCCACCCTCGCCCACGCGCCGCTCGACGCCCTGCGCCCCGACATCAAGGCGATGACCCTCGTCCTGGTCTTCGCCCCGTCCGCGCTCCTCGCGCTCCGCTCCCCGCTCTCGCTGATCGCCGTACCGACCCTCGCCTGGCGGATGCTCTCCGAGAACGGCTTCCACTGGGGCACGGCCTTCCACTACAGCGCGGTCCTCATGCCGGTCGTCCTCGCAGGACTGATCGACGCCCTCACCGTCTGGCGCCGTGCAGACCATCCGCTCGCCGCCCGCCACATCCGCGCCTCGCTGGCCACGGTGCTCGCGGTGACGGCGGTGATGATCCCGTCCTTCCCGCTGGCCCAGCTCGCCCAGCGGGCCACCTGGCGCACCACCCCCCACATCGAGGCGGCGCGCACGCTGCTCGCGAGGATCCCGGACGGCGCGACCGTCGCCGCGTCCAACCGCCTGGTCCCGCAGCTCACCTCGCGCTGCACCGTCGTCGTCTTCCCGACGTTCCCGGTGGACAGCAAGCTCTACCGGTACGACCGGAAGCACCTCCCGGCCCCGACGGCCGAGTGGATCCTCCACGACGCCCGGGCACCGGAGGCGTGGCCGTACAAGACCGGCCACTGGCCCTACCCGATCGAACAGCAGCTGGCGGAGCTGGCCGCGGCGCGAGAGGAGCACGGCTACGAGCTCGTGGCCGCGCGCGACGGCCTGACCCTCCTGCGCCGCACCGCCCGCTGAGGGCCGCCGGAGCGGACTGCGCCCTCCACGCTCAGACGCCACCGGAGCGGACCCCGCCCCCACCCTGACCGCTCAGGCGTGCGGGCCCACCGTCACCGTCCCCACCGTCAGCTCCGCCGTCCCCTCAAGCACCGCGGCCACCCGCTCGGCCTGCGACTCCAGCTCCCGCGTACGTGCCGCGTCCAGTGGCCGCAGCGGTTCGACCGTGACCGCGATCCGCTTGCCCGAGCGCCGTTGGTGCCATACGCCGGCCACCGTCCCGTCGACGAGCAGCACCGGGAAGTTGCCGGCCTGCCCGCGCGCGAGCGCCCGTTCGTACGCGGCTCCCGGGAAGAGCCGTTCGCGCGGCTGCGAGGCGATGGTGAAGGCGTCGAAGTACGGCAGCAGCCGCACGCCCCGCGCCGGTTCCGCCGGGAAGTCGTTGTCCCCGGCGACGACCCAGGCCGCCGCGTCCTCGAAGGAGACCTCCTCGATCCGCCCGTCCCCGGCCAGCGCGGCGAACAGCGTGCCCGCCCACCCGGCCGGAGCGGCCAGCCACTTCGCGAAGTGCCGCGGGGTCGCCGGGCCGTACGCGTACAGGTAGCGCTCGACGAGGGCGCCGAGCGCCTCCGTCCCCTCCGCGGGCCGCACGCCCGGGCTGGTGTAGGTGATCTTCCGGCCGCGGTTCGGCCCGAAGCACAGGACCCCGCGGTGCGCCGCCGTGTGGGTCATCTGCCGCCAGCGCGGCCACTTGTCCTGGAAGGCGTCCATCACCCGCTCGCCCGCCCAGGGGCCGGTTCGCGCCACGATCGCGTCCGTCAGTTCGTCCACGGTCAGCTCCGCGCCCGCGAGCGCGTCCCCGATCGCCGCCACGACCTCGTCCGTCTGCGCGGCCGTCATCCGTACGTCCGGCGGCATCTGGTTCGGCCCCGACGGGATCTCGGAGAGCGCCCCCGTCCACAGCGGCAGATCGGCGGCGGGCAGCAGATGCACGGTGCCGCGCGGGCCGTACGTCTTGATGAGCGAGCGGTCCTGCCACAGCGCGGCCCGTACGTCGGCCCGGGTCGCCCCGGTCGTGCGCAGGGCCACGGACAGCTCGGCCGCCGACAGGACCTGGGCGTGCGCGCCGAGCATCGCGGCCGTCACCGCCGCCGGCGGGGCGTCGGCCGGCTCGTCCAGAAACTGACGGTGGATCCTCCGGGCATCCGCCTCGGCCCAGCTGACGTGTGGTGGGGTGGTGGTCATGCCTCCGACCGTAGGCGCGGAATAGGTCAGAAGCTGTCCGCCTTGACCGAACAGTCGGGACGATTCGAGGAGTTGGCGATGGCCAAGGGCAAGACGGGATACGACTGCGGACTCGACGCGGCCGTCGATGTCGTCGGCGGCAAGTGGAAGCCGCTGATCCTGTGGGCGCTGCACGCGCACGGCACCTGCCGCTTCGGGGAGCTCAGGCGGCAGGTGTCCGGCGTCAGCGAGAAGATGCTGATCCAGCAACTGCGCGAGCTGGAGGTGGACGGCATCGTCCACCGCGAGGTCTACCGGGAGGTCCCGCCCCGGGTGGAGTACTCCCTGACGGAGCTGGGCGAGGCGCTCAACACGGCGCTCATGCCGCTGGGGGAGTGGGGCGACCGCTTCATGGCGGAGATCCTCGCCCGCAAGGCGGAACAGGCCGCCTGACCACCGAGCCCCCGCGCTTTCCGTCCGGCCCCCGGCCCCGCGCTTTCCGTCCGGCCCCCGGCCCCGCGCGTCAACCGGGCTCCCGCCCCCGGGGGTCCCCCTTGGGAGTACGGAAACCGCCGCCACGCCCGGGCGTAAACCCGCCACCGCCCCGCACGACCCGTGCCGCGACTGGGCTGGTGCGACTCACCGGCCATCCGTCGGCGCCGGGTGGCACACACCACGACTTACGAAGGGTTATGGTGGAAACCCCCCCTCGGGCCGGTCCGTATCCCCCCCACGGACCGGCCCGTTTTTTCTTCCCCGGCCGGTCTCAGTTCCTCCCCCGGTCCCGCGCCCGGGCTTCGGCCTCAGCCCCGCCCGGCCCAGATGTTCGTGCCCTCGGTGTCCACCGCGAACGAGTCGATCTCCTTCAGCTCCTCCTCCGTCAGCGGCGGACCGGACAGAGCGGCCACGTTCTCCTCCAGCTGCCCGACGCTGGAAGCGCCGATCAGCGCGGAGGTCATCCGCTCGTCGCGCAGCACCCACGACAGCGCCAGCTGCGCCAGGGACTGGCCCCGGCGCTCGGCGATCTCCGCCAGCCCGCGCAGCCGCCGCAGCACCTCGTCGGAGAGCAGGTTCGGGTCGAGGGACTTGCCCTGCGTGGCCCGCGAACCCTCCGGGACGCCCGTCAGATACTTGTTGGTGAGCAGCCCCTGGGCGAGCGGCACGAAGGAGATGCAGCCCATGCCGGCCGCCTCCAGCGTGTCGAGCAGGCCGTCCTCCTCCGTCCAGCGGTTGATCATGGAGTACGACGGCTGGTGGATGAGGGCGGGGACGCCCATCTCCTTGAGGATCCCGGCGGCCTCGGCGGTCTGCTCGCTGGTGTACGAGGAGACGCCGACGTACAGCGCCTTGCCCTGCTGGACGGCGGAGGCCAGGGCCCCCATCGTCTCCTCCAGCGGGGTGTGCGGATCGAAGCGGTGGGAGTAGAAGATGTCGACGTAGTCGAGGCCCATCCGCTTCAGCGAGGCGTCCAGCGACGACATCAGATACTTGCGGGAGCCCCACTCGCCGTACGGCCCCGGGTGCATCAGATAGCCGGCCTTCGTCGAGACGATCAGCTCGTCCCGGTAGGGCGCGAAGTCCTGGGCGAAGATCTTGCCGAAGTTCAGCTCGGCGGAGCCGGGCGGCGGCCCGTAGTTGTTCGCCAGGTCGAAATGGGTCACGCCCAGGTCGAAGGCGCGGCGCAGGATCGCCCGCTGCGAGCCGAGCGTCCGGTCGTCGCCGAAGTTGTGCCAGAGGCCCAGCGAGATGGCGGGAAGCCGGAGCCCGCTGCGCCCGGTGCGGCGGTACTCCATGTGGTCGTAACGGTCCGCTGAGGCGCGGTACAGGGGAGAATCAGTCACGTATCTCTGCTTATCACGGTCTTGTGACAGTCCCGGGCTGGGAGCCATTGACCCGTGCGCAGTAATGTGGCGGCTTCGGGGAACCGCCGCGGCATGGAGGGGTTAAGAACAGTGAACCTGCGCGACCTGGTGTACGGGCTCTACGCACGCCGGGTGGAAGGCCGCCTCGACCACGCCCAGGTGCCGAAGCACATCGGTGTCATCCTCGACGGCAACCGGCGCTGGGCCAAGGCGTCCGGCGGGACTCCCGAGCAGGGCCACAAGGCCGGTGCGGACAAGATCCAGGAGCTGCTCGGCTGGTGCGCCGAGACCGACGTCGAGGTCGTCACGCTCTGGATGCTCTCCACGGACAACCTGAACCGGCCCGAGGAGCAGCTCGTGCCGCTGCTCGGCATCATCGAGAACGCGGTGCGCGCCCTCGCCGCCGACGGCCGCTGGCGCGTCCACCACGTGGGCACGCTGGACCTGCTGCCCGCCCGCACCCAGTCCGTACTGAAGGAAGCCGAGCAGACCACCCACGACAACACGGGGATACTCGTGAACGTGGCCGTGGGCTACGGCGGTCGCCAGGAGATCGCGGACGCGGTCCGCTCGCTGCTCCTGGAACACGCGGAGAAGGGGACGAGCTTCGAGGAGCTCGCCGAGATCGTCGACGTCGAACACATCTCCGAGCACCTCTACACGCGCGGACAGCCCGACCCCGACCTGGTCATCCGTACCAGCGGCGAGCAGCGCCTGTCCGGTTTCATGCTGTGGCAGAGCGCCCATTCCGAGTACTACTTCTGTGAAGTCCACTGGCCCGCCTTCCGCAAGGTCGACTTCCTGCGCGCGCTGCGCGACTACGCGGCCCGCCACCGCCGCTACGGCACCTGACACCCGCGCCTCACCCGCGCCGCACCCGCGCCGCACCCGCGCCGCACCCGCGCTCGGGCGCGCCGGAGCGCGGGTCACCCAGCGTTCATGAACACGTCGTCATATGCCATGGCATGGCGGCGCCTCTCGCAGGGCATATCCCTTCCAGAGTGAGCGGCACGGAGACCGCCACCCGGGAGGCCCGTTGCACCAGGACGACCGTGCAGGACATGCACGGACGAAGCGGAGGGCCGGTGCTCGGCCCGCCTTTCGTGGCCAGAGCCCGGTCCCATCCCGCAGCGACACCGATTCCGTCGCACCCCGCCCTCGCAGGGGTCTTCAGAGGGGGTCTGTCCTTCCGTGGTGACCAGCACTAAGCGCCGCTTGTCCGACAGGCGCACCTACGTACTCGACACCAGCGTCCTGCTGGCCGACCCCAACGCAGTGTCCCGCTTCGACGAGCACGAGGTCGTGCTCCCGATCGTCGTGGTCACCGAGTTGGAGGCCAAGCGGCACCACCCCGAGCTCGGCTACTTCGCCCGGGCGGCCCTGCGCCTCCTGGACGACTTCCGGGTCCGGTACGGACGCCTCGACGCCCCGCTCCCGATCGGGGACCTGGGCGGCACGCTGCGGGTCGAACTCAACCATTCCGACCCCGGCGTGCTTCCGGCCGGCTACCGGTTGGGGGACAACGACTCACGGATCCTCGCGGTCGCGCGCAACCTCCAGGCCGAGGGGTACGACGTCACGGTCGTCTCCAAGGACCTGCCGCTGCGCATCAAGGCGTCCTCGGTCGGTCTCCTCGCGGAGGAGTACCGCGCCGAGCTCGCCATCACGGACTCCGGCTGGACCGGAATGTCCGAGATCGCGCTCGGCGCCGACCAGGTGGACATCCTCTACGACCAGGAGACCCTGTACGTCCCGGAGGCCGCCGAGCTTCCGGTCCACACGGGCCTGGTGCTGCAGTCCGAGCGGGGCAAGGCGCTCGGCCGGATCACGGCGGAGGGCAACATCCGCCTGGTGCGCGGGGACCGGGAGGTCTTCGGCATCCGCGGCCGCAGCGCCGAGCAGCGGATCGCGCTCGATCTGCTCCTCGACCCCGACGTCGGCATCATCTCCATGGGCGGCCGGGCCGGCACCGGCAAGTCCGCGCTGGCGCTCTGCGCCGGCCTGGAGGCGGTCCTGGAGCGCCGGCAGCACCAGAAGGTGATGGTGTTCCGTCCGCTGTACGCCGTCGGCGGCCAGGAGCTCGGCTATCTGCCGGGCAGCGAGTCCGAGAAGATGAGCCCCTGGGCCCAGGCGGTCTTCGACACGCTCTCCGCCGTGGCGGGCCGGGAGGTCATCGAGGAGGTGCTCGGCCGCGGCATGCTGGAGGTCCTGCCGCTGACGCACATCCGGGGCCGCTCCCTGCACGACGCCTTCGTGATCGTCGACGAGGCCCAGTCCCTGGAGCGGAACGTCCTCCTGACCGTTCTGTCCCGGATCGGGGCGAACTCCCGTGTGGTGCTGACCCATGACGTCGCCCAGCGCGACAACCTCAGGGTCGGCCGGTACGACGGCGTGGTCGCCGTCGTCGAGAAGCTGAAGGGGCATCCGCTCTTCGCGCACGTCACGCTCACCCGCTCCGAGCGCTCGCAGATCGCCGCGCTCGTGACCGAAATGCTGGAGGACGTTCACATCTGACCCGCTTGACGCGGTCCCGTACACGTACGGCAGTTGGCGCCGCCCGGCAAAGCGCAGGAGCTTAGCCGGGCGGCGCCGCGCTGTCCTCCGTATCGACCAAAACCGCTGCGCAGGACGGGGTGTGAGCTTTCACACGCAACTCAGAATTGCCTTGCGGCGTCGCCGTCCGGCAGAGTCTTGCTTCCGTCAGGCCCCGCATACGGCACACGTGCACCTTCAGGGGTGCGGCACCACACAACTCAACAACCGTTCGCCGTATGCCGCCCACAGCACCACGGGCCCGTGTCTTCTGTGACCCATCTCGTCGAAGACCAGCGCCAGGGGCACGATTTCGCCCATTTGGTCACCTGCGTGGGCGATGCTGGAAGGAAACCGTGTGAGCCGGATCTCGGTCCGGGGATTCGCGGTGGCTTCGGCCACTGCGGTCACCACTGTCGGCGCCGTCGTCGGCGTCGCTTCGGGCGGCACCCAGCCCGCGGACGACAACTTCGAGGCGACCGCCGCCGACACCACGCTGCTCGCGGACATCCCCATGGGCGAGCAGGCCCAGGTACAGGTCTCCTCGCTCTCGGCCCAGGCCGACGCCCAGGCCGCCGCGGCCGACTCGGCCGCGAAGAAGTCCGCGGAGGAGGCGGCCCGTCTCCAGGCCGCCCAGGACGCCGAGGCCAAGAAGAAGGCCGCCGACAAGGCGGAGCGCGAGCGCAAGGAAGCCGAGGAGCGCGCCAACCGCTCCGCGGTGCGCGACGCGTCGAGCTTCTCGGCCCAGGGCTCCTACTCGATCGCGGAGGTCAAGGCGATCGCCCGTCAGATGATCCCGGCCTCGCAGTTCCAGTGCTTCAGCAACATCGTGGACCACGAGTCCGGCTGGAACTACCGCGCGACCAACCCCTCCTCGGGCGCGTACGGTCTCGTCCAGGCCCTCCCGGGTTCGAAGATGTCGTCGGCCGGCGCCGACTGGCAGACCAACCCCGCCACCCAGATCAAGTGGGGCCTGAACTACATGAACAACCGCTACGACAGCCCCTGCGGCGCGTGGTCGTTCTGGCAGGCCAACCGCTGGTACTAGTCCGGCGAGCTCAACCTCTCGGAGCCCCTCACCGTCCTACGGTGAGGGGCTCCGTGCGTGTAGGTTCGGGACCCGGTCGGCTCCTTTGGGGGGAGTGAGCGGGGGAAGAAGGAAGAGCATGTCGAAACTGCCTGGATGGCTGAGCCGGCTGGGCGACCGCCTGGCCCGGATGAGCGAGCGCCTGGACGAGCGCCGCGCCCGCGCGGAGGCGGACGAGGAACTCGGCCCGCCCTACGACGACATCGGCGACCGCCCCTACGACCCGTCGGACGAGCCAGGACCGGGCACGGGCGGTCCGTCCGACCGGCCGGGCGCCGACGCGGGCGACGGTCAGGGCACCGAAGGCGGCACGGCCAAGGCCGGGGCCGGGGCCGGGTCCGGCCGGTGGCCGGGGCGGCGCGCGCCCGTCGCCCCCACCGCGTCCGTACCCGCGCCCCCCGCCTACGCGCCCGCCGTCGCCGCCCGGCCCGACCCCGTCGACGCCATCCCGTGGGGCATGCGCGTCGCGGCCGAGGCCGGCTGGCGGCTGCTCGTCCTCGCCGGCACGCTCTGGGTGCTCATGAAGGTGATCAGCTCCGTCCAGCTGGTCGTGCTCGCCTTCGTCGCCGCGCTCCTCATCACCGCGCTCCTCCAGCCCACCGTGGCCCGGCTGCGCAGGATGGGGCTTCCCCGCGGGGTCGCCACCGCCGTCACCGCCGTCTCCGGCTTCGTGGTGATGGGCCTGGTGGGCTGGTTCGTGGTCTGGCAGGTCATGGACAACCTCGACAACCTGTCCGACCGGGTCAGGGACGGCATCGAGGAGCTCAAGCGCTGGCTGCTCGACTCCCCGTTCCACGTGACCGAGTCGCAGATCAACGACATCGCGCAGAACCTCAGCGACACCATCGGCGCCAACACCGAGCAGATCACCTCCGCCGGACTCCAGGGCGTGACGGTGGTCGTCGAGGCGATGGCCGGCATACTGCTCGCGATGTTCTCGACGCTCTTCCTGCTCTACGACGGCAAGAAGGTATGGAACTGGACGCTGAAGCTGGTGCCCGCCCAGGCACGGCCCGGTGTCGCGGGCGCGGGGCCGCGCGCCTGGCGGACGCTGACCGCCTATGTACGCGGAACGGTCCTCGTCGCCCTCATCGACGCCGTCTTCATCGGCCTCGGTCTCTACTTCCTCGACGTCCCGATGGCCGTGCCGCTCGCCGTCTTCATCTTCCTCTTCGCCTTCATCCCGCTGGTCGGCGCGGTCATCTCCGGCGCCCTCGCGGTCGTGGTCGCCCTGGTCACCAACGGGGTGTTCACGGCCCTGATGGTGCTCGTCGTGGTCCTGGCCGTGCAGCAGATCGAAGGCCATGTGCTCCAGCCCTTCATCCTGGGCCGGGCCGTGCGGGTCCATCCGCTGGCGGTCGTCCTCGCGGTGGCGGCCGGCGGTCTGACGGCGGGCATCGGCGGCGCGGTGGTGGCGGTGCCGCTGGTCGCGGTCACCAACACGGCGGTCGGCTACCTCCGCGCGTACAGCACCGAACGGGCCCTGCTCAGCACCCCGGAACCGCGCGGCGCGACGGCCCACGCGGTGGCACCGACCCCGGCGCCGGGATCGACGGACAGGAACGACGACGCGTGATCACCGAACCCGAACTCGTGGGCGGTACGGCCTTCCCGGCCGCCGAGTCCCCTCGTATCGAACCGGCGCCCGAGCCGCCCCGCCCGTCCCGTCCGCGGCCGCCCTGGCTGTGGGCGCTGGGCGGCGCGGTGGTGGCGTCGGCGGTGTGGGCCGGGGGACTCCTCGCGTACGAGAGGCCCCAGGACGGCGGCCCCGACCTGGGCGGATACCGCACGGTCGAGAACCTCTGCGACAAGGCCGAGCTGAAGGCGCTCCAGGTGGAGCTGGGGAAGAAGACGCCGGACACCGACGTGCCGACGCCGACCCGGACGCACCCGGCGCTGGACAGAGCGCGCTGCACGGTCGTGCTGGGCTCCGATGAAACCGGCTTCACCGCCGAAGTCGGCTACGACCTGCACAAGGTGACCGATCCCGGGCCGGAGTTCGAGCCGAGGCTCGGCGAGATGATGGCGGACACCGAGCCGGTCGAGGGGCTCGGGGAGCGGGCGTACGTCCACCGCGACAAGGACGACTCCGGTGCCTGGATCAGCGTGCTGGACGGCCAGGCCCAGCTGGACATCTGGCTCACACCGGAAATGGACTGGGACGTGGACACGAACCAGGCGGTCCCGGCCGAGCGGAAGACCGATCTGTCGGGCATCGAGGCCGTGCTGATCCAGGACATGAAGGCGCTGATGGCCGCGCTCAAAGCATGACGCTCAAGGCGTGACGGCTCACGGCATGACGAAGGGCCCCGGGGTGACGACCCCGGGGCCCTTCCTCGCGTCGCGGCGGCCCTACTCGGCCAGCACCGCTTCCGCGTCCAGCGTCACGCCGACCGCCTGGATCACCGAGGCGATCTTGACCGCCTCCTGGATCGTCTCGCGGTCGACACCGGCCTTGCGGAGCACCTGCTCGTGCGAGTCCAGGCACTGACCGCAGCCGTTGATCGCCGAGACGGCCAGCGACCACAGCTCGAAGTCGACCTTCTCGACGCCCGGGTTGCCGATGACGTTCATCCGCAGACCGGCGCGCAGCGTCCCGTACTCGGGGTCCGACAGCAGGTGCCGGGTCCGGTAGAAGACGTTGTTCATCGCCATGATCGCGGCGGCGGACTTGGCGGCCTGGTACGCCTCGGGCTTCAGGTTGGCCTTGGCCTCCGGCTCCAGCTCCTTGAGGACCTTCGGCGAGCGCGAGGCGATCGCGCAGGCCAGGACGGTGCCCCAGAGCTGCTGCTGCGGCAGCTCGCTGTTGCCGATCACCGAACCGAGGTTCAGCTTCAGGTCCTTGGCGAAGTCCGGTATGGCGGACTTGAGTTCGTCGAGAGCCATCTCAGTTCACCCGTTCCTTACTCGCCCGAGAGGAGCGCGACCGGGTCGAGGGTGTTCTCGCCCTTGGTCCAGTTGCACGGGCACAGCTCGTCGGTCTGCAGGGCGTCCAGCACCCGCAGGACCTCCTTGGGGTTACGGCCGACGGAGCCGGCGGTCACCATGGTGAACTGGATCTCGTTGTTCTGGTCCACGATGAAGACGGCACGCTGTGCGAAGCCGTCCTCGCCCTCGACGCCGCAGTCGCGCATGAGCTCGTGCTTCGAGTCGGCGAGCATCGGGAAGGGCAGGTCACGCAGGTCGTCGTGGTCCTTGCGCCAGGCGTGGTGCACGAACTCCGAGTCGCCGGAGACGCCGAGGATCTGGGCGTCACGGTCGGCGAACTCGTCGTTCAGCTTGCCGAACGCGGCGATCTCGGTGGGGCAGACGAAGGTGAAGTCCTTCGGCCAGAAGAACACCACACGCCACTTGCCCTCGTAGGTCTTGTGGTCGATCTGAGCGAACTCCTTGCCGCTCTCCAGCGACACGCAGGCGGTCAGGTCGTAGGTGGGGAACTGGTCACCGACAGTGAGCACGCGCTCTCCTTGCAGAGGGGTTGAAGGTCCCTTTTGGGGTCCTCCATGGGGGTTGGACGGCGACCAGCATGGCACGCGGTGCATTGATCAGTGAAATAGCTAGACTGGGTCGTGTTGATTGAAGGTGGTTATCAGTGGGATCCCCGTACAACCCGTACCGAGGCAAGCAGCCCAGTCTTTCCCAGCTCAGAGCGTTCGCGGCGGTCGCGGAGCATCTGCACTTCCGGGACGCCGCGGCGGCGATCGGGATGAGCCAGCCCGCACTTTCGGGCGCGGTTTCGGCTCTCGAAGAGGCACTCGGTGTCCAGCTCCTCGAGCGTACGACGCGGAAGGTACTGCTCTCACCCGCGGGGGAGCGGCTCGCGGTGCGCGCCAAGGCGGTGCTGGACGCGGTGTCGGAGCTGATGGAGGAGGCGGAGGCGGCGCAGGCTCCCTTCACCGGGGTCCTGCGGCTCGGCGTGATCCCGACGGTCGCGCCGTATCTGCTGCCCACGGTCCTGCGCCTGGTCCACGAGCGTTATCCGGAGCTGGACCTCCAGGTGCATGAGGAGCAGACCTCCTCGCTCCTGGAGGGGCTCGCCGCCGGGCGGCTGGATCTGCTGCTGCTCGCTGTGCCTCTCGGCGTTCCGGGCGTCATCGAACTGCCGCTCTTCGACGAGGACTTCGTGCTCGTGACCCCGCAGGGGCATCCGCTGGCCGGCCGCGAGGACATTCCGCGCGAGGCGTTGAAGGAACTCAATCTGCTGCTGCTCGACGAGGGGCACTGCCTGCGCGACCAGGCCCTCGACATCTGCCGGGAGGCCGGCCGTACGGAAGGGGCGCCCGTCACCACCACCGCGGCGGGCCTGTCCACCCTGGTCCAGCTGGTGGCGGGCGGTCTCGGCGTGACCCTGCTCCCGCGCACCGCCGTCAAGGTCGAGACCGCCCGCAACACGGCCCTGTTCACCGGCCGCTTCACCGATCCGGCGCCCTCGCGGCGGGTCGCTCTCGCCATGCGCACCGGAGCGGCCCGGCACGAGGAGTTCGAGGAGCTGGCGCGGTCCCTGCGCGGCGCGATGAAGCGGCTTCCGGTACGGGTGGTGGGCGCCGGCGCCTGAAGCGGCACCGGCACCCAGCCCCCGGGTTCATCCCGTCCGGGTCATTCGGTCCTGAGCCCGTCCGCCCGCATCACGCGCCACAGCGCGGGCATGCTCAGCAGCGTCACCGCCAGGATCAGCGCGACGCCGACCCCCGTCACCGGCAGGAAGACCGTCCACTCCTCGACCTGTTTGTCGATCATCTTCAGCAGGACCAGGCCGAGCCCGAGCCCGCCGGCCACCGCGAGGGCCAGACCCAGCGCGATCGGGACCGCCGTCTGCCACAGCACCGACCAGGACAGCGTCGTCCTCGGCGTCCCGAAGGCGACCAGCGAGGACAGCAGCCGCTTCCGCTCCCGCACCTGCTCCAGGGTCGTGACCAGGAGCGACGCGGCCACCAGGATCATCGTCGCGGTCGCGCCGACCAGGATCCCGGTCCGTACGCTGCTGAACTGCGCGTCGCGCTCGAAGTTCTGCAGGGTGCCGACCCAGATCAGCGGATCGATCGAGGCGGCCGTGTTCCGTACGTACTCGGGCGCGTCCGGCACCGCCGGGTCGATCCGCACCATCGCCGACGCGTTCGGCATGTCCAGCCCCGACACGTCGACGGCGGACGGGGTGGCGAAGACACCGAAGCGGAACTGGCCCATCGGATCGCGGCGGGAGTCGACCGTGCGGGCCGTGTCCGGGATCCGCCAGGTCGGCACCGCGCCGCCGTCCGACGGGATGTCCCGCAGGGCGACCACCGCTCCGGGGCGGGCCGTCTCGGCGAGGTACGCGTCGTCCGGGCCCTCCCGGCCGTGCGTCCGCGCGATGAACACGTCGCCGTCCGTGCAGGAGGGCAGCGCCGCCAGCTCCCTGAGCGAGGCGCAGTCCGCGACGGTGAGCGAGGTGATCGGGGTGAACCCCTCGCCCTTCTTGAGCGGGCCCGGCCGCCAGACGTGCGAGGTGATCGTGCCGATCACTCCGGTCACGCCCTCGGTCCGCGAGAACTTCGCGATCATCTCGCGGGCCTCGTCGCCGTCCACCGCGTCCGTGTGCGCTTCCATCTGGGCCCGCGCGGTGTCCATGTTCGTGGGCCGCATGAAGTCGTTCTGCATCGCCTGGAAAAGCATCTGGAGCGCGATCGCCCCGGCCGCGGCGACCACGATCCCACTGACCGCCCGTGCCGTCGTGCCACTGCTCAGCTGGAGCCTTCTGGTGGCCAGCTGCCAGGCGACCGGGCCGCCCCGCAGCCGCTTGACCACGGTCTCCACCAGCCACGGCAGCAGCGTGGTGAGCCCGATGAGGGCGAGGGCCGCGCCCGCCGTGACCATGACGGTGTCCGCCGAGGTCTCCCGGAAGCCGACCGCGCCGGCCATCGGGACGAGCAGGGCGACACCGGCCGCGATCAGGAGCAGGCGCCACCACAGCCGGCGGGCGCGCGGGGTGGAGGTCCGTACGACACCGAGCGGTTCGATCGCGACCCCGCGCAGGGCGAAGACCGTCACCACGATCGCCGACACCGGGACCACCACGAGGACGACCGCGGCGAGCGCGGGCAGCGGCACCACGTCGGTGGGGAAGGCGTTGACGTCCCACACCTGGACCGTCCCGGCGAGCTGCCGGGCCAGCGCGAAGAGCACGGCGCCGAGGCCCAGCCCGAGCAGCGCCCCGGCGAGCGACTCCCCGGCCGCGATGCGCCGGGTCATCGCGCTGTCCGCGCCGACCAGGCGCAGCGCCGCCAGCCGCCGGTCGCGCTGCTCGCCGCCGAAGCGGACGGCGGTGGCGATGAAGACGAGCACGGGCAGCAGCAGGACGACGCAGGCGATGACGACGAGCAGGAGCAGGAACGCGTTCAGCGGCTCGCTCGGCACCGACCAGCCGTACTCCTTGCCGCGCCCGTCGTAGTCGACGGTGGTGAGGGTGTCGCTGCCCGCGACGTAACGCAGCTCGGCCGGTCCGATGAGGCCCGCGTCCCCGATCGTGCCGATGGTCCGGTACGGCAGGCGTTCGCGGAGCAGGGCGCCGCCCGGGGAGGCGAGCAGCTCGGCGAGCGCGGGGGAGACCAGCATCTCGCCCGCTCCGGGCAGCTCCGCCACACCCGGCGGGGCGGGGGCGTGCGGTCCCTCGGGCCGCAGGACGAGCCCGGTGATCGTCTCACCGCGGTAGAGCGTGGAGGGCTTGGCGTAGAGAAAGGAGTCCGCCGTGGGGCGGGGCACCTCCTGGCTCGCGTTGACGTCCCGCTGCGACTCGCGCACCTCGCGCGAGAACAGCAGGTTCGGTATCGAGGAGGCGACGAGCAGCAGCGCGACGCCCAGGCCGATGCCGACGCTGGTCAGGGCCGTCCGGGTCCAGCCGGAGCGGCCCCCGGTGACCGCGAACCGCGCGCCGAGCAGCAGGTCGCGCGCCCAGGTACGGAGCCTCATGCCGCCCACTCCGCGTCCCGCACGGAGCCGTCGCGGACGACGACCTCGCGGTCGGAGTAGGCGGCGACCCGGGGTTCGTGGGTGACGAGGACGACCGCGGCGCCGGTGTCCCTGGCCGCGTCGGTGAGCAGCTGCATCACCCGTTCGCCGTTGAGCGAGTCCAGGGCGCCGGTCGGCTCGTCGGCGAAGAGCACGCGGGGGGAGCCGACCAGCGCGCGGGCGACCGCGACCCGCTGGCCCTGGCCGCCGGAGATCTCGCCGGGCCGCTTGGCGGCGATGTCGTCGACCTCAAGGCGGGTCAGCCACTCCACCGCCTTGGCCTCGGCGTGCTTGCGCCGCTCGCCGTGCAGGCGCAGCGGCAGGGCGACGTTCTCGGCACAGCTGAGTTCGGGGACCAGCTGGCCGAACTGGAAGACGAAGCCGAAGTCGGTGCGGCGCAGAGCGCTGCGCGCGGTGTCCGACAGGCCGGTGAGCTCGCGCCCGTCGTAGGTGATGGTGCCGGCGTCGGGCCGGACGATCCCGGCGAGACAGTGCAGCAGCGTGGACTTCCCGGAACCCGACGGGCCCATCACGGCCACGACCTCGCCGGCCCGGACCGCGAAGTCCGCCCCGGAGAGCGCGGGGGTCGGCCCGTACGTCTTGTCGACGCCGGTCGCGTGGAGGAGGGGAGGGGGCGTCATCGGCGGATCTCCTCGGCGAGCCGGTCGAGTCGGGCGGCGGTCAGTTCCAGCCAGCGAAGATCGGCTTCGAGGTGGAACAGGGCGTGATCGCAGATCAACTGGTCGGCGAGGTCGCCGCCCTTCTTGCGCCGGGTGAGCTCGCGCATGAGCCGCAGATGCTCCGAGCGCTGCACATCGAGCAGCTCCGCCGCGCCGCGTCCGGTGAGCAGGGCGAGGACGACCTTGGTGTAGAGCGTGGACTGGAGGTACGGCTCCGGCTTCTCCGGCTGCGACAGCCAGCGCTCGACGTCGGTGATGCCCGCTTCGGTGATCGCGTACCGCTTCCGCTCGGGCCCGCCGCCGGCTTCGACGCCGTCCACCACGACCAGGCCGTTCTTCAGCAACCGCGACATGGTCGAGTAGACCTGCCCGTAGTGCAGGGGCCGGTCGTGGCCGAATCTCTCGTCGAAGGCGCGCTTGAGGTCGTAGCCGTGGCGCGGTCCGGACTCCAGGAGCCCGAGAAGGGTGTGACCGATTGACATGACGGCCACTGTACACCCGGTGTATACGCACGCTGTATAGCCAGGTTGTGACCGGTGTCGCACAACCATCCGGGCCCCAGAAGCGTCGATTGCAGGGGAGACGGGTGCTGATTCTCACGTCCGGAAAAGACCGGATCGATTGCCCTTTGTCTGCATCAGCGGTGTTAGCTTGCTGAGCTGACTCGGTGCGGACACCTGCCCGGGACGACGATGAGCGGAGCGACGAGGGACATGGGCCGAGCGGAAAAAGGCCGAGTGAAAAAGGGCGGACGGATACGCCGCCTCTTCACCTGGAAGAAACTCCTGGGCACGTTCTTCGTCGGCTGCCTGCTCGTCATGGGCGCCTTCTACGCGATCTACCTGCTGGTCCCGGTGCCGTCCGCCAACGCCCAGGCCACCATGCAGAGCAACGTCTACAAGTACTCCAACGGAAAGATCATCGCCAGGACCGGCGAGATCAACCGGGAGATCGTCGGCCTGGAGCGGATCCCGACCAAGGTCCAGTACGCCTTCGTCGCCGCGGAGAACAAGACCTTCTACAAGGACAACGGCGTCGACATCCGCGGCACCGCCCGCGCCGCGCTCAACACCGTCACCGGCAAGGGCAAGCAGGGTGGCTCGACCATCACCCAGCAGTACGTCAAGAACTACTACCTGGACCAGGACCAGACGGTCACCCGCAAGCTCAAGGAGATGGTGATCGCCCTCAAGGTCGACCAGCGCATGGCGAAGAGCGAGATCCTCGCCGGCTACATGAACACCAGCTACTACGGACGCAGCGCCTACGGCATCCAGGCCGCCGCCCAGTCCTACTACGGTGTCGACGCCTCCAAGCTGACCGTCGCCCAGGGCGCCTACCTCGCCTCGCTGCTCCAGGCCCCCAACCAGTACGACTGGACCTCCGCCACCCCCACCGGCCGCAAGCTGGTCGAGGAGCGCTGGAACTACACCCTCGACAACATGGTCGAGGAAGGCTGGCTCGAGCAGACCGAGCGGCACGGCCTGAAGTTCCCCGTCCCGCAGAAGCCCAAGCCCGCCCCCGGCATGGAAGGCCAGCGCGGATACCTCGTCGAGGCCGCCAACCAGGAGCTGATGCGCCAGGGCATCAGCGAGGAGGACATCAAGGCCGGCGGCTGGACGATCACCCTCAACATCGACGAGAAGAAGCAGAAGGCGCTGATCGAGGCGGTCGACGAGCAACTGGAGGCGAAGCTCGACCGCAAGGGCGACGAGAAGGACGCCACCGTCCAGGCCGGCGCCACCTCCGTCGACCCGAAGACCGGCAAGGTCGTCGCCCTCTACGGCGGCCTCGGCGCCACCGAGCACTGGATGTCCAACGCCACCCGCCGCGACTACCAGCCCGCCTCGACCTTCAAGCCGATCGTGCTCGCCTCCGCCCTCGAGAACGGCGCCGAGACCCAGGACGGCCGGAAGATAGGCCTCGGCACCATCTACGACGGCACCAGCAAGCGGCCGGTCGTGGGCAGCGACGTGCCGTTCAACCCGGAGAACGAGGACGACCGGAGCTACGGCCCCGTCACCGTCCAGAAGGCCACCAACAGCTCGATCAACTCGGTGTACGCCCAGATGATCGTCGACGTCGGCCCGGCCCACGTCAAGAAGACCGCCCTCGACCTCGGCATGAAGGACGGCGAGGACTTCGGCGAGACCCCCTCCATGTCGCTCGGGGTCATGGGCGCCTCCACCTGGGACATGGCCGCCGTCTACGCCACGCTCGACAACCACGGTGTGAAGGTCACCCCGACCATCGTGAAGTCCGCCGAGCACAAGGACCGCAGGGCGGAGCCGGTGAAGTCGATCGGCGAGCGGGTCATCAGCCGCGAGGCCGCCGACACCACCACCAAGGCGATGCAGGGCGTCGTCCGCAGCGGCTCCGGCTTCCGGGCCGCGGGCAACTACCAGGCCGCCGGCAAGACCGGTACCTCCGAGAACAACCGCTCCGCCTGGTTCGTCGGCTACACCCCCGAACTGGTCACCGCCGTCGGCCTGTTCGGCGAGGAGGTCAAGGGCGGCCAGACCACCCTGACCGACACGATCAACCCCGGCCGCGCCAACGGCGGCCGCACCCCGGCCCAGATCTGGGGCGCCTACACCACCAGCGCGCTGGGCGGCGGCTCCGACGCCCGCTTCGACCTGGAGACCGACAACTCCGCGGTCGTCGAGCCGGACCCGACGCCGTCGCGGACCACCGAGTCCCCCGAGCCGACCCCGCCGGCCACCAGCACCGCGTCCCCGGACCCGACGCCGCCGCCGACGTCGACCGCGACCACGCCGCCGCAGCCGACCCGGACGACCACGACACCGCCGCTGCCGACGCCCACGCGGACGGAGCCGACCTTCGAACCGCCGGTCGTGGGCGAGGACGATCAGCGCCCGCGCCAGTGACAGGGCTCCTGCGTCGACACGGCTCCCGCGCTGAGCGCTGAGAAGGACGACGGCCGGGCCCGCCAAGGGCCCGGCCGTCGCCGTATGCGTACTCCCGCTGCTCCCGCCGCTCAGCTACGCGTGGCCAGCTCGAACCAGACCACCTTGCCGCCCGAGAGCCGGGTCGCCCCCCACCGGCGGGCCAGCCGGTTCACCAGGAACAGCCCGCGACCGCCCTCGTCGGTGTCCCGCGCCCGCCGCTGCCGGGGCAGCTGCGGAGAGTCGTCGCCGACCTCGCAGCGCAGGACGTCCGTCCGTAGCAGCCGCAGCGTCACCGGCCGCTCCGCGTACCGCACGGCATTCGTCACGACCTCGCTGATCAGCAGCTCCACCGAGTCCGACAGCTCCTCCAGGTCCCAGCGGGCGAGCGCCCGCCGCGCGAGCCGCCGGGCCCGGCCCGGGGCCGCGTCCTCCGGCTCCAGGAACCAGTACGCCACGTCACTGGGCGCGATCCCGTCGAAACGGGCCGCGAGCAGCGCGATGTCGTCGTCCCGGTCGCCCGGCCCGAGCATGTCGAGGACGTCGTCGCAGAGCGCCTCCAGCGGCGGCGAATGGTCGGGGCCGGTCAGCTGGGCCGTCGCCGCGAGGCGCTCCCGCAACTGCTCTATCCCGGTCCACACGTCCCGCAGCCGGGACTCGACCAGACCGTCCGTGTACAGGAGCAGCGTCGCGCCGGCCGGGGCGTCCAGCTCCACGGCCTCGAAGTCCACCCCGCCCACCCCGATCGGAGCGCCCGGCGGAACCCGGAGCACCTCCGCCCGGCCGCCGAGGTGGAGCAGTATCGGCGGCGGATGACCGGCGTTGGCGATGGTGATCCGGTGCGAGACCGGGTCGTACACCGCGTACATGCACGTCGCCATCCGGTCCTGCCCCAGCCGCTGCGCCTGCTCGTCCAGATGGTGCAGCACCTCCTGCGGCGGCAGGTCGAGCCCCGCGAGGGTCTGCGCCGTGGTCCGCAGCTGGCCCATGATCGCGGCGGACGTCATGGAGTGCCCCATGACGTCACCGACGACCAACGCCACCCGGCTGCCCGGCAGCGGGATCGCGTCGTACCAGTCGCCGCCCACCCGGGCCGTCTCGGCGGCCGGAAGATAGCGCGAGGCGAGCCTCACCCCGGTCGGCTGCGGCAGCGAGTCCGGCAGCATCGTGCGCTGCAGCTCGTCGGCGATGTACGCCTCACGGCCGTACAGCACCGCCTTGTCGATGCCGAGCGCCGTGTGCGTCGCCAGCTGCGCCGCGACCAGCAGGTCGTTCGGCTCGAAACCCGGCCGCTCGGGGCGGCGCAGGAAGACGGCGGCGCCGATGACCCGCCGCCGGCCGCGCAGCGGGGCGAGGATCGCCCGGTGACCGCCGGGCAGCGCGTGATCGGCTCCCAGCAGCTCGGGCAGCGCGGCCCGGGCCGCCTCGGAGTCGCCGAAGACCGGCCGCACCCCGCGCAGCACCTCGGCGAGGGCGCCGCCGGAGCGGACCTCGCACAGTTCGGCCGCGGGCGTGGGGTCGGGATCGGGCACGAGGACGAGCTCCTCGCCCTCCAGGTCCGTTAAGCGCAACCGGTCGGTGCGGCGCAGCCGCAGCACGAACGGCGCGACCGGCCGCTCGTCACCCACTGGGAGCGGGTCGCGCAGATAGACCAGGATCGCGTCGGAGAACGTCGGTACGGTCGCCCGGCACAGGCCCAGCACGATCTCGTCCAGGTCTATCCCGCGCGCGATCCGCCGGGTCGCCGCGCCCACGAACCGCAGCCGGTCGCCCTCCCGCCGCGTGGCGGCGACGTCCTGCGCCACCCCGCCGCCGCCGGTGGGCGCGGGCACCGCGACGGCCGCGGCCGCCGCCTCCTGGCGGGGGCGGGTGCGTTCCTGCGGCCGGGCAGCCAGCGGCTGGCGGCCTTCGTGGGAGGTGGGATGCTCCGTCACGCGTGGGATTCCGTCCGTCCGGGCCGGTGGGGCGATGCACTCGCTCTTCTCGCCGATGCCGCGCCTTCACCGGCGATAAACCCCTGGCGGGCGGCGGATGTGAATACCCCGCGAGCGGTGTCTACGGCAGGGGTCGGAACACCCGGGCACACGTCCGGCACGGCTCTCCCCCTCTTGGATGACTTACGGTCAGGTCCTGCGCGGTGCTCAGTGGTTGACGCGACGCTCGGTTGATCACGGTCTTGCGGAGGACGATCCTACGTTTGCACCCCGGGGGCGCATCAAGGGTCTCACGGTGCCGTGTGCGCCGGAGTGCGATCCCAGTCGGACGGAAGCTCGGGAACGCTCCAGCGCGGATCCGGCCGCCAGTCCTCCCAGCCGTCCGAGAACGGCGCCCCCCACGCCCGGATCACCTCGACGGCGTCCCGGCCCGCGCCCCGTACCCGCGCGGCCTGTGCCGCGTCCATCAGACCGGCCCGTTGGGCCTGCGCGAACTCGTCCTCGTCCCGCCACAGCCAGCTGCGGTCCGGGTAGACGGAGATGTCGAGGAAGTGGTCCTCGGAGTCGATGCCGCCGGCCCAACGGGTCCGGGGCTCCTCCAGGTTCACGTACCAGCTGCGGAAGCGCCAGCCGCGGTCCCAGAACAGCCAGACCGACCAGGGGTCCCCGGGCCTGGCCAGCTTCAGCACCCCCGTGCCGAACCAGCGCGCGCGCACGGTGGTGCGCGGGGCGGTGTAGCGGGTGGCGAGCGGCTCCTCGTGGACGGGAGTGCCGTCGGTGAGCACCGGCTTGACGCACTCGGTGCCGGGCGCCATCCAGACGGCGAGCAGCTCGGCGGTGTCCTGGACGACGGTCACCGGCCGGCAGATGTGCACAGCGCCGGAGCCGTTGCCGCGGTAGCGCCAGAGGATGTGCTCCCCAGGCGCCCAGTGCTGGGGGCCGCCCGATCCTGTCATGCGCAGATCTTAGGGGCGTGCCCCCGCCACCGCTGCGGCACAGGTCACGGAGGGGTCGGAGATGAGTCAGATACGGACGCGCCGGTTTCACGCGCCTTCCCCGCTTGGGCCGAACTCGCCCCGCCGATGTGGTCCTCCCCTTCTACGGGTGGGTCATGCGCAGCACGTCGAGGGCCTCGTCGAGCTGCTCCACGGTCAGGTCGCCGCGCTCGACGTACCCGGACTCGAGCACCACCTCGCGGATCGTCTTCCGCTCGGCCAGGGACTTCTTGGCCACCTTGGCCGCCTCCTCGTAGCCGATGTACTTGTTCAGCGGCGTGACGACGGACGGCGAGGACTCCGCGTACTCCCTGGCCCGCTCGACGTTGGCGGTGATGCCGTCGACCGTACGGTCCGCGAGCAGCCGGGCGGCGTTGGCGAGGAGCCGGACCGACTCCAGGAGGTTCTTGGCGATCACCGGGAGCATCACGTTGAGTTCGAAGTTCCCGGCCGCGCCCGCCACCGCCACCGTGGTGTCGTTTCCGGTCACCTGTGCGGCGACCATCAGGACCGCCTCGGGAATGACCGGATTCACCTTGCCCGGCATGATCGAGGAGCCCGGCTGGAGGTCGGGGAGGTTGATCTCGGCGAGGCCGGTACGCGGCCCCGACGCCATCCAGCGCAGATCGTTGGAGATCTTCGTCAGGGAGACGGCGATGGTCCTGAGCTGGCCGGACGTCTCCACCAGGCCGTCCCGGGCGCCCTGGGCCTCGAAGTGGTCACGGGCCTCGGTGAGCGGCAGGCCGGTGGCGCGGGCGACCTCGGCGATGACGGCGGCGGAGAAGCCGGGTGGCGTGTTGATGCCGGTTCCCACCGCCGTACCGCCGAGGGGGAGTTCGGCGAGCCGGGGAAGGGAGGACTCCAGCCGCTCGATCCCGTACCTGACCTGGGCCGCATAACCGCCGAACTCCTGGCCCAGGGTCACCGGAGTGGCGTCCATGAGGTGCGTACGACCGGACTTCACCACCTCCGCGAATTCGGCCGATTTCCGCTCCAGGGACACCGCCAGACGGTCGAGGGCGGGGATCAGGTCGCGGGTGACGGCGGCGGTCGCGGCGATGTGGATCGAGGACGGGAAGACGTCGTTGGACGACTGGGACGCGTTCACATGGTCGTTGGGGTGGACGTCCCGGCCCTCGGGGAGGCGCTCGCCGGCGAGGGTGGCGAGGACCTCGTTGGCGTTCATGTTGGACGAGGTGCCCGAGCCGGTCTGGAAGACGTCGACCGGGAAGTGCTCGTCCCAGCGCCCCTCGGCGACCTCCGCCGCGGCCTCCTGGACGGCGTCGGCGATGTCCTCGTCGATCACGCCGAGTTCGGCGTTGACCTTGGCCGCGGCGGCCTTGATCCGGGCGAGGGCCTCGATGTGGGTGCGCTCCAGGCGCTGACCCGAGACGGGGAAGTTCTCCACCGCACGCTGGGTCTGGGCGCGCCATTTGGCGTGTGCGGGGACCCGCACCTCGCCCATGGAGTCGTGCTCGATCCGGAAGTCTTCCCGGTTGTCACTCGTGTCACTCATGTATCCCAACCTCCTGTAAAAGTTGAGCAGTTGTCTTGTTCTGCCTATTCCCAATGCGCGTACCGGCCAGTAGAAACCGTGGGTAACCCCACCCTCCAGGAGGCGCAATGAGGCGCACCAGGCACAGAGTCCGCTGGACGGTCGCGGCCGCGGCCGCGGCCGCGACGGTCTTCGGAACCATGGCAGCCGCGGCACCCGCCGGCGCGGCCGACACGACCGACGGCACCGCTCGCATCGCATCCGTACCGCTCTCGCCCGAACTGGAGGCCATCCGCGCCGCCGAAGCGGTCAAGATCTACGGCGACCCGGCCGAGCGGCCGCTCGCCGACCGCAAGAGCGGCCTGATCTCGCTCGGCGACAGCGAGATCTCCGGCGAGGGCGTCGGCACCTACGAGCCGCCGACCAACGGCCCCAGCAACTGGTGCCACCGCTCGCCCGAGGCCGCCGTCCACCGCACCGGCATCCCCGCGGACCTCACCTTCAACGTGTCCTGCTCCGGCGCCCACACCGGCAACATCAGGATCGGCGGCTCGAAGCAGTACGCCGACGAACTCGTCCAGAGCGACAACCTCGCCGTCAAGGCCCGCAACACCCGGATCAAGATGGTGCTCCTCGTCGCCGGAGCCAACGACGACCTGCAGTTCGGACCCGTGATGACCGACTGCGTCACCCGCTATCTCACCCTCCAGGGTCCCTGCGAGCCGAAGTACGCCCCCGGCTGGCAGGCCCGCGTCGACGCGCTCGTCCCCAAGGTCGAGCAGACCGTACGCGATCTGAGGACCGTCATGCGGGACGCCGGCTACGCCGACCGCGACTACAAGCTCGTCGTCATGGGCTACCCGAGCCCCATCGGACCCGACTTCCACGACAACCCGAACTTCCCCGGCAAGCTCGCCTGCGGCGGACTCGGCTACGACTCCGACACCGTCTGGGGCCGCAACACCGCCGTACCCGCCTTCGAACGCGGCATGCGCAAGGCCGCCGCGAACACCGGCGCCACCTACCTCGACAACTCGCGGCTCTTCCACGGCCACGAGGTCTGCATGGACGACGCCTGGGCCCGGGGCCTCTACATCGACCTCTCCAAGCCCGGCACCCCGGACGAGAACTCCGTCCGGCAGTCCTTCCACCCCAACGCCCGCGGCCACGCCGCCTTCGCCTCCTGCCTCACGCAGCTCTACAACTCGAACGTGCGCGAGGCCAGTTGCGCGGACGTGAACTCGTCCGGGACGCCGGCCCTCTTCCCGTACGCCTGGGACGACGTCTACAAACCGCTGAAGAACGCCGCCACGGGAAACTGCGTGGACGTCAACGCCTCGAACAGCGCCAACGGCACCGGGGTCCTCGGCTGGGACTGCCACGGCGGCCGCAACCAGGGCTGGTGGTACGACTCCGCCCGCAAGACCGTCCACACGGAGCTGACCCAGGACCGCTGCCTGGACGTCCCGGGCGCGAAGTACCAGGCGGGCACGGCGATGATCGTGTGGAACTGCTCGGGCGCGGCGAACCAGGCGTTCGTACGCGACGGGGCCACGATCCGGCCGGCGGCCGCGACCGGGCTGTGCCTGACGCAGGCGGCGGCGAAGGAGCCGCTGCGGCTCCAGAACTGCGACGGCTCGGCGAACCAGCGGTTCGCATAACGGCGACGACGTGACGACGCGTTGACGCGTTGACACGGCAAACTACGGGGCCCGGGCCAGGGCCCTCGTCCGGTGCGGGACGGGGGCCCCGGTCTCGCGGTCGTCTAGAGCGCCTTGAGGCTGGAGCGCGCCAGCTCGTACGCCGGAAGCATCTCCCGGTGCTCCTCGGAGTCGAGCCCGCCGAGGTGCACGATGACGGTGCCCTTCGGGGTGGAGACCGCGAAGGCGCTCTCCTCCTTGGACTCCTCCATGATCTTGTTGTAGATGGAGTACGTCACCTCGACGACGGGCAGCGCGCCCGCCTTCGTCTCCTTGTAGGAGACCTTGGAGGTGTTCTCCTCGGCCTTCACGAACCCTTCGAGCGCCGTACGGGCCGAGCCGCCGGGGGCGGTCCAGACGCGCATGTAGCCGATGTTGCCGGCGGGCTTGGCGTCGATCTCGCAGACCATGGTCGCGGGGCCCTGCTTGCCGAGCGCGGCGGCGAGTTCGTCGTTCTCGTCGACCTTGACGGCCTTCGGCTTCCAGTCGGCGGCGAGCCCGAAGGAGACGGGAAGGACGCAGGCGGTGCCCGGCCCCCCGAGGGAGGCCGCGGCCTTGGCGCCCTTGCCCTTGGCGGCCGTGGTGGCCTCGGCGGCGGCCGGTGCCTCCTTGACCTCAGGCGTCGACGCCTTCTCCGTACCGCAGCCGCCCAGCACGCCGACGGCCGTGACCGCGGCGAGGACGGGCGCCAGGGCCCGTACCCGTATGTGATGTCTCATGCGCGTCAGCCTAGTGAGGCCGGCTCGGGGCTCCACCGAGGGGCGGGTCGCAGGGGGGAGGGGGCCTTGTCCCGCCGCCCACCGGCCGCAGGACGCTGAGCGCCGCCGGGCCGCCCCATGCCACTGCCGCGCATCACCACCCACTCGGCCGCGCACAAGGACCTCTCCCGCACGCCCCGGCCCCCGCACCACGACAGGGGACCCCGGCTCCCGCCGAGGGCCCCGCCATCATCTGCGTACGTACCGCCCTGCCGCTGTCAGCCCAGGCCCGGGCCGCGCACCGGGATGTGGGTGAACGTCGGCTCCGGAGCCGGGTCCTGGAAGAAGTCGTTGCCCTTGTCGTCGACGACGATGAACGCCGGGAAGTCCTCGACCTCGATCTTCCAGACGGCCTCCATGCCGAGCTCCTCGTACTCGACGACCTCGACCTTCTTGATGCAGTCCTGCGCCAGGCGCGCCGCCGGGCCGCCGATCGAGCCCAGATAGAAGCCGCCGTGGCTGCCGCAAGCGTCCGTGACCTGCTTCGAGCGGTTGCCCTTGGCCAGCATGACCTTGGAGCCGCCCGCCGCCTGGAACTGCTCGACGTACGAGTCCATGCGGCCGGCCGTGGTCGGGCCGAACGAGCCGGAGGCGTAGCCCTCGGGGGTCTTGGCCGGACCGGCGTAGTACACCGGGTGGTCCTTGAGGTACTGCGGCATCTCCTCGCCGGCGTCGAGGCGCTCCTTGATCTTGGCGTGCGCGATGTCGCGGGCCACCACCAGCGGACCGGTCAGCGAGAGCCGGGTCTTGACGGGGTACTTCGTCAACTCGGCGAGGATCTCGTCCATGGGCTGGTTCAGGTCGATCTTGACGACGTCACCCGCCTCGTCCAGGTGCTCGTCCGTCGTCTCCGGCAGGAAGCGCGCCGGGTCGGTCTCCAGCTGCTCCAGGAAGACGCCCTCGGCGGTGATCTTCGCGACGGCCTGACGGTCGGCCGAGCAGGACACGGCGATCGCGACCGGCAGCGAGGCGCCGTGGCGGGGGAGACGGACCACGCGCACGTCGTGGCAGAAGTACTTGCCGCCGAACTGCGCACCGATGCCGATCTTCTGGGTCAGCTCGAAGACCTTCTCCTCCAGCTCCTTGTCCCGGAAGCCGTGGCCGAGCTCCGAGCCCTCGGCGGGCAGCTCGTCCAGGTAGTGCGCGGAGGCGTACTTCGCGGTCTTCAGGGCGAACTCGGCGGAGGTGCCGCCGACGACGATCGCCAGGTGGTACGGCGGGCAGGCGGCCGTGCCGAGCGAGCGGATCTTCTCCTCCAGGAACTTCATCATGCTCGCCTCGTTGAGCACGGCCTTCGTCTCCTGGTAGAGGAAGGACTTGTTGGCGCTGCCGCCGCCCTTGGCCATGAAGAGGAACTTGTACGCGCCGCCGTCGGTCGCGTACAGCTCGATCTGCGCGGGCAGGTTCGAGCCGGTGTTCTTCTCCTCCCACATGGTCAGCGGGGCCATCTGGGAGTACCGCAGGTTGAGCTTGGTGTACGCGTCGTAGACACCGCGGCTCAGGGCCTCCTCGTCGCCGCCCTCGGTCAGCACGTTCTGGCCGCGCTTGCCCATCACGATCGCGGTGCCGGTGTCCTGGCACATGGGCAGGACGCCCGCGGCGGCGATGTTGGCGTTCTTGAGGAGGTCGAGCGCGACGAACTTGTCGTTGCTCGACGCCTCCGGGTCGTCGATGATCCGGCGCAGCTGGGCCAGGTGGGCCGGGCGCAGGTAGTGCTGGATGTCGTGGATGGCCTCGGCGGCGAGCCGGCGCAGCGCCTCGGGCTCGACCTTGAGGAACGTACGGCCGTCGGCCTCGAAGGTGGAGACACCTTCGGAGGTCACCAGGCGGTAGGGCGTGGTGTCCTCTCCCAGGGGGAGTAGATCGGAGTACGCAAACTCTGGCATGACGGCGGCCATTCCTCACTCGGCAGACAGCTGCGCCGCCTCCATTGGCAGCGCGTCCTCAAGCGTAAGACGCGCCACCGACACCCATCCTGTGAGGTAAGGCTCACTTGCCGCTCCGGCCGCTCCGGCCGCTCCGGCCAGTCCGACCGATCCAGCCGGACCGGGGGCCGACAGCCGCCCATGGCCGACAGCCCCCCATGGCCGGAAGCCGCGCCGCGCCCCTGGTCGCGATCTATCGCGTTTCGCTAGTCTGAGTTCGTGGACCTCGAAAAGCAGCCCCAGAAGCCGGTCGCCCCCGCCGAGCCCGCCCCTGTCGCGCCGGCCCCCGCCGCTGCCGGTGACTCCCTGCGGGCCTCGGACGCCGACCGGGACCGGATCGCGGACATCCTCCGGGACGCCCTGGCCGAGGGGCGGATCGACGCCGAGGAGCACTCGGAGCGGATCGACGCCGTCTACCGCGCCAAGACCGTGGGCGAACTGGAGCCCATCGTCCGTGACCTCCCCGCCGGGACCCGGCCAAGCCAGGATCCGGAATCGGCCTACGCGTACGGCCCGGACGACACCTCGGCCCCCGCCGACAACGTGGTCGCCGTCTTCTCCAGCACCACCCGGAAGGGCCGCTGGCGCGTGGGGCGCAGGACCAACGCCTTCTCCCTCTTCGGCCACATCGAGATCGACCTGACCGAGGCGCTCTTCGCGCAGCGGCTCACCACCATCAACGCCACCTCGATCTTCGGCAACGTCGAGGTGCGGGTCCCGGAGAACATCAGCCTGCGGGGCAACGGCACCGGGGTCTTCGGGAACTTCGAGGTGGTGAACATGGAGGCGGCCGACCCGCAGGCCCCGGTCGTCGTGATCAACGGCTATTCGGTCTTCGGCAACGTCGAGGCGAAGCCGAAGCGGGGCAAGTGGGTCACGAACCTCCAGAGCCGGCTGCGCAAGCACCTCGGCCACTGACCGGAGGGGCCACCGGCCTCGGCCACTGACCGGAGAGCCACTGACCGTGGGCCGCCGGCCGGAGGGCAACTGCCCCAGCGGGCAGGGGCCGTGAACGGCACGAGGCCTCGGTGACCGGAATCCGCCCCTGAGGTTCCGGAGTCCGGAACTCCACGGCACCCAGTGCATAGGCGCACGCACAGCGGGTAAGGCTGCTGCATCGTCTCTCGCTCGCGAAGCCGTCGTCAGGAGTAGACCGTGCTGCATCTGCCGCATCAGCCCGTCCAGGTCGCCGCCGTCCCTCCCCAGCGTGCCCCCGCACGAGAGGACGAGGGCGGCCCCTGGCACACGGAGGCGGTGTGCCGCCGGGACGAGGCCGGGCTGTTCTTCGCCCCTTCCAAGGAGCCGACCGCCGCCCGGCTCTCCCGTGAGGAGGCGGCCAAGCGGGTCTGCGCCCGCTGCCCCGTGATGGTCGAGTGCCGGGAGCACGCGCTGCTCCAGCCGGAGCCGTACGGCGTGTGGGGCGGGCTGACCGCGGCCGAGCGCCGCGTCGTGCTCGCCCGCCGCCGCAGGCGCGAGGTGGAGCTCAGAAAGGCGGCGACGGACCGGATCGCCGCGGCCGGCTGACGGTCGGGGCTCCGAGGTTCGACGCTTCGACGGCCGGCCGCGCGGAACGGAGACGTCCGGAGCGGCCGGTCGTACGAGAAGGGGCGCCCCCACCGCACATGGGGGCGCCCCTCTTCGTACCTCTGCCTCCGCCGCTACTTCGCGCGGTCGAAGTCGATCTTGCTGTAGGCGCGCAGCTTCGCGAGCCGGTGGGTCGAGTCGATCTGCCGGATCGTGCCGGACTTCGAGCGCATGACGAGCGACGACGTGGTGGCCGTCTCCGAGCGGTAGCGGACGCCGCGCAGCAGCTCGCCGTCCGTGATGCCGGTGGCCACGAAGAACACGTTCTCGCCGCTGACGAGGTCGTTCGTGGACAGCACGCGGTCGAGGTCGTGACCCGCGTCGATGGCCTTCTGGCGCTCGGCGTCGTCCTTCGGCCACAGCTTGCCCTGGATGACACCGCCCAGGCACTTGATCGCGCAGGCCGAGATGATGCCCTCGGGCGTCCCGCCGATGCCGAGCAGCAGGTCGACGCCCGTGCCCTCGCGGACGGCCATGATCGAGCCGGCCACATCGCCGTCCGAGATGAACTTGATCCGGGCGCCGGTCTCGCGGATCTCCTTGACGATCCCCTCGTGGCGGGGACGGTCCAGGATGACGACCGTGACGTCCTCGGGTGCCATGTTCTTGGCCTTGGCGACCCGGCGGATGTTGACCGAGACGGGGGCGTTGATGTCGACGAAGTCGGCGGCCTCGGGGCCGGTGACCAGCTTGTCCATGTAGAACACCGCGGACGGGTCGAACATGGTGCCGCGGTCGGCGGCGGCCAGGACGGCGATGGCGTTCGGCATGCCCTTGGCGTTCAGGGTGGTGCCGTCGATCGGGTCGACGGCGATGTCCACCTCGGCACCGGTGCCGTCACCGATCCGCTCGCCGTTGTAGAGCATGGGTGCTTCGTCCTTCTCGCCCTCGCCGATGACGACGACGCCGTTCATCGAGACGGTGGAGACGAGGGTCCGCATGGCGTTGACCGCCGCGCCGTCGGCACCGATCTTGTCGCCGCGACCGACCCAGCGGCCGGCGGCCATGGCGGCGGCCTCGGTGACGCGCACCAGCTCCAGGGCGAGGTTGCGGTCGGGGGCCTCGGGGGAGACCTCGAGTTCGGACGGCAGATGATGCTCGGTCATCGGAGCGCACCTTTCTGTACGGCGACGGCCGGAAATGAAGAGGGTCCTGCGACTCTATCGGTACGTCGACAAATTGAGCAGAGGGGCCCACGTATGAGCACAGCACCATGATGCGACCATGGGGGGCGTGGCAGGTATGCGAGGCAGGCAGACGGTACGCGGGATGTTCCAGTCCCTGGCGGTGATCATGGTCGCCGCGGGCGTGATGTATCTCTTCATCCCGCACGACGAGGACGCGAACCCGGTCCAGGCGAAGGACTACCGGATCGAGCTCCTGACGGCCCAGCGGGCGGCGCCGTATCCGGTGCTGGCCCCCGAGGGGCTGGACAAGGAGTGGAAGGCGACGGTCGTCTCGTACAAGCGCGAGAAGGGCGATGCCTGGCACCTCGGCTTCCTGGACCCGGACACGCAGTACGTCTCGCTGCACCAGTCGACGGCGGAGCCGAAGGAGTTCGTCCCCGACGTCACGCAGCAGGCCGCGAACACCGGGAAGACGCAGACGGTGGCCGGCCAGGTCTGGCAGCGCTGGGAGGGCCCGAAGTACGACGCCCTGGTGCGGACGGACGGCAAGGCGACCACAGTGGTGACGGGTACGGCCTCGTTCGAGCGGCTGGCGGAGATGGCAGCCGCGCTGCAGTCCAAGAAGGTCTAGACGCGCGGCGACGTACGTGAGGAAAGGGAAAGGCCCCCGGCGCGGGAAGCGCCGGGGGCCTTTGTCTCGTCCTGTGCCGAGGTGGGCTCAGACGGTGGTGACGACCTCGTCGTAGGCCAGGCGCGGGGAGCGCGGGAACCACGCGTCGTCGCCGGGCTTGCCGATGTTGACGACCATGAGGGGCGTGTGGTCGTCGTCGAGGAACTCCTTCTGGACGCCGGCGAAGTCGAGGCCGGTCATCGGGCCGGCGGCGAGGCCGGCGGCGCGGACGCCGATGATGAAGTAGGCGGCCTGGAGGGCGGCGTTCAGGGCGGCGGAGCCTTCGCGGGTCGGGCGCTCGGCGAAGAAGACGTCCTTGGCCTGCGGGAAGTGCGGGAACAGGGCCGGGAGCTCCTCGTGGAACTCGTTGTCGGCGGCCAGGATCGCGACCAGCGGTGCGGTGGCGGTCTTGGGCTGGTTGCCCTCGGCCATGTGCTTGACCAGGCGCTCGCGGGCCTCGGGGGAGCGGACCAGGACGACGCGCAGCGGCGACTGGTTGAAGGCGGTCGGGCCGAACTTCATCAGGTCGTATATCGCCTGGATCTGCTCGTCGGTCACCGGCTCGTCGGTGAAGGTGTTGGCGGTGCGGGCCTCACGGAAGAGGAGGTCCTGGGCGGCGGGGTCAAGGGCGAGAGACATGCTGCGTACCTTCCGGACATGCAAGGGATCAACCGATGTCCCGACCGTACGACGGTGATTGGTTAATTTTCAACTAACTCATGCGGATAGTGATCCGGTTCACATCGCCCACCCTAGCGAAGTCAGGTCACTCGTCCTCGCCGGCCGTCCCCTCCTGCTCCGCCGCCAGTGAGGCGTCGAGCCGCGCCCGCGCCCCTTCGAGCCAGCGCCGGCACACCTTCGCCAGCTCCTCGCCGCGCTCCCAGAGGGCCAGGGACTCCTCCAGGGTCGTCCCACCCGCCTCCAGCCGCCGGACGACCTCGATCAGCTCGTCGCGTGCCTGCTCGTAGCCGAGCGCCGCCTCTTCCACCGTGCCTGCCATGCGCACCACCCTATGTGTGGGTTCGGACAATGGATCAAGATCCGTCGACGGGGGTCCTGTCGACGGGTGGCCTGTCGGCCGGGGCGCTGTGGGCCTCGTCCGCCTCGGACCGGCCGCCGACGCGGGACTCGTGGGCCTGGGGTCCGTCGGCCTGGGACCCTCCTGCTCCGCCGACGCGGGACAGGCCGCCCGGGGCGCCGTCGGCCACGGGCCCGTCGACGCGGCGCACCGCGAACTCGCCCGCGGCCACGCGCGCCCGCAGCTCCTCGTCCACGGCGACCTCCTCCGGGCTCCGTACGACCGACCCGTCCGCCCGCTGGAGCACGGCGTACCCTCGCTCCATCGTGGCGGCCGGCGAAAGCGCCCGGACGCGCGCGCGGGTGTGCGAGAGCTCGGAGTCCGCCCGGTCGAGGAGGTGCCTGAGGGTCCGCCGACTGCGCGCGAGCAGCGCGTCGAGCTCGTCCTCCCGCAGCTCCACCATCCGCTGCGGATGCTCCATGACCGGCCGCGCCAGCGCGTGCGCGAGCCCGCGCTCCTCGCGCTCCAGGAGCCCCCGCACCGTCCGCAGCGCCCGGTCCCGCAGCCCCTGCACCCGGTCGAGCTCCTCCCCGACGTCCGGTACGACCTTCTTGGCCGCGTCCGTCGGCGTGGAGGCCCGCAGGTCGGCGACCAGGTCGAGCAGCGGCGAGTCCGGTTCGTGGCCGATCGCGGAGACCACCGGCGTACGGCAGTCGGCGACGGCGCGGATCAGCTGCTCGTCCGAGAACGGCAGCAGATCCTCCACGCTGCCGCCGCCCCGGGCCACGATGATCACGTCCACGCCGTCGTGCGCGTCGAGCTCCTTGACGGCCTGGAGGACCTGCGGCACGGCCTTCACGCCCTGCACGGCGACGTTGCGCACCTCGAACCGGACGGCCGGCCAGCGCCGTCGCGCGTTCTCCAGGACGTCCCGCTCGGCGGCGGAGGCGCGGCCGCAGACGAGACCGATGAGCTGGGGCAGGAACGGCAGCGGCTTCTTGCGGTCGAGCGCGAACAGCCCCTCGGCGCCGAGGCTCCGCTTCAGCTGTTCGAGACGGGCCAGAAGCTCACCGATGCCGACCGGCTTGATCTCCACGGCGCGCAGCGAGAGCTGTCCACGCGGCGCGTACCACTCGGGCTTGGCGTGCACGACGACGCGGGCGCCCTCGGAGACGACGTCGGCGACGGCGTCGAAGACCTGGCGGTAGCAGGTGACGCCGATGGAGATGTCGTACGAGGGGTCCCGGAGGGTCAGGAACACGACTCCGGCCCCGGGCCGCCGGGACAGCTGCGTGATCTGCCCCTCGACCCACACGGCTCCGAGCCGGTCGATCCACCCCCCGATGAGCCGGGAGACCTCCCCTACGGGAATCGGTGCTTCGGCGGACGTATTGAGACCCATGCGCCGAGACTAGTCCCAGCCTCGGACACCCGACCCGCCCCGACGGCAGGACCGGCGCTCGGGGACAGCCCTTTCACGCCATGGCGGTGGCGGGCCCGGGTCCCCGCTCGCCGCGACAGGGTGGCCGCACCCGCCCAGCCTGGCTCACCGCTCACCGCTCACCGCTCACCCCCCGACGCCGGGTCAGGTGCGCCGTGAGGTGCCCTGTACGGCGAGGACCACCAGGCCGACCCCGAGCCACACCGCGCCGACCAGCTGCGCCGACGTCGCCGCCTCCACGATCACCGCGACCAGGATCGCCGCACCGGCCACCGGGGCCACCACGTGCCGCCACCACTGCGGCGGCCCCTCCCTCCTCCGTACCGCGAACCACCCCACCACGCTCGCGTGCAGCAGCACGAACGCCGTCAGCGCCCCGATGTCGACCACCGACACGAGATGGTCGAGCCCGTCGTCCCGCCGCGCCGCCCACACCGCGGCCACCATCGTCACGGTCGCCGCGACCAGCAGCGCCACCCTCGGCACGCCCGAGTCCGTCCGCGCGAGCGCGTGCGGCAGCCGCCGCTCCCGGCCCATCGCGAACAGCAGCCGTCCGCCCGCGGCCTGGCCGGCCAGCGCCGCGAACGCCGCCCCGATCGCCTTGGAGACCGCGACCAGGTCGTGCAGCCAGCCGCCGACGGACGACTCCACGGCGTCGTAGAAGGCCGAGCCCTGCTTCGCGGGATCGGCCGCCAGCTCCGCCGACGACAGCGGCTCCAGCAGCGCCACCAGATACGTCTGGGCGACGAACAGCACCCCGGCCAGCGCCAGACAGAACAGCACCGCCCGCGCCACCTTCGCCGAGCCGCCGGTGACCTCCTCCGCGAAGGAGGCGATCGCGTCGAAACCGAGGTAGGAGAGCACGGCCACCGACACCGCGCCCAACACGGCGGCGAGCGAGAACGACACGTCACCGACGAACGGCGACCACCAGTCGCGCCGCGCCCCGTCCCGTACCAGAACGGTCACGGCCGACACGACGAAGACCAGCAGCACCACGATCTCCATCGCCAGCACGGCGAAGCCGACCCGCGCCGCCGCGCGGACGCCCCAGAGGTTCAGCAGGGTCGTGATCACCACCGCGATCCCGGTCCACACCCACCGGTCGACCTCCGGAACCAGCGCTTCCATGGCGATCCCCGCGAAGAGGTAGGCCACGGCGGGGATCAGGAGGTAGTCGAGCATCGCCATCCACCCGGCGATGAACCCGGGCCCCTCGCCCAGGCCCTTACGGGCGTAGGTGAAGACGGAACCCGCCTGGGGGGCGACCCGGACCATCTGGGCGTAGCTGTACGCGGTGAACGCCATGGCGATGGTGGCGACGACGTACACGAGGGCGACGGCGCCGTGCGACTTCGCGTCGAGGGTGCCGAAGACGCCGACGGGGGCCATGGGAGCGATGAAGAGCAACCCGTAGACGACGAGGTCGCGGAAGCCGAGGGTCCGCCGCAGCCCGGTGTGATCCGAGACCTGCGGCTCCTGCTGTGATTCCTGCGCCATGGGGGCAAGTCTCGGCCACGAAGTCGATCATCCGCCTGACCGACGCGGCCTTACGGCCATCCACGCGCGCGTGCGGCCCCGCATCAGTGGGACCTGACGGGTGGCTCGGCGAGTGGCACGAGCAGGGCCCTCATGGCGCGGCCTTACGATGGGACGCATGACTGCTACGCCCGCGACCAACCGCCCGAAGCGTGTCCTGCTCGCCGCTCCCCGTGGCTACTGCGCGGGCGTCGACCGTGCCGTGATCGCCGTGGAGAAGGCCCTGGAGCAGTACGGGTCGCCGATCTACGTACGCCACGAGATCGTCCACAACAAGTACGTCGTACAGACCCTGGAGCGGAAGGGCGCGATCTTCGTCGACCAGGCGACCGAGGTCCCCCCGGGCAACATCGTGATGTTCTCCGCGCACGGCGTGGCCCCGACCGTCCACGAGGAGGCCCGGCAGGGCCGGCTCGCGACGATCGACGCGACCTGCCCGCTGGTCACCAAGGTGCACAAGGAGGCCGTCCGGTACGCCGAGGCCGACTTCGACATCCTGCTGATCGGCCACGAGGGCCACGAGGAGGTCATCGGCACCTCCGGCGAGGCCCCGGACCACATCCAGCTGGTCGACGGCCCGGAGGACGTCGCCAAGGTCGAGGTGCGCGACCCCTCCAAGGTGGTCTGGCTCTCCCAGACCACCCTCTCGGTCGACGAGACGATGGAGACGGTGGACGCGCTGCAGGACAAGTTCCCGCAGCTGATCTCCCCGCCGTCCAGCGACATCTGCTACGCCACCCAGAACCGTCAGACCGCCATCAAGGAGCTCGCCGGACAGGCCGAGCTGGTGATCGTGGTCGGCTCGAAGAACTCCTCGAACTCCATCCGCATGGTCGAGGTCGCCAAGCAGGCCGGTGTGCCGGCGGCGTACCTCGTCGACTTCGCGAGCGAGATCGACGAGGCGTGGCTGGAGGGCGTCGCGACGGTCGGCCTCTCGTCGGGCGCCTCGGTACCGGACGTGCTGGTCGAGGAGGTCCTGGCCTGGCTCTCCGAACGCGGCTACGCCGACGTGGAGATCGTCAAGACGGCCGACGAGTCCCTGACGTTCTCGCTCCCCAAGGAGCTGCGCAACAAGGACCTGCGGGCGGAGGCGGCCGCGCTCCTGGAGGAGTGACCGCCGGCGGGAGTGACCGCCGGCGGCCGATTCCCCCTACCGTTGGGTCCATGAACGTCTTCGGAGTGGACATCGGCGGCTCGGGCATCAAAGGCGCTCCCGTGGATCTGGAGCGAGGCGCTCTCGTGGAGCCGCGCCACAAAGTACTCACCCCACAGCCCGCCACACCCGACGGTGTGGCGGGCTGCGTCGCGGAGGTGGTGGAGAACTTCGGCTGGTCGGGCCCGGTGGGCGTGACCTTTCCCGGAGTCGTGACCGGCTCCACGATCCGTACGGCCGCCAATGTCGACAAGGCATGGGTCGGCATCGACGCGGGCAAGCTGATCGGGGAACGCCTGGGCGGCCTCCCGGTGACGGTCCTGAACGACGCCGACGCGGCCGGGGTCGCGGAGATGACCTTCGGCGCGGGCCAGGGCCGCAAGGGGACGGTGATCCTGCTGACGCTGGGTACGGGCATCGGCTCGGCGCTCTTCGTTGACGGCCGGCTTGTGCCGAACACGGAGCTGGGCCACCTGGAGCTGAAGGGCCACGACGCGGAGAAGCGCGCCTCGACGAAGGCGAAGGAGGACGAGGACCTCAGCTGGGAGCACTGGGCGACGCGGCGCCTCCAGAAGTATCTGGAGCATGTGGAGATGCTGTTCTCGCCGGAGCTGTTCATCATCGGCGGGGGAGTGAGCCGCAAGGCGGACAAGTTCCTGCCGCTGATCGAGGGCATCAGGGCGGAGATCGTCCCCGCGGGCCTGCAGAACAACGCGGGAATCGTCGGCGCGGCGATGGCGGCGGCGGGCCGCTAGGACCTGACCGCGCGCCGCGCTTGCCGGGCTCCCGGGCTTCCCGCCCTGCTCCCCGGCCTCCCGGGTTTGCGGGTTTACGGCCCCGGGAGTCGGCTGAGGCATCGGCGGCCGCCACCGAGCGGGCGGGCGGGTCCGGCTACGACGCCGGGCGGCGCCCGCCCTGCGCGCCCGCGGCCGCGGCACGGGCGGCGGCGACGCGCTGCCGGCGCCCCATGTCCCGTACCTTCCTGACGCTGCTGATCAGCCCGGCGACCAGCGTGCCTCCGTACAGCCACCCGGCGTGGACGGCGAGGGCGGTGACGACGGCCATGGCCTGGCCGCCGAAGCCGCCCGAGCCGCCGGAGATGGGGATCACGCCGACGGCGAAGGCGATGGGCACGCTGATGGGGGCGGTGACGAGGTCGGCGGTACGGACCCAGAGCGCGGTCAGGGCGCTGACCGGCAGGAAGAGCAGGCCGTAGACGAGCGGCGACCCGTCGAGGAGCAGCCGGTCGAGGAAGCCGAGGACCAGCATGGCGGCGGAGGCGAAGAGCCCGGCTCCGAGGCCGGTCAGCCGGGGGTTCGGCATCCGCCGCAGGGCGAGCACGATCGGGGGCACGGGCCTGCCGCGTACGGGCTCGCCGGCCCGCTCGACCCGGCCTCGGCCGGGTCGCCCCGTACGGGCGGCGACGCGGTAGACGGCGGCGCCTTCGACGAGGGCGCCGGGCGGCGCGAGGGGGGTTTGCGGCCGCGGGCGCCCTTGAGGCTGACTTGTCCTGTGCTGCTCCACCCCACCAACGTAGGTCGGGTAGGGGCGGGTGACCGTCACGGGACACGCCCTTTGGGTGACCTTGGGGTGGAGTTCGACCGAGAGTCGACGGGGAACGTACGTCGCTGGCCGGTTCGCCACGCCCGTAAACTGGGGGATCGGCCCATCATCCGTACCGCCCACACCGCCTCCACACCGCTAGGGAAGTCGTCAACGTGTCGCTCACGATCGGAATCGTCGGTCTGCCGAATGTCGGCAAGTCGACCCTGTTCAACGCCCTGACCAAGAACGACGTGCTGGCGGCCAACTACCCGTTCGCCACGATCGAGCCGAACGTCGGTGTCGTCGGCGTCCCGGACGCCCGCCTCACCAAGCTGGCCGAGATCTTCAACTCGCAGCGCGTCCTCCCCGCGACGGTCGACTTCGTCGACATCGCCGGCATCGTGCGCGGCGCGAGCGAGGGCGAGGGCCTGGGCAACAAGTTCCTGGCGAACATCCGTGAGTCGGACGCGATCTGCCAGGTCATCCGCGCCTTCAAGGACGAGAACGTCGTGCACGTCGACGGCAAGGTCTCGCCGAAGGACGACATCGAGACGATCAACACCGAGCTGATCCTCGCCGACCTCCAGACGATCGAGAAGGTCCTGCCGCGCCTGGCCAAGGAGGCGCGGATCAAGAAGGACGTGGCTCCGAAGGTGGCGGCGGTCGAGGCGGCGAAGGAGATCCTGGAGAAGGGCGACACCCTCTTCTCGCACGGCATCGTCCAGGGTTCGGAGAAGGCGGAGCTGCTGCACGACCTGCACCTGCTGACGACCAAGCCGTTCCTCTACGTCTTCAACGTCGACGAGGACGAGCTGACCGACGACGCCTTCAAGGACGAGCAGCGGGCGCTGGTGGCCCCGGCCGAGGCGATCTTCCTCAACGCCAAGCTGGAGCAGGACCTCGCCGAGCTGGACGAGGAGGACGCCATGGAGCTCCTCCAGTCCGTCGGCGCCGAGGAGCCGGGCCTGGCGACCCTGGCCCGCGTCGGCTTCGACACCCTGGGCCTCCAGACCTACCTGACGGCCGGCCCGAAGGAGTCCCGCGCCTGGACGATCAAGAAGGGCGCGACGGCCCCCGAGGCGGCCGGCGTGATCCACACGGACTTCCAGAAGGGCTTCATCAAGGCGGAGGTCATCTCCTTCGCGGACCTCGTCGAAACGGGCTCGGTCGCCGAGGCCCGCGCGGCGGGCAAGGCGCGCATGGAGGGCAAGGAGTACGTGATGCAGGACGGCGACGTGGTGGAGTTCCGCTTCAACGTGTAGCGGGTGACATACCACCACTTCGCTGACGTAGTAAACATGCAGGTCAGAAGGGGTTGGGCTCAGTCGAGCCCGACCCCTTCGTCGTCACCGTGCTCGATTGGTGCTGGATATTCTGACGTGGGGTCAGGGGTAATCAGGTCTCGTAAACAGTGGACCGGTGCCCCACGTGAACGACCCAGACCATCAGCTCCCCGTTGTCGATCGTGTAGACGACGCGATAGTCGCCGACGCGCAGACGACGTCGTTCAGGCCGGGACACGAGTGCGGTGGTGTTGAAGCCGAGGGGGTCGGTCTCCAACTCGGTCAGTTTGGCCAGGATGCGCAGTGCCATGTCGCGAGGGATCTTCCGAAGCTCGGCCTGTGCCTCGGGGCGGAAGACGGTTCGGTACTCACTCACCGCGTGCCAGCGTCTCCCTCATGATGTCCTCGATCGGGATGCCGGGCGCGGGGTTGGCCATGCGCTCGTCGATGATCCGGTTGATCTCGCGCTCTTCCCACTCTTGGTACTTGCGCAGCACCTCGATGGAGACGACGGCGGCGACTTCCTTGCCCCGGCGTGTGATCACCGTGGGTACGTCGTCGCGGTCCGCGCGCTCCACGACCTCGGCCAGGTGTGCGCGCACGTCGCGGATGGACTCTACGGGCAGCGGCTGCGTCATGCGCCCAAGAGTACCGAGTGTCTCATGTGTACACAAGGGGCATTGTCGCGCTCCAGGCGCTGGGCGCACCGCAACCCTGCTGAATCTGTACCGGATGCGATCGTCGAAAAGGGATCTTGCTGGACGCCGGTGGTGTCCCCGACAGCCATCACGGAGTGACGGCCTTGCCAAGGACTCAGGACAGGAAAGGCTCCCCCGCCGCGGCGTGCGGAGCCGTTCACGACCGGTGTGCCACCGTGGGGCCGACCTGCCATGAGAAGTGGATGGCGTCGTGGTGAGTCAGCACCGTGTCGTAGGTGAAGAGCATTCCGGTGAAGTTCTTCTGGGCGGCGGCAAGATACTCGTCGATGCCCGCGGTGCTGTGGGCGTCGATGGTCGGATCGATGCTCTGGTGGGAGGAGAAGGGCGTCCATCCGAAGGGCCTGAAAATGCCCTCAGCTCTCGGGCCTCAGCCCTCAGGAAGCAGGTCCAGCTGCCCCAGCAGTTCCAGCTGGTCGAAGTAGATCCGGTAGCTCACCACGCGACCGTCCTTGACCGTAGCCAAGTCGACTCCGCGCATCGTCACGTTTCTGTCCGTCGGTGGCAGGGTCTCGCCCGTGGGGAGCGGGATCGGGCCCGTGTTGCGGCCGCTGAAGACCCCCTCGTCGATAGCCGTGTCGCCGATCTCGTACGTGTGCACCGGCGTGTACGTCGCCTCCGGGATGGAGCCCGTCATCGTGCGCCAGTACTCGACGATCGCCTCGCGGCCCCGTAGCTCGCCCGCGTCCGGGGTGATCGCCACGGCGTCCTCGGCGAAGAGGTCGGCGAGGGTGTCGAGGTCCGCGGTGGTGATCGCTTCGGTGAGGCGGTCCATGACCGCGCGTGCCTCTCCCATGATCCACCTCCTGGTACGGATCCGGGTGGTGCCTCCGCCCTCATTTTCCCACCTCTCCGCCGTGACCGTGGGGCGGCGGCCCGGCAATCCTGGGATCTTGAGGGCACAGCAATGACGAACGGAGCAGCCATGTCGTATCCCGAGCCCCGCTACCACGGTGAGAAAGGCGAGGTCAGCGCCTCCTTCCGCCGTGCCGACGCCCCCGCGGAGCTCACCGTCGGCAACGGCACGCAGACCCACTATCTGGCCACCACCGCCTCCACCGGTGGTGAGTTCGGCCTCTACCGCGTCGACATGACGCCCAGGGCCGGCGGCCCCGGTACGCACTTCCACAAGACGATCTCCGAGAGCTTCTTCATCCTCGACGGGACCGTCCGCCTCTACGACGGTGCCCGGTGGGTCGATGCGAAGAAGGGCGACTTCCTGTACGTGCCGACCGGCGGGCTGCACGCCTTCCACAACGAATCCGACGCCCCCGCGTCGTTCCTGATCCTCTTCGCGCCGGGCGCGCCCCGTGAGGAGTACTTCGAGAAGGTGGGGACGGTCGCGCGGATGTCGGACGAGGAGCGGACGGAGTTCTTCCTCAAGCACGACACCTACTGGACGGACTGAGGGGTGACGCCCGCCGCGAGGCCCGTCTTCGCCCCCGCCCCGCACAGCGGTACGACGCACCGGCCCGGCTGCGGCGCCGCCCGCACGGCCGCCCAGCAGGCCACGCCCGTCGGCTCGACGAAGAGTCCGCGGCGCGCCAGGTCCCGCTGGGCGGCCCGGATCTGATCGTCCGTCACAGTCAGGAAGGTGCCGCCCGACGCGCGGACCGCCCGCAGGATCTGGCGGGCGCGAGGCGGGTCCGGGATGGCGATACCCTCGGCGAGGGTGGGCTGTGCGGCCGCCGGTGCGGGCAGTTCGTCCTCGCCCGCGTGGAAGGCCGACGCGAGCGGGGAGACCGCCTCGGCCTGTACGGCGACGAGCGCCGGGCGGCGGTCGACGAGTCCGTGGCCGTACAGCTCGTCCACCGCCAGGGCGGCGCCCAGGAGGAGGGTGCCGTTGCCGACCGGGACGACGAGCGTGTCCGGCAGCCGGCCGCCCAGGTCCTCCCAGAGTTCGTACACGTACGTCTTCGTGCCGTGCAGGAAGTGCGGGTTGTAGACATGCGAGGCGTAGAACGCGCCGGGTGCGTCGGCGGCGGCGCGGGCCGCCCGCGCCGTGGTCTCGCGGTCGCCCGCCACCACCGTCAGGCGTGCCCCGTGCGCCCGGATCTGCTCCAGCTTCTTGGGGGACGTGCCCTCCGGTACGTACACGGTGCAGTCGAGGCCCGCCCGCGCGCAGTACGCGGCGATCGCCGTTCCCGCGTTGCCGCTGCTGTCGGCGAGCACATGGCTGAGGCCGCCGGCCTGGTGGAGGCGGAGGGCGAGTTCGGCGAGCATGGCCGCGCCCCGGTCCTTGAAGGACAGCGTCGGCATGAGGAAGTCGAGTTTGGCTGAAACGGTGTCAGTGAGCGGTACGAGCGGTGTGCGGCCCTCGCCGAGGGTGACGGTGGGTGCGTGCGTCGCCAGCGGCAGCGCTTCCTCGTAACGCCACAGGGAATTCACGCGTGACGTGAGGGACGCGCGTGACACCGCCCCGCTCGTGAACTCGAGATCCCAGGGACCGCGGCACCGGGGACAACACCAGGTGAGGGCGTCCGCGGGGGCGTGGACCTGGCATCGGGGGCACACGTAGGCCGTCATGAGCGCCAGGATGACAGGCGTATGGCGTATCTGTGACAGGGCGTCCGGAGGCCTTGTGTGATTCCTATGGATCCGTCAATCTTTCGCTCGGCAGCCGGATGCTCGAAACGGTGAGGACACCTCACGGTGGCCTTGGAGCCCTGTTTTGACATGCGCATGCCTTCCCCCACAGCAGCGCACCACCAATGAGGAGGATCCCTCACATGTCAGTGATGCGTGATTCGCGGCGCAGACTCGCCGCGGCCAGCGCCATAGCCGTCGCCGCCCTGGCTCTCGGCACCGCCTCCGCCCTCCCGGCCACCGCCGCCGAGGCCGCCCCGGAAGGTGTCATCCAGAACGCCGGAGCCCCCGGAACCGTCGCGGGCAGCTACATCGTCACCCTCGACGAGTCCGCCCCGGCCGAGTCGGCGGAGGGCCGCGCGGTCGCGGCCGAGTACGGCGCGAAGATCAAGAAGACGTACACCTCGGCGCTCAACGGCTACTCCGTCGAGCTCTCCGAGGCACAGGCCAGGAAGCTCGCCGCCGACCCAGCGGTCGAGTCCGTCGTGCAGAACCGCGTCTTCAAGGTCAACGCCACCCAGCCCTCCCCGCCGTCCTGGGGTCTGGACCGGATCGACCAGCGGGCCCTTCCGCTGAACCAGAGCTACACCTACCCGGACAGCGCCGGCCAGGGTGTGACGGCGTACATCATCGACACCGGTGTACGGATCTCCCACAGCGACTTCGGCGGCCGCGCCGCCAACGGCTACGACGCCATCGACAACGACAACGTCGCCCAGGACGGCCACGGCCACGGCACGCATGTCGCCGGCACCGTCGCCGGATCCGCCCACGGCGTCGCCAAGAAGGCCAAGATCGTCGGCGTCCGCGTGCTCAACAACCAGGGTTCCGGCACGACCGCGCAGGTCGTCGCCGGCATCGACTGGGTGACCCGCAACGCCGTGAAGCCGGCCGTGGCCAACATGAGCCTCGGCGGCGGCGTCGACTCCGCCCTCGACACGGCCGTGCGCAACTCGATCGCCTCCGGCGTCACGTACGCCGTCGCCGCGGGCAACGACAACTCCAACGCCTCCAACTACTCGCCCGCGCGGGTCTCCGAGGCCATCACGGTCGGCTCGACGACCAACACCGACGCCCGCTCCAGCTTCTCCAACTACGGCAGCGTGCTGGACATCTTCGCGCCCGGCTCGTCCATCAAGTCGGCCTGGAACACCAGCGACACCGCCACCAACACCATCTCCGGTACGTCGATGGCGACGCCGCACGTCGCCGGCGCGGCCGCGGTCTACCTCGCGGGCAACCCGACGGCGACCCCGGCCCAGGTGTCGACGGCGCTGACCAGCGCCGCCACGTCGAACGTGGTGACGAGCCCGGGCACCGGTTCGCCGAACAAGCTGCTGTACATCGGTGACGGCGGCACCACTCCGCCGCCCGGTGGCAGGTTCGAGAACACGACGGACTACGCCATCGCCGACAACGCGACCGTCGAGTCCCCGGTCACCGTCAGCGGCGTCTCGGGCAACGCCCCCTCCGCCCTGCAGGTGCCGGTGAACATCGTGCACACCTACATCGGTGACCTCCAGGTCCAGCTGATCGCCCCCGACGGAACGGCGTACACGCTGAAGGCGTACGGCTCCGGCGGCAGCGCGGACAACATCAACACCACGTACACGGTCAACGCCTCCTCGGAGGTCGCGAACGGCACGTGGAAGCTGCGGGTCAGCGACAACGCGAACTACGACACCGGGAAGATCGACTCCTGGGCGCTGCAGTTCTGAATCGCTCGCCCGTGAGGCCTGTGAGGCCTCTGTGAGTGGTGCGGATGAGTGAGGGGGCGGTCGTCGGCGGACGACCGCCCCCTCGGCGTGTCCACCGACGCCGCGCGCTTCGGCGGATGGCGCCATACCCGCGGTAACGCTCGCTCAAAGATAAGTCATCACATCGAGTGAAACTTTGGCCCATGCTTGCGGGTGGACACCGAGGGTTGTCAGGCTGTAGCTGTCCGTCAACCTGAGGGGAGTGTCCAGTGACGTTCGGTGAGCAGCCCGCCTATCTCCGCGTGGCGAGCGATCTCCGGGAGAAGATCGCCAACGGCTCGCTGCCGCCGCACACCCGGCTGCCCTCGCAGGCGCGCATCCGCGAGGAGTACGGCGTGTCGGACACCGTCGCCCTGGAGGCCCGCAAGGTCCTGATGGCCGAAGGTCTGGTCGAGGGCCGATCCGGCTCGGGGACGTACGTACGGGAGAGGCCGGTGCCGCGCCGGATCGCCCGCTCCGGGTACCGCCCGCCGTCCGGCGCCAGCCCCTTCCGGCAGGAACAGGCCGATGACGGCGCGCGCGGCACCTGGGAGTCCACGAGCGAGCAGGAGCAGGTGAGCGCGGCCGTGGCCGCCCGGCTCGGCATCGCGCCGGGGGAGCGCGTGATGCGCACGCGGTACGTCTACCGGGACGCGGGGGAGCCGATGATGCTCTCCACCTCCTGGGAGCCTCTCTCGGTCACCGGCCGGACGCCCGTGATGCTTCCCGAGGAGGGTCCGCTGGGCGGCTGCGGGGTCGTGGAGCGGATGGCGGCCATCGACGTGGTCGTCGACAACGTGGTGGAGGAGGTCGGCGCCCGTCCGGGCCTCGCGGAGGAACTGCTGGCGCTCGGCGGGGTGCCCGGCCATGTGGTGATGGTGGTCGAGCGGACGTACTACGCCTCGGGGCGGGCGGTCGAGACCGCCGATGTCGTCGTTCCGGCCGACCGCTACCGGATCGCGTACCACCTGCCCGTACGGTGATCTGACGGGCAGACATACCGTGACCTGACGGGCAGGCAGGCGAACGGACCGCCGCGTACGAGCCGCGTGGGCCCCCGTGACGGCGTCTCAACTTTTCCGCGCCTCACCTCCATCGCTCTCCCTCCCCGGCCTCCCGGGGCGTGACCTTCGGCCTCCCTCCGTCGGTTCCCGGCCGCATTCGTCTCTCTTTGTGAAAATCCATATCCGCTGTGTAAAGGTCAGGCGTAGGCTCGGGCATATGCGGATTGCGGTTTCCTGGAGATCCTTAGAGACGCCCGGACCGGCGGAGGGAGAAGCCCGATGACCGACAGTGGCCCTGTCCTTTCCTGGCTGGTCATACGCCAGGACGACAACGGCAACCGCTATCGCGTCGGACGGTACGCGACCAAGGACGAGGCTCAGAAGATCGCCGACAGCCTCGACGACAGCGGGCACAAGCAGCTCTACTGGGTGGAGCGCATCGGCCAGCCCGCCGTCTGAGCCCCGCGGGTTACGCTCCCGCCCATGACAGATCGCAGCGCCGACCACGTGGTCGTGGTCGCCGGAGCCGTGTACCACCGGGGGCGTCTGCTGGCCGCGCGCCGCAGCGCCCCCGCCGAGCTCGCGGGCCGCTGGGAGCTGCCCGGCGGCAAGGTCGAGCCGGGGGAGAGCCCCGAGGCCGCCCTCGTCCGTGAACTGCGCGAGGAGCTCGGCATCGAGACGGAGCCGGGCGAGCGCGTCCCGGGCGAGTGGCCGCTGAAGCCCGGCTATGTGCTTCAGGTCTGGACCGTCCGTCTGCTCTCCGGTGAGCCGCGCCCGCTGCAGGACCACGACGAGCTGCGCTGGCTGGCCCGCCACGAGCTGGCCTCCGTCGACTGGCTCGACCAGGACCGGCCCGCCGTCGCCGAGGCCGGGCTGCGGCTGCCGGCCGTCCCGGCGGACGGAGTGCGCGGCTGAGCTGTACGCCGTTCGTGCCACCGTGCGCCCACCGAGCCCCCGCCCACGATATCCCGCCCCGAATATCGGGTATGTGCTGATTAACCCCCCGAAATAGGACGTGGGCCTTCCTGCTGGTGCTGGGCTGGGGAAGTGATCGGGCGTGATCGACACCGAAGGCGACTGCGCCGAATGGAACTTTCCGGCGGAGGCCAATGCCGTGCGCACCGCCCGCCACGCGGTGCGCGACACGCTCCGGGCCTGGCGGCTCGACGCGGTGATCGGTGACGTCACAGTTCTGCTGGTGAGCGAGCTGGTGACCAATTCCCTGCGCTATGCCTCGGGCCCCATCGGCGTGCGGCTCGTCCTCCTCCACACCGACGGCGAGGACTCCGGCCACCCCCTGGCCCTCCTCGTGGAAGTCTCCGATCCGCTTCCGGATCCGCCCACCGAACGCTCCGCCGGACCCGATGACGAGGGCGGCCGCGGCCTCCAGCTCGTGGCCTGTTCCGCTCGCCGCTGGGGCACCCGGAAAGGCAGGACGGGCAAGACAGTGTGGTTCGAGCTGGCCGTGCCTGGTTAGAAGACCGTTGGGACAACGATCAACGGGGGGCTCGGCTCAAAATGAACGAGACCACCCTGTGATCGTGAACGTCGTGCCGTCGGGGGCCGTAGTGCTGAATACTGCGGGCATGGCCGGTCCGGTGCGGTGAGCTGGAGGGGACGGTCGCGTGAGCGAGATACCTGAGTCGGCGAGCGGCGTCGTGTGGCAGAGCAGCCCGCCCGGCTCGATCTATGACTACATCAGGGTCGCCTCCTTCTCGATAGGGCCCGACGGGCTCGTCGACCAGTGGAGCCGACGGGCCGTCGACCTCTTCGGCGTGCCCGCCGAAGAGGCGATGGGCAAGGACCCTGTCGAAGCCTTCATGCCCGTGGACCTGCGCGAACGCGGCCGCCGCCGGGTGGCGGAGATCCTCGACGGCAAGGAGTGGACGGGCCTCGTCCCTTTCCGCATACCGGGGCAGAACCGCCCCGAGGGAATCGCCGAGATGTACGTCATGCCCAGCGAGACCTCCGCCGGGGAACGGGCCGCGCTCTGCATCGTCGTCGACGTACGCGCGCTGCGGCGCATCGAGACCGACCTCGCCGCCTCGCAGGCCATTTTCGGCCAATCGCCCTTCGGTTTTCTTCTGTTCGGCACCGACCTCACCGTCAAGCGCGCCAACCAGCGCTTCGCCACCGTCTTCGGCGGATCGGCCGACGACCACCGGGGCCGTACCGTCCACGACTATCTCTCGCACCCCGAGGCCGAGCGGATGACCGCGGCCCTCCAGCGGGTGCTGGAGACCGGCGAGGCCGTCACCGAACTCCAGATCGTCGGCGCGGCCCCCGGCTCCACGGACCGGCGCCACTGGTCCATCAACCTCTACCGCGTGCACAGCGGCACCGGCCGGCCCATCGGGGTCGCCGGGCTCGGCATCGATGTGACCCGCCGGCACAACGCCGCCCGCGAGGCGGCCAACGCCCGCCGCAATCTGGCCCTGCTCAACGAGGCCGGCGCGCGCATCGGCAACTCCCTCGATCTGGAGGCCACCGCCCGCGCACTCCTCGACGTCGCGGTCCCCGGCTTCTGCGACCTCGCCTCCGTCGACCTCTACCAAGGGCTGCTGACCGGCGACGAGGCCCCGCCCGGACGGTGGGGCAGCTCCCACGACGTCGGCTACGGAGCGGGCAGCGCCGAGCTGCGCCGGGTCGCCGTCGCCAGCGCCGTCTCCGACACCCCGACCAGGTCCCCCGACACCGCCCACGGCGACGGCTGTTGCGGCACCGACCCCGTCGAGCTCGGCTCCGTCCACCGCTACCCCTTCAACTCGCCCTGCGCCGGAGCCCTGCGCACCGGACGCATACGGACCATGCCGGGCGCGGACGGCGGCCTCGTCCAGTCCACCCTCGTGGTGCCGATGGTCGCCCACGACATCGTCGTCGGCCTCGTCCAGTTCTCCCGTACGAAGGGCAGCGAGCCCTTCGGTGAACGCGACCGGGCCCTCGCCGTCGAACTGGCCGCCCGCGCCGCGGTCTGCATCGACAACGCCCGCCTCTACCGGCGCGAGCACGAACGCGCCCTCATCCTCCAGCGCAGCCTGCTCCCTCCCGGCGACCCCGAGGCAGCCGGTCTCGACATCGCCTGCCGCTATCTCCCCGGCACGACGGCCACCGAGGTCGGCGGCGACTGGTTCGACGTCATCGAACTCCCCGGCCACCGCACCGCCCTGGTCATCGGCGACGTCATGGGCCGCGGACTGCGGGCGGCCGTCGCCATGGGCGAACTGCGCACCGCCGTGCGCACCCTGGCCCAGCTCGACCTCGAACCCGCCGAGGTCCTCTCCCATCTCGACGAGATCGCCCGCGGCCTCGGCGCCCCGGCCGGCGCCCAGCAGAACCCCCGCGCCCACAAGGCCCGCGGACCCGAACTCTCCGAGGTCTACCTCGCCACCTGCGTCTACGCCGTCTACGACCCCGTCACCCGGCGCTGCACCTTCGCCAACGCCGGCCATCTGCCCCCCGTCCTCGTCGAACCCGGCGAGGCGGCGCTGCTGCTCGACGTGCCCCCCGGGATGCCGCTCGGCGTCGGCGGCGAGCCCTTCGAGGAGGTGGAGGTCGAACTGCCCGAGGGCTCCCTGCTCGCCCTCTACACCGACGGACTCGTCGAGTCCCGGGACCATCCACTCGACGAGGGCCTGAGCGCCTTCCGCAGCGCGCTGGCCGACCCCGCCCGGCCCCTCGAGGACGTCTGCGACCACGTACTGACGACCCTGGACACCCAGCACGGCGAGGACGACATCGCCCTTCTCATGGCCCGTATCCAGGGGCTTCCCTCCGACGCGGTGGGCGACTGGCGGCTGCCGAGGGAACCCCGCTCGGTCGGCCGGGCCCGCGAACTGGCCCGGGCCCAGCTCACCGCGTGGGGTCTCGAACCCCTCGTCGACACCGTCGAGCTGCTCGTCAGCGAGCTGGTGACCAACGCCCTGCGGTACGGCGAGGGCGAGATCAGGCTGCGGCTGCTGCGCGACCGCACCCTGGTCTGCGAGGTCTGGGACGCCGGCCTGGTCCAGCCGAGGCGCCGCCGGGCGCGGGACACCGACGAGGGCGGCCGTGGACTGCAACTGGTCGGACTGCTCAGCGCCGCCTGGGGCTCGCGCCGCACCCCTCGGGGGAAGACGGTCTGGTTCGAGCTGCCTCTCCCGGACGGCGACGGCGTCGCCGAGCCGACGGTTGAGCAGCTCCTGAGCATGTTCTGACCGGCCGGCCCCGATCACCCCTTGAGCGCCGCGAGCCGGGCCTCGATCTCCGCGCTGTCGCCGAGCGCGTCCAGCTGCTCGAACTGGGCGTCCAGTGAGGAGGCGGCCAGCTCCTGCTTGCCCAGCGCCTTCGCCTCCTCGCGGCGCACCTTGTCCTCGAAGCGGCTCAGTTCGCTCGTCGGGTCCATGACGTCGATGCTCTTCACCGCGTCCATCATCCGGTTCTGCGCCTGGGCGGACTTGGCCCGCGCCACCAGCTCGTCCCGCTTGGCCGTGAGCTCGCCGAGCTTCCTCTTCATCTGGTCCAGGCCGGCCTTCAGCTTCTCCACCACCTCGGTCTGCGAGGCGATCGTCGGCTCGGCCGTCCTCGCCTCCCTCTCCGACTGGAGCTGGCGGCCCAGCGCGACCTTCGCCAGGTTGTCGAACCTGTCCGCGTCCGCCGTCTGTCCGGCGGCCCGCAGCTCGTCCCCCTTCCTGCTCGCGGCCAGGGCCTTCTCGCCCCACTCCTTCGCCGCGTCCACGTCCTCACGGTGGTCCTGCTCCATCAGCCGCAGATTGCCGATGGTCGTCGCCACGGCCTCTTCCGCCTCCGCGATGTTGCTCGTGTAGTCGCGGATCAGCTGGTCCAGCATCTTCTGCGGGTCCTCGGCCTGGTCCAGCAAGGCGTTGATGTTGGCCTTCGCCAACTGGGCGACCCGGCCGAGGATGGTCTGCTTGCTCATGTTCCTTCTCCTTGAACGCGACGAGTGGACAGGGTCAGAAGCGGCCGCCGCCGCCCAGTCGGCCGCGAGTCCCACCGCCGCCGAAGCTGCCGGGCCCGCCCCTTCCGCCCCCGAGGCCCCCACCGAAACCCCCACCGAAACCTCCGCCGAAACCTCCGCCGAATCCCCCGCCGTGGCCGCCGCCTCCCCTTCCACCCCCGAACAGTCCGCCGAGGATGATGCCGCCGAGCACCGCGCCGCCGAGACCGCCGCCGCCACCTCCCACCCCCGTCACACCGCCCATGCCGTCCGGGTTCCCGTACATCCGGACGTCCTGCTCGGCGAGGTCCTGCGCCCGCCGGGCCAGCGCGTCCGCCTGCCGGGCCTCGGCCAGCGCGCCCTGCGGGTCCTCGGCGGCGGCCAGCGCGTGCGCCTCATCCAGCCGGCGCCGGGCCTCGGCCAGTCGGGTACGCGCCTCACTGCCCACCGCCCCGCGGTGCGTGGTGACGTAGTCGGTGGCCGCCCCGATCGCCGAGCGCGCGGTCAGCGTCGCCTGCTCCAGGAGCGCACGGGCGCGCCGTGTCCCCGATGCGCGCTCTCGCGCGCCCTCCAGCGCCTCGTCGAGCGCCCCGTCTGCCTCCTCGACCCGCCGCAGCGCGTCGATCGGGTCGTAGCGTCCCGCGTCCACCGTCCGCCGCACATCGGCGACGACGGTCTCCGCCCGTGCGATGCGGCCCCGCAGATCAGCGGTGGAGACCCCGTCCGCCGTGCCCTCCAGCAGACCGCGGGCGTCGGCGAGGTCGGCCTCGGTCTCGCTGAGCGCGGTCGGCAGCTTCCCCACCGCCTCGGCGAGCTCCCGCGCCCGCCGGTCCACCGCCTCGCTGAGCCGCGCCGCCTGGTCGACGGCGCTCTCCACCGCCCTGATGTGCACGGCCGCCGCGCCGTTGTCGTCCGCGTCGATCGCCTGCCGGGCCTGGTCGAGGTTGGCCGTAGCGAAGACCAGCCGGTCCTTGGCCTGCTCGACGTCGCTCGCGACCGGGGAGGCGGCCGCCTCGGCGTACCGCTCGCGCATCGCGGTCAGGGTCGCCTCCGCCGTGACGACCCGCCCGGTCTGCTCGCGGAACGCCGCCTCGGCCGCCTCCAGCGCTTCGGGAGCGCGGCGCTCCAGGGCCCGTAGCCGGTCGAAGGCCTCCGCCTCGCCGTCCAGGCGCGCGTTGGCCTCGCCGCACCGTCTGATGATCTCGTCCAGCATGGAGCGGCGGCTGGCGTCGTCCTCCGGGAAGGCGTCGTCGAGCTGCTGCCGCAGCCGGAACGCGGCCGTCAGCTCCTGCTGGGCGAAGGCCACGGCCTCGGTGAAGGGCTCCACCGCCGCCTCGCCGAACTGGGCGGTGGCGAAGCCCAGTTCCTCCTGGCTCGTGCGTACGGCGTCGTCGGTGGCGACCAGCTCCTGCCGGGCCTGTCCGTCCAGCTCGTCCAGCGAAGGCGGCGCGGGCTCCTTCGCCGCGTGCCGGCCGTTCTGCCCACCCCAGCCGCCCTGCCCGCCCCGGGGTGTCGTACGGGTCTCGGTGCGCCGTCGGCGCTTGGCGTACGCGTAGGCCGCGACGACCCCCGCCCCGCCGACCAGCACGAGCGGCAGCAGCAGGTCCGTCGCCGAACCGTCCTCGTCGCCCGCCCCGCCCGGATCGGTACCGCCCGGATCGGCGGCGCCCGGAGTGATCGCGGGTGTGGGCACCGGCTGTCCGGCGAGTACGGCGGCGAAGCCGTTCGCCGCGCCGATCGCCGCCCCGGCCCAGTCGTTCTGGCGCAGCGCCGGCTCGATGGCGGTCCGCGCCACGTCGTCGAGCTGGGCCTGGGTGAAACGGGAGTCGGGGTCGGCCGCATAGGCGTACTGCCGGTCGTGGGTGGCTACCGCGAGCAGGACGTCGTCGGGCCCCAGGCCGTTGCGGTCGGCGGTGGCGTCGGCCCAGCTCCTGGCCGAGCGGCCGGAGAAGTCGCGTACGTAGACCACGAAGAGCTGCACGCGCCGGTCGTCGTACAGCCGGTCCAGGGCCTGGGCCACCGCTGCGCGGCGGTCGCCCAGCGCCCCGACCCTGTCGGTGATCTGTCCCTCGCGGGAGAGCACGACGGGGTCGTCGGCATGGGCGCCGTGAACGGCGGGCACGACCAGCCACCACGCCGCCACCAGTACCGCGAGAAGGGCTCGGGTGGCTATTCGCGTCACATGGGGAGGTTATGTCCCGATCTATCTGCCCGCGACCGGGCGAAACCGCATTCCCGGCCAGGGGCGTCACTGTCAGTGGTCACCTCTACGGTGATGATCACGACGACAGAAATCGCGGAGGCCCGGATGAACACACGCGTACGCGGCTGGTGGCGGCGGGGACGCTGGATCGTTCTCGGCCTCGCGCTCCTTCTCCTGGTGCCGACGGCCGGCAGCGCGCTCGCGCTGCGGATGAACTACGCGGGTGATCCGCGGGAGGGGACGCTGACCCGCGGCAAGGACGCCATCTGGCTCGGTCACGCCTGGGTGGACGGACGGAAGAAGGACGCCGACCTCACGGCGTTCGCCGCCCGGATCCAGGGGACCGGGATACGCGACCTGTACGTCCACGCCGGGCCGCTCGAACACGACGGCACGCTCCCGGCCGCCCGCTATCCACGGGCGAAGTGGCTGATCGAGAGCGTGCACCGGACGATGCCGGGCATCCGGGTCCAGGCATGGCTGGGCGACATCCTGGCCACCGAGGGGCCCGAGGGGCTACGGCTGGAGAACGCGGCCTCCCGGGCGGCCGTGGTCGGCTCGACCCGCCAGATCCTCGACGCGGGCTTCGACGGGGTCCACTTCGACCTGGAACCCCTGCACTCGGACGACGCGCACTACCTCTCCCTCCTCGACGACCTGGGGAAGCTGACGAAGGCCCGCGAGGTGCCGCTGTCGGTCGCCGCCCACCAGATAGACCCGCTGCCGGCGGCGCACACCGTGGTCGGCGGCATCACCGGCAGCGAGAAGTGGTGGTCGCAGGAGTTCTTCGGAGAGGTGGCCCGTCGCGTCGACCAGATCGCGGTCATGTCCTACGACACCTGGATGCCGCTGGAGGGCCTGTACGGCGGCTATGTCGCCCAGCAGACCAGCCTGGCCCTCGAAGTCACGCCCGAGGACACCGATCTGCTGATGGGTCTGCCCTTCTTCCACGAGGACGACCTCGGCCACCACGAGTCGGCGGAGACCGTCGAGGCCGCCATCCGCGGCACCCGCCTGGGGCTCGGGCGCACGGACCGGGATCGTGAACGGTTCGGCGTGGCCCTCTATGTCGACTTCGCCGCGGAGGAAGGCGACTGGACGGCCTACCGCGAGGGCTGGCACTGAGCCGGCCGGAGAAAGGCGGCTGCTCCGGAGGGTGTCAGGAGAAGTACGACTCCAGCGTGCCGCGGCGGCGCACGTCGAGCGTCGCGCAGTGGAAGGAGCCGCCGAAGGGCGCGTAGTGCAGCAGATCGCACGGGATCGGCTCGAAGCCCCATCCTTCGAGCGCGCGCAGCATCGCGGTGTGGTGCCGCTCCACGATCACCCGCTTCTCGTCGATCATCAGGACGTTCATGCTGAGCCACTTCCCGCACAGCGAGGTCATCTTGAGCAGGCGCTCGTCGAGCGGGTCGGGCTCGGGCGCGACCAGCACGTCCCATGAGCTCAGGACGTCGGGCAGGCGGTCGACGTCGATGTACTCGGGGTTGACGAGCAGCTTGCCGGGCGCGAGGAGCAGGAACGTCGTGTCGATGTGCATGGGCGTGCGACAGCGGCTCTCGATCTCGTGGATGCGGTAGCCGGGTCCCAGGTGGCGGCGCAGCCAGTCGATGCCCATGCGGTTGGTGACGTTGCTGCGCGTGACGAAGAGGTCCCGTCCCGCGCGCACGAAGTCCGCCGCGTCGAACACCGGCTCGAACTCGGTGAGGATGTAGCGCATGGGCTCGCCGGGCCCGGGGGTGCGGAAGCCCGGCTCGAAGAGTTCGTCGGTGAGCTGCGGCCGGGGCGCCGCCGTCCAGCGGGCACCGCGCCGGAAGTAGTCCTTGAGGAGCGTGCGATAGGAGTGGGTCTCGAAGTACCGGCACGGCCAGGCCATCGGGGTCTCGATGATCTCGTCGCCGATCACCAGCATGCTGTCGCGCGGGCAGGTGTTGCAGAACCCGCGTGAGGACCAGTCGGGGGTGCTGAAGCGCTGCCTGTGGTCGACGGGATCGGGGCGGGTGACCGTGACGCCGAGGGACCGCAGCAGCGCGATGAACTGGTCGAGCTCCTGCTGCGCCGGCTCGATCAGCCTGCGCGGATACCGGAACCCGGCGGCGAGGCCCTGGAACCGCGCCGCCCACGGGGGGATGTTGCAGGCCACGACCGGATGGCCGGAGGGGATCGTCGCGCCGTCGAGGCGCCCGACGATGACCTCCTCCAGCGGGTCCCACTCGTTGTGCGAACTGACCGGCGAAACGAGAGGTTCCGCGATGCTGTCCGTCGTGGCCGGCGCCGCCATCACGCGTACCGCCTTCCTCACAGAGTCCGTGACTTGCTGTACCGGCCACCTTACTCAAGGTGGCGCGATGTGGCCTGTCGTGGCTACGCCCCCCGCCTGCGGATCTTGTTCCCCAGCCACACCAGCGGGTCGTACTTCCGGTCCGCCACCCGCTCCTTCAGGGGGATCAGCGCGTTGTCCGTGATCTTGATCCCTTCGGGGCACACCTCCGTGCAGCACTTCGTGATGTTGCAGTACCCGAGCCCGTGTTCGTCCTGCGCGGTCCGCTTACGGTCGATGCCCGCCTCCCGCGCCGCGTCCAGCGGGTGCATGTCCAGCTCCGCGATCCGCATCAGGAAGCGCGGGCCGGCGAAGGCGGCCTTGTTCTCCTCGTGGTCGCGGACCACATGGCAGGTGTCCTGGCACAGGAAGCACTCGATGCACTTACGGAACTCCTGCTGCCGCTCCACGTCCTCCTGGCGCATGCGGTACTCGCCCGGTGCGAGGCCCTCCGGCGGGACGAAGGCGGGGATCTCCCGCGCCTTCTCGTAGTTGAAGGACACGTCCGTCACCAGGTCCCGGACGACCGGGAAGGCCCGCAGCGGGGTCACCGTGATGACGTCGTCCGGGCCGAAGACCGACATCCGGGTCATGCACATCAGCCGAGGCCGGCCGTTGATCTCGGCCGAGCAGGAACCGCACTTGCCCGCCTTGCAGTTCCACCGCACGGCGAGATCAGGGGCCTGGGTGGCCTGCAGGCGGTGGATGATGTCGAGGACCACCTCGCCCTCGTTCACCTCCACCGTGAAGTCGGTCAGTTCCCCGCCGCCGGCGTCGCCGCGCCACAGCTTGAAGGCGGCCTGATAGCTGCTGCTCACTCGTACAGCTCCTCTTCGGCGAGGTACTTGACCAGCTCCTCGTTCTCGAAGAGCGCGAGCAGGTCCGGACGGATGGGTTCCGTACGTGTCCGTTCCAGGGCGATGCCGTCGCCCTCCAGGCGGCACAGCAGGTTCACCGCGCGCCACCCCCGTTCCATCGACGGACAGTCCTCGCGGGTGTGCCCGCCCCGGCTCTCGGTCCGCTCCAGCGCCGCCCGGGCGACGCACTCGCTCACCAGCAGCATGTTGCGCAGGTCCAGGGCCAGGTGCCAGCCCGGGTTGAACTGCCGGTGCCCCTCGACCCCGGCCCGCCGGGCCCGTTTGCTCAGCTCGGCGATCCGCTCCAGGGCCTCGGCCATCTCGCTCTCCCGCCGGATGATGCCGACGAGGTCGTTCATCGTCTGCTGGAGTTCCTGGTGGAGCGTGTACGGGTTCTCGGCCGGTCCCTCCGAGGCCGGTGCCCCGGCCGCACCGAACGGGGCCAGGGCCTCCGCGGCCGCCGCGTCGAGGGCGCCCTCCGGGACGGCAGGCCGGCCCGCGCCCGCCGCGTACTCGGCGGCGTGGAGCCCCGCCCGCCGCCCGAACACCAGCAGGTCGGAGAGCGAGTTGCCGCCCAGCCGGTTGGAGCCGTGCATGCCGCCCGCGACCTCCCCGGCCGCGAAGAGTCCCGGCACGCCCAGCGCCGCCGCCGTGTCCGATTCGACCGCGACACCGCCCATCACGTAGTGGCAGGTCGGTCCGACCTCCATGGCCTCCGCCGTGATGTCCACGTCCGCCAGCTCCTTGAACTGGTGGTACATCGACGGAAGGCGCCGCTTGATCACCTCCGCAGGCATCCGTGTCGACACATCCAGGAACACCCCGCCGTGCGGCGAGCCCCGCCCCGCCTTCACCTCGGAGTTGATGGCCCGCGCCACCTCGTCGCGCGGCAGCAGCTCGGGCGGGCGCCGGTTGTTGTCCGGGTCCTCGTACCAGCGGTCGCCCTCCTCCTCCGTCTGCGCGTACTTGTCCTTGAAGACGTCGGGGACGTAGTCGAACATGAACCGCTTGCCCTCGGAGTTCCGCAGCACCCCTCCGTCGCCGCGCACCGACTCCGTGACCAAAATCCCCTTCACCGACGGCGGCCAGACCATCCCGGTCGGGTGGAACTGCACGAACTCCATGTTCACCAGCGGAGCGCCCGCGAGCAGGGCCAGGGCGTGGCCGTCGCCGGTGTACTCCCAGGAGTTCGAGGTCACCTTGAAGGACTTGCCGATCCCGCCCGTGGCGAGGACCACCGCGGGCGCCTCCAGGACGAAGAAGCGGCCGGTCTCGCGCTCGTAGCAGAAGACCCCGCTCACCCGGTCCGCCTCGTCCTTCAGCACGCGGGTGACGGTGCACTCCTGGAAGACCTTCAGCCGGGACTCGTACTCCCCGGTCTCGCGGAAGTCCTCCTGCTGCAGGGCCACGGTCTTCTGCTGGAGCGTGCGGATCAGCTCAAGGCCCGTCCGGTCGCCGACGTGGGCGAGCCGCGGGTACTCGTGTCCGCCGAAGTTGCGCTGGGAGATCCGGCCGTCGGCCGTACGGTCGAAGAGGGCGCCCCACGTCTCCAGCTCCCACACCCGGTCCGGCGCCTCGCGCGCGTGCAGCTCGGCCATCCGCCACTGGTTGAGGAACTTCCCGCCGCGCATGGTGTCGCGGAAGTGGATCTGCCAGGTGTCGTGCGGGTTGGCGTTGGCCATGGAGGCGGCGATACCGCCTTCCGCCATGACCGTGTGGGCCTTGCCGAAGAGCGACTTGCAGATCACGGCCGTACGGGCGCCCCGTTCGCGCGCCTCGATGGCGGCGCGCAGTCCGGCGCCGCCCGCGCCGACCACGACCACGTCCCACTGCTGCCGTTCGACTTGCGCCATGTCAGAAGATCCTCGGGTCGTCGAAGGTGCCGGTGGCGAGCAGGTACACGTACAGGTCGCAGAGGGCGACGCTGATCAACGAGGTCCAGGCGAGGAGCATGTGGCGGGCGTTCAGCTTTCCGACCAGACCCCACAGGCGGTAGCGGACGGGGTGCCGGGAGAAGTGCCGCAGCCGGCCGCCGACGATGTGCCGGCAGGAGTGGCAGGAGAGGGTGTACGCCCAGATCAGCACGATGTTGACGAGGAAGATCACCGTCCCGAGCCCCGCGTGGCCCCAGGCGTACGAGGCGTCCCGGAAGGCCAGCACCGTGTCGTAGGTGAGGATCGCGGCGACCGGGAGGGCGGCGTAGAAGAAGTACCGGTGGATGTTCTGCAGGATCAGCGGGAAGCGGGTCTCGCCGGTGTACTTCCCGTGCGGCTCGGCGACCGCGCAGGCCGGGGGCGAGGCCCAGAACCCGCGGTAGTACGCCTTGCGGTAGTAGTAGCAGGTCAGCCGGAAGCCGAGCGGGAAGATCAGGATCAGCAGGGCGGGGGAGAGGCCCCACCAGCCGCCGAAGATCTCCCAGTTGGGTCCGTCCTTCATCGGGACGCAGTTCTCCGCCAGGCAGGGCGAGTAGAACGGCGAGACGTAAGGCGCGGCGTAGTAGTGGCTGTTGGCGAAGGCCCGCCAGGTGGAGTAGACGACGAAGGCGAGCAGTCCGGCGGCGGTGGCGGCGGGCGCCAGCCACCAGCGGTCGGTCCGCAGGTGGCGGGGGGCGATGGCCGCACGCGAGGGGGCGTGCACTCCGGTGGAGGGCGACGCCCCCTTGTTCAGGGAGGGTGGTTCGGTACCTGTGGCCAACGGAGGTCCTCCTAGGGGGCGTGCCGGTCGCGTGCTCCCAGGCCCTCGTCGTCCGAGTCCGTCCACAGCCCGCTGTCGTAGGGGGTGTCGGGGATCGTCACGAAGTCCGTCCGGCCGCTCGTCGGCACCGGGGGGACGCCGTGCTCCGCGGCGATACTGCGTTCGAGCTGTCCGACGGTCCGGACCAGCTCTTCGAGGCAGCGTTTGACGGCCGCCAGATCGTCCTGAAGGGTCATGGATTGCCCTCACTTCCGCGATTGCGGGTGGCGAACACGCGCTGGGGGTCCCCCTGGTCGAGCGAAGCCGAGCTCGGGGGAGAGTGTCGCGCGTCACATCCCGCTTGTGAACCCATCTGAAGCGATGTGCCGGGATTCCACTCGTCCGGGGCGGCCGACTCGCCCGGTGGTTGGGCCGCACGGGTGGCTTTCGCTCGCCGCGCCGCCGTGTCGCCGTCGACGGGTCGGTCACGTCCCCTTCAGTGTATGAGCAATAGGTGTGATCATCTCCAAATGCCATAAAACTGGACGAAGGGGTACAAGTCATGTCCCAGGTCGGCGCCCCTCGCGGGAGGACATGCTCCAGGAGCCCCCGCTCCCGCACACTCCGCTCCGTCGCCCCCCTCACGAGTGCGGTGCTCGCCGTCTCCGTGCTGGCCGGCTGCAGCTCCCGCGACGAGGCCGACGAAGCCCCGGTCGCCGCCCAGGACCACGCCCCCACCGTCCGCGACCAGGTCACCGACGGTGGCACTCTCACCTGGGCCGTCGACGCGATGCCCACCACGCTCAACGCCTTCCAGGCCGACGCCGACGGGGCCACCGCGCGCATCGCCGGGGCCGCGCTCCCCTCTCTCTACACCCTCGACCAGCGCGGCCGGCCGCAGCGCAACGCCGACTATCTGGAGTCCGCCCAGATCGTCGAGACGGAGCCGAAGCAGGTCGTCCTCTACAAGCTCAACCAGCAGGCGGTCTGGAGCGACGGCCGCGAGATCGGCGCCCCGGACTTCGTCGCCCAGTGGCGCGCGCTCAGCGGCCGGGACACCGCGTACTGGACCGCCCGCAACTCCGGGTACGAGCGGATCGACAAGATCGAGCGCGGCAAGAACGACCTGGAGGTACGGGTCACCTTCGGCAAGCCGTACGCCGACTGGCAGTCCCTCTTCACCCCCCTCTACCCGAAGGAGGTGATGGGCTCCCCGAACAGCTTCAACGACGGCGCGCGCGCCACGCTGAAGTCGACCGCCGGCCCGTTCCAGCTGGGCCCGGTCGACCGCAAGGCCGGCACGGCCACCCTCGTACGCAACCCCCGCTGGTGGGGACGGTCGGCCAAGCTGGACAAGATCGTCCTGAAGGCCGTGCCCCGCACGGAGCGGGTGGCGGCGCTGGCCGCGGGCGATCTCGACCTCGCCGAGATCGACCGGGCCGCCGCGGAGCGGATCACGCTGGCGGTACGCGACGCGGGCTCCGGCCGCGGCGGCAGTCTGCCGCTGACGCACGGGCCCGGCGCGGCGATCACACCGTCCGCGGCGCTGAAGTCCTGGGCGCTGGCGCACGGCTCCGACGCGGAGCGGGCGCAGGAGGTCCAGGCCGCCCGCGAGCAGAACCAGCGGGCGATCGAGCGGTACGCCGCCGAACAGGGGGCGCTGAGCGCGTTCGTGGTGCGCAAGTCCCTGGAGCCCGCCTACACCCAGCTGTCGCTGAACGGCGAGTCCGGGCCGCTCAGCGACGAGCGGGTACGGCGGGCGGTGGCCCGGGCGATCGACCGCCAGGAACTGGCCGAGGTCGTCCTCAAGCCGCTCGGGCTGCCCGCGAAGCCTCCGGGCAGCCACCTCGCCCTGGCCGGGCAGGCGGCGTACGCGGACAACAGCGAGGCGCTCGGCGGCCAGGACACGGCCGAGGCGCGGGCGCTCCTCGCGGACGCGGGCTGGGTGCCGGGCGGCGCGAACAAGAAGCCGGCCGGAGCGAAGGCCGGCAGCGAGGCGGAGACGGGCGCGGAGAAGGGCGCCGGGAAGGACGCGGAGAAGACCCCCGCGAAGACCGACGGCGAGAACAAGCCGGAAGGCCGGCAGCAGGGCGAGGAGAAGCGGTCCGAGGCGAAGAAGCCCGAGGCCGATGTCGCCTCCGACGACGGGCTCTACATCGTCGGCGACGACAAGCCCGGCGGTACGGCGGCGTCCCCCGCGGACGGGAAGGCCGACGCGCCCGCCCTCGGCGCCGCGGGCCCCGAGAACGGCACCGACATCCTCGCCCCCGCCCCGGGCGCCGCCCTCCAGAACGTGGCCCTGCTCCGCCAGGCCGCCTCACTCGGCGCCACCCGCGACTCCGGCTCCGGCCTCGACGCCCGCACCACCACCGAGGCCGGGGCCCGGCAGGAGGACAGGGCAGACAAGGGCGTCGCCGGCGCCTACGCGCCGCGCGGCACCGCCGCCCCCGCCGTGCCCGCGGCGGCCGCCCAGCCCCTGGGCAAGGACGGCAAGGCGCTCAGTCTCCGCTTCGTGCTCCCCTCGGGACCGGGCTCGGAGTCCCTCCGGGCGGTCGGCGACAAGATCGTCCAGATGCTCGACGCGGTGGGCATCCGCACGACGGTCACCAAGGTCTCCGACGACAGCTTCTTCAAGGACCACATCGCCTCCGGCGAGTACGACCTGGCCCTCTACTCCTGGCCCGCCACCGCGTTCCCCGCCACGGACGCCCGGCCGATCTTCGCCAAGCCCGAGCCCGCCTCGGACGGCTCGCTCCTGGTCGAGCAGAACTACTCCCGGGTCGGCACCGACCGCATCGACCAGCTGTTCGACCAGGCGGTGGCCACGCTGAACGAGAAGGAGGCCCGGGAGCTGATCCGCCAGGCCGACGCCCGGATCTGGGCCGCTGCCGGATCGATTCCTCTCTACCAGCGCCCCCAGCTCGTCGCGGCCAGGAAGAACGTGGTGAACGCGGGCGCCTGGGGCTTCGCGACCCCGCTCTACCAGGACATCGGGTTCAAGAAGCCCGAAACCGCCAAGGGAGCCGAGCGGAACACGAAGAACTAGCCGAAGTACAGGTCACGACGAACCAGCCAAAAGCGCAGGTCACAACCTCAGAACCCGCTCAAGTGCCTTGCCCGCCGGTATCCCCGGCGGGCAGGATCGCGTCCGGCCCCTTGACCCGGCCGGCTCGTATCCGCACCCCCAGTGCAACGCACCACCGAGACAGTCCAGAACTTCCCGGAAGATCCTCTCGAATCCGGTCGGGGAAGCCCCTTGCGCGGCGGCCCCGTACCATGGGACGTAGCCGTGGCGCGTCCGCCCGGCGGGCGTAAGAGGAACAGACGCCGCATCCCACGATCCGAGAGAAGCGCAAGCACCCATGCCCACGCGCCACGACATCCGTAACGTCGCCATCGTCGCCCACGTCGACCATGGCAAGACGACCATCGTCGACGCCATGCTCAAGCAGGCCGGTGCCTTCGCCGCCCACCAGCACCTCGACGACCGCATGATGGACTCGAACGACCTGGAGCGTGAGAAGGGCATCACGATCCTCGCCAAGAACACGGCGGTGAAGTATCACCCCAAGGACGGCGGGGCCCCGATCACGATCAACATCATCGACACCCCCGGCCACGCCGACTTCGGTGGCGAGGTCGAGCGCGGTCTGTCGATGGTCGACGCGGTCGTCCTTCTCGTCGACGCCTCCGAGGGCCCGCTCCCGCAGACCCGCTTCGTGCTGCGCAAGGCCCTCCAGGCCCGGATGCCCGTCATCCTCTGCATCAACAAGACGGACCGCCCGGACTCCCGGATCGACGAGGTCGTCAACGAGACCTACGACCTCTTCCTCGACCTGGACGCGGACGAGGAGCAGATCGAGTTCCCGATCGTCTACGCCTGCGGCCGTGACGGCGTCGCGTCGCTGACCAAGCCGGAGGACGGCACCGTCCCGGCCGACAGCGACAACCTGGAGCCGTTCTTCTCCACGATCCTGGAGCACGTCCCGGCCCCGACGTACGAGGAGGACGCGCCGCTCCAGGCCCACGTCACCAACCTCGACGCCGACAACTTCCTCGGCCGTATCGCGCTGCTCCGTGTCGAGCAGGGCGAGCTGCGCAAGGGCCAGACGGTCGCGTGGATCAAGCGCGACGGCTCGATCTCCAACGTCCGCATCACCGAGCTGATGATGACCGAGGCGCTCACCCGCAAGCCGGCCGAGGTTGCGGGCCCCGGTGACATCTGCGCCGTGGCCGGTATCCCCGACATCATGATCGGCGAGACTCTGGCCGACCCGGAGAACCCGGTCGCGCTGCCGCTGATCACGGTGGACCAGCCGGCGATCTCCATGACCATCGGTACGAACACCTCGCCGCTCGTCGGCCGCGGTGGCACGGGCAAGGGCGCGGATGCCAAGTCCGCCGTGAAGGACCGCAAGGTCACCGCCCGCCAGGTGAAGGACCGTCTGGACCGCGAGCTGATCGGTAACGTCTCGCTGCGGGTTCTCGACACCGAGCGCCCGGACGCCTGGGAGGTCCAGGGCCGTGGTGAGCTCGCGCTCGCCATCCTGGTCGAGCAGATGCGCCGCGAGGGCTTCGAGCTGACCATCGGCAAGCCGCAGGTCGTCACCAAGGAGGTCGACGGCAAGGTGCACGAGCCCGTCGAGCGCCTGACGATCGACGTCCCCGAGGAGCACATGGGTGCGGTCACGCAGCTCATGGGCGTCCGCAAGGGCCGCATGGACAACATGTCGAACCACGGCTCCGGCTGGGTCCGCATGGAGTTCGTCGTTCCGTCCCGTGGCCTCATCGGCTTCCGTACGGAGTTCCTGACCCAGACCCGCGGTACGGGCATCGCGCACTCGATCCACGAGGGCCACGAGCCGTGGTTCGGCCCGCTGGTCACGCGGAACAACGGCTCGCTGGTCGCCGACCGCGCCGGTTCCGTCACGCCGTTCGCGATGATCAACCTGCAGGAGCGCGGTGTGCTCTTCGTCGAGCCCGGCACCGAGGTCTACGAAGGCATGATCGTCGGTGAGAACTCGCGCTCCGACGACATGGACGTGAACATCACCAAGGAGAAGAAGCTCACCAACATGCGTGCGGCTTCCGCGGACAACACCGAGAACGTGATCCCGCCGCGCAAGCTCTCCCTGGAGCAGTCGCTGGAGTTCTGCCGCGACGACGAGTGCGTCGAGGTGACCCCGGAGGCCGTGCGCATCCGCAAGGTCGTCCTGGACCAGAAGGAGCGCGGTCGCACCGCCTCCCGCGCCAAGCACGGCTGATCGTCCCTCAGAGGGTCGGCGTGGTGACCTTCGCCGCATCGACCTGACATAGTCTCACCTCCAAGGCCCGGGCCCCCGCAGTCACTGCGGGGGCCCGGGCCTTTCGTCAAATCCATTTCATGGGCCGGGTGTCCGGATATCGGCCGTCGCTCTCCGGAACGTGTGTTAACGGTCCGTTTCGGGGGTGTCTGTCTGTGATCGCTTTGTCCGGATTTCGGTCTCAAGGCCCTTGGTGATGTTGTCAAAACGAGACCACTTAAGTGTGGTTTACAGCCCGGACGTACTTAATAGTTGGCTCCATTGAGCTCGGGTCAATGGGTCTCGCACTGTGGGGAGTGCCGACTCACGAGCACACTCGGGGAACTCGAGTACATCGCCGTCAGGGGTGTCGGCGGACTCGGAGTGCCCCCTCTCGTAGTGACAAGTGGACTCATGAGGAGGAACCCATGCGCGGTGCCAAGAGCGCCAAGTGGGTAGCGGGCGCGATCGTCGTCGCCCTGGCAGCAACCGCCTGTGGCGGCAGTGACAAGGGTGGGGAAGGCAAGGCGAAGGCCGGGGGCGCGGTGAGCGTCGGCATTTCCGAGCCGAAGCGTCTGATCCCCGCTACGACGACCGAGTCCGAGGGCTCGCAGGTGCTGGACGCGCTGTTCCGTCCGCTCGTCAGCTACGACGCCAAGAACCAGCCGGTCGAGGACGCCGCCGAGTCGATCACCACGACCGACAACTCGCTCTGGACCATCAAGATCAAGCCGGGCCAGAAGTTCCACGACGGCACCCCGGTGACCGCCAAGAGCTACGTCCAGGCCTGGAACTGGGGCGCCTACGGCCCGAACGCGGCCGACGGCAACTACTTCTTCGCCACCATCGAGGGCTACGACGCCCTCAACCCGAAGGACCCGGACGGCGAGGAGGGCGCGAAGAAGGCCCCCGAGCCGACCGCCAAGGAGCTCTCCGGTCTGAAGGTCGTCGACGACACCACCTTCACCGTCAAGCTGGCGAAGCCCTTCGCCGACTACAAGACCGTTCTCGGTTACACGGTCTTCTACCCGATGCCGGACGCCGCCTTCAAGGACATCAAGGCGTACGAGCAGGCCCCGATCGGCCAGGGCGCCTTCAAGATCGAAGGCAAGTGGGACCACAACAAGGCCATCAAGGTCGTCAAGAACCCCGACTACACGGGCGAGAACAAGCCCAAGGTCGACTCGGTGACGTACAAGATCTACCAGAAGCAGGAGACGATGTATAAGGACGTCGTCGCCGGCGCCCTGGACGTCGTCCCGCAGGTCCCGAGCTCGGAACTGGCCAACGCTCCCAAGCAGTTCGGCGACCGCTTCAAGTCGTCCCCGGCCTCCACCTTCCAGTTCGTGTCGTTCCCGACGTACGACAAGAAGTACGCGAAGCCGGAGGTCCGCAAGGCGATCTCCATGGCGATCGACCGCGAGGAGATCACCAAGGTCGTCCTCAACGACTCGCAGTCGCCGGCCCGTTCCTTCGTCTCCCCGGTCGTGGGTGGCTACCGCGAGAACACCTGCGGTGACACCTGCAAGTTCGACCCGGCCGCCGCCAAGGCGATGCTGGCCAAGGCCGGCGGCATCGAGGGCAACAAGATCAACATCGGCTACAACGGCGATGGCGCCCACAAGGAGTGGGTGGACGCCACCTGCAACCAGATCAAGAAGAACCTCGGCGTCGACTGCGTCGGCACGGCCGTCCCGCAGTTCGCCGAGCTGCTGACCCAGGTCGAGCAGAAGAAGTTCTCCGGTATGTTCCGGATGGGCTGGATCATGGACTACCCGTCCATGGAGAACTACCTCGGCCCGCTGTTCACCACCGGTGGTTCCTCGAACTACTACGGCTACAGCAACAAGAACTTCGACAAGCTGGTCGAGGAAGGCCGCGCCGCCAAGACCTCCGCCGAGGCCATCAAGCTCTGGCAGCAGGCCGAGGACATCCTCGTCCAGGACATGCCGGTGATCCCGCTGCGCTTCGGCAAGAACGTGTTCGCGCACAGCAAGAACGTGTCGAACGTCGAGATGGACCTCTTCAACCGGGTCGACGTCACCAAGATCTCCAAGGCCTGACGGCCTTAAGGCATCTGACCCACATTTAAGAGTCGAGAACGGCGGCGGGGGCCGGCAACACCGGCCCCCGCCGTTTCTCGCGAGGAGGACCCATGGGCCGGTTCGTCATCCGACGAATCCTTCAGATGGTGCCCGTCTTCATCGGCACCACGTTCATCGTCTTTTTGCTCGTCACACAGATGGGTGGCGACCCCATCCAGAACCTGTACGGCGAGAAGCCCGTACCCGACAACATCAGAGCCACGCTCACCGCCCAGTACCACCTGGACGAGCCGTTCTGGATGCAGTACTGGTACTACTTCACCGGGCTGCTCCAGGGCGACTTCGGTGAGTCCATCGCGCAGGGCCGGCCGATCGCCGAGCTGCTCGCCGAGGCCTGGCCGGAGACCCTGAAGGTCGCGGGCGTGGCCTTCACCTTCGAAGTGCTCATCGGTGTGGCCGCCGGTGTGCTCGCGGGCATGCGCCGCGGCAGCTTCATCGACAACCTGGTGCTGGTCTCCACCCTGACCGTCATCGCCATCCCGATCTTCGTGCTCGGCAACGTCGCCCAGACGTTCCTGGGCGTGGAGTGGGAACTCTTCCCCGTCGCCGGCACCGACGATGGATTCATCAGCTATCTGCTGCCGGGTATGGTGCTCGGCGCGGTCTCGCTGGCGTACATCGCCCGTCTCGCACGGGCATCGGTCGCGGAGAACCTCCGCGCCGACTACATCCGGACCGCGAAGGCCAAGGGCCTTCCGAAGAGCCGGGTCATCGGCATCCACGTGCTGCGCAACTCGCTGATCCCCGTGGTCACCTACCTGGGCGCCGACCTCGGCTCGCTCATGGGCGGCGCCATCGTCACCGAGGGCATCTTCAACATCCCCGGCGTGGGCTTCCAGCTCTTCACCTCGCTGAACGTGGAGGACGGACCGGCGGTCGTCGGATTCGTCAGCCTGCTGGTGCTCGTCTACCTGATCACCGCGCTGGTTGTGGACATGCTGTACGCCGTGCTTGACCCGAGGATTCGCTATGAGTGAGACCACCCAGAAGACCGACACGGTCGTCAACCCGGCCGGGCCCGACGTGCCCGTGTCGCCCAGCCCGGCCAAGCAGGACAAGGCGCGCAGCCTCGCGCAGGACGCCTTCCGGGACCTGATCCGCCGTCCGATGTTCCTCGTCTCGGCGACTCTGATCCTCTTCATCCTGGTCATCGCCGCCTTCCCGAGTCTCTTCACCAGCGTCGACCCGCTCGACTGCAACCTGAAGAACTCGATGGCGGGTCCGAGCGGCAGCGCCTGGTTCGGCTACAACTTCCAGGGCTGCGACGTCTATTCGCAGACCATTTACGGCACGCGCAACTCGATCATCGTGGGTGTGCTGACGACCGTCTTCTCCCTGATCATCGGTGGCTTCGTCGGTGTGCTCGGCGGCTTCTTCGGCAAGTGGACGGACGCCCTCCTCTCGTTCGTCACCAACGTCTTCTTCGGTCTGCCGCTGCTGCTCGCCGCGATCGTCATCCTGAACAACTTCCGTGACGAGAAGGGCATGCGCAACGCCGGCGTGATGGCCGTGGTGCTCACGCTGACCGCCGTCGGCTGGATGTCCATGGCCCGCGTCATGCGCGGCGCCGTCATGCAGGTCAAGCAGGCCGACTACGTGGCCGCCGCGCGCTCGCTGGGCGCCTCGACCTGGCGGCTGATGTTCCGTCACGTCATGCCGAACTCCATCACCCCGGTCGTCGTGGTCGCCACGATCTCCCTGGGTGTGGTCATCAGCGCGGAGGCGACCCTGAGCTTCCTCGGTATCGGCATCAGGCCACCGGCCATCTCCTGGGGCGTGATGATCTCCGAGGCCCAGCAGCGCATCTCGCAGGGCCTGCACCCGCTGCTGTTCCCGTCCGGAATGCTCAGCATCACGGTCCTCGCGTTCATCATGCTCGGCGACGCGGTCCGTGACGCCTTCGACCCGAAGCTGCGCTGAGAGTGAGGACGAACGCAGTGACTACCATCGACAAGACCGCGAGCGTCCCCGCGCCGCGTGACGGCGAGACCTCCGACGGCCCGCTGCTCGACGTGCGGGACCTCCATGTGGAATTCCGCACCCGTGAGGGTGTCGCGAAGGCCGTGAACGGTGTCTCGTACTCCGTGAAGGCCGGCGAGACCCTCGCCGTCCTCGGCGAGTCCGGTTCCGGCAAGTCCGTGACCGCGCAGGCCATCATGGGCATCCTCGACACCCCGCCGGGGTTCGTGACCAAGGGAGAGATCCTCTTCCACGGTCAGGACATGCTCAAGATGTCCGAGGACGAGCACCGCAAGGTGCGCGGCAGCAAGATCGCGATGATCTTCCAGGACGCGCTCTCCTCGCTCAACCCCGTGCTCAGCGTCGGCTACCAGCTCGGCGAGATGTACCGGGTGCACCAGGGCCTCTCCAAGAAGGAGGCCAAGGTCAAGGCGATCGAGCTGATGGACCGGGTGAAGATCCCGGCCGCCGCGGCCCGGGTCAACGACTACCCGCACCAGTTCTCCGGCGGTATGCGCCAGCGCATCATGATCGCGATGGCGCTCGCCCTGGAGCCCGACCTGATCATCGCGGACGAGCCCACCACGGCGCTCGACGTGACCGTCCAGGCCCAGGTCATGGACCTCCTCGCGGAGCTCCAGCGGGAATACAACATGGGCCTGATCCTGATCACCCACGACCTCGGCGTCGTCGCCGACGTCGCGGACAAGATCGCGGTCATGTACGCGGGCCGGATCGTCGAGCAGGCGCCGGTGCACGAGCTGTACAAGCGCCCGGCCCACCCCTACACCAAGGGCCTGCTGGACTCGATCCCGCGCCTGGACCAGAAGGGCCAGGAGCTGTACGCGATCAAGGGCCTGCCGCCCAACCTGCTCAAGATCCCGTCCGGCTGCGCCTTCAACCCGCGCTGCCCCAGGGCCGAGGACATCTGCCGCACCGACGTCCCGGCGCTCGCGCCGGTGTCGGAGCAGGACGGCACGGAGCTGCCGGGCCGCGGCAGCGCCTGCCACTTCTGGAAGGAGACGATCCATGGCTGAGCTCGGCAAGAAGGATGAGGCCGTGGACGCGACCCCCAATGTCACCGAGGTGGCGACGGTCGACGCGGCCACCGAGGCGGAGGCAGTAGCCGCCATCGAGGCGCCGGTCGAACGCGGGGAGCCGATCCTCCAGGTGCGCAACCTGGTCAAGCACTTCCCGCTGACCCAGGGCATCCTGTTCAAGCGGCAGGTCGGCGCGGTCAAGGCCGTGGACGGGGTCTCCTTCGACCTCTACCAGGGTGAGACCCTCGGCATCGTCGGCGAGTCCGGCTGCGGCAAGTCCACGGTCGCCAAGCTGCTGATGAACCTGGAGCAGGCGACCGCGGGTGAGGTCTTCTACAAGGGCCAGGACATCACCAGGCTGTCCGGCCGCGCGCTGAAGGCCGTCCGCCGCAACATCCAGATGGTGTTCCAGGACCCGTACACCTCGCTCAACCCGCGGATGACGGTCGGCGACATCATCGGCGAGCCCTTCGACATCCACCCCGAGGTGGCCCCGAAGGGCGACCGGCGCCGCAAGGTGCAGGAGCTGCTCGATGTGGTCGGTCTGAACCCCGAGTACATCAACCGCTACCCGCACCAGTTCTCCGGCGGTCAGCGCCAGCGCATCGGCATCGCCCGCGGCCTCGCGCTCAACCCGGAGATCATCATCTGCGACGAGCCGGTCTCGGCCCTGGACGTCTCCGTCCAGGCGCAGGTCATCAACCTGATGGAGAAGCTGCAGGACGAGTTCAACCTCTCCTACGTCTTCATCGCGCACGACCTGTCGATCGTCCGGCACATCTCCGACCGGGTCGGCGTGATGTACCTCGGCAAGATGGCCGAGATCGGTACGGACACGCAGATCTACGACCACCCGACGCACCCCTACACCCAGGCGCTGCTGTCGGCGGTCCCGGTCCCGGACCCCGAGGCCCGTGAGGGCCGCGAGCGGATCATCCTCACCGGTGACGTCCCCTCGCCGGCCAACCCGCCGTCGGGCTGCCGCTTCCGCACCCGCTGCTGGAAGGCGGAGGAGCGGTGCGCCACCGAGGTCCCGCTGCTCGCGGTCCCGGAGCGGTTCCACGGTCAGGACACCCCGGCCGCGCACGAGTCGGCGTGCCACTTCGCCGAGGAGAAGGACGTCGTCCACGCGGTCTGACCCGCTCGTACGCCTGTACGCGGCCACGTTCGTACGTCTGTACGGAAGCCTGTGCGGGATGAGCCCCCGGCACCCCCTTCGGGTGTCGGGGGCTCCGTGCGTCCGGGGTCGGCGTCCGGGTGTCAATAAAGTGCATCGCACCGTATATGGGGTGATATTGAGGCCTACGTGAGAGTCAGGACACTCAGGAGGCACCTCATGCGCGGAGCCACGCACGCCAAGTGGGCCGCACTGGCCGCGGCCGTCGCCCTCGCGGCGACCGCCTGCGGCGGCGGTACGGACACCGGCGCCGGTGGCGCCGACGGCATCGTGAGCTCTTCGTGGGGCGACCCCCAGAACCCGCTGGAACCCGCGAACACCAACGAGGTCCAGGGCGGCAAGGTCCTCAACATGATCTTCCGCGGTCTCAAGAAGTACGACCCGAAGACCGGCGAGGCCAGGGACATGCTCGCCGAGCGGATCGAGACGACCGACTCGACCAACTTCACCATCACCATCAAGGACGGCTGGACCTTCTCCAACGGCGAGAAGGTGACCGCCAAGTCCTTCGTGGACGCGTGGAACTACGGCGCCCACCTGAGGAACAACCAGAAGAACGCCTACTTCTTCGCCTATATCGAGGGCTACGAACAGGTCCACCCCGAACAGGGCCAGCCCAAGGCCCAGACCATGTCCGGCCTGAAGGTCGTGAACGACAGGACCTTCACGGTCAAGCTCACCCAGAAGTTCTCCACCTTCCCCGAGACCCTCGGCTACGCCGCCTTCGCCCCGCTGCCCCGGGCGTTCTTCGACGACCACGCCGCCTGGCTCTCCAAGCCCGTCGGCAACGGCCCGTACACCGTCGACTCGTACGCCAAGGGCTCCCAGATGGCCCTGCGGCGATGGGACGGCTACCCCGGCGAGGACAAGGCGCGCAACGGCGGAGTGACCCTCAAGGTCTACACCGACAACAACACCGCCTACACCGACCTGACCGCCGGAAACCTCGACCTCGTCGACGACGTCCCCGCCTCCCAGCTCAAGAACGTCCAGGCCGACCTCGGCGACCGGTACATCAACGTCCCCGCCGGCATCATCCAGACGCTCTCCATCCCGTTCTACGAACCCGCCTGGAACAGGCCGGGCCAGGAGAAGCTCCGCAAGGGCATCTCCATGGCCATCAACCGTCAGCAGATCACCGACACGATCTTCCAGAAGACCCGCACCCCGGCCAAGGACTGGACCTCCCCGGTCCTCGGCGCCGAAGGCGGCTACAAGGAGCTGTGCGGCGAGGCGTGCGAGTTCAACGCGGCCGAGGCCAAGAGGCTGGTCGCCGAGGGCGGCGGCATCCCCGGCGGCACCATGAGGATCTCGTACAACGCCGACACCGGCTCCCACAAGGAGTGGGTGGACGCCGTCTGCAACTCCATCAACAACGCCCTGGGCAGCAACAACGCCTGCGTCGGCAACCCCGTCGGCACCTTCGCCGACTACCGCCACCAGGTCACCACCCAGAAGCTCAAGGGCCCCTTCCGGGCCGGCTGGCAGATGGACTACCCGCTCATCCAGAACTTCCTCCAGCCGATGTACTACACCAACGCCTCCTCCAACGACGGCAAGTACTCCAACCCCGAGTTCGACAAGCTCGTCGACCAGGCCAACGCCGAGACCGACACCGCGAAGGCCGTCGCACTGTTCCAGCGGGCCGAGGAAGTCCTCCGCGACGACATGGGCGCCATCCCGCTCTGGTACCAGAACGGCAGCGCCGGCTACTCCGACCGGGTCTCCAACGTCGCGCTCGACCCGTTCAGCGTGCCCGTCTACAACGAGATCACCGTCAACTGACGCACGGGCAACGGCGGTACGGCCCGGCGTCCCTCCCGCGCCGGGGGCCGTACGCCTTCCCCCCACCCCCCGGAGCCCCCCATGGGTCGTTATGTGATCCGGCGTCTGCTGCAGATGATCCCGGTCTTCTTCGGCGCCACCCTGCTGATCTTCCTGATGGTGAACGTGATGGGCGACCCCATCGCCGGACTCTGCGGCGACCGCGCCTGCGACCCGGCCACCGCCGCCCAGCTGCGCAAGGAGTTCGGCCTCGACAAGCCGGTCGTCCAGCAATACCTGACGTACATGGGCAACGTCTTCACCGGCGACTTCGGCACGGCCTTCAACGGCCAGCCGGTCACCGAACTGATGGGCAACGCCTTCCCCGTCACCATCCGCCTCACCCTCGTCGCCATCGTCTTCGAGATCGTCATCGGCATCACCCTCGGCGTCCTCACCGGCCTGCGCCGCGGCCGCCCCGTCGACACCGGCGTGCTGCTGCTCACCCTGGTCGTCATCTCCGTACCGACCTTCGTCACCGGCCTGCTCCTCCAGCTCCTCCTCGGCGTCAAATGGGCCTGGATCAAACCGGCCGTCTCACCCGAGGCCCCCGTCGGCGAACTCATCGTCCCCGGCCTCGTCCTCGCCTCCGTCTCGCTCGCGTACGTCACCCGGCTCACCCGGACCTCGATCGCCGAGAACAAGCGCGCCGACTACGTCCGCACCGCCGTCGCCAAGGGCCTGCCACGCCGCCGGGTCATCACCCGCCACCTGCTGCGCAACTCGCTCATCCCCGTGGTCACCTTCATCGGCACCGACGTCGGCGCGCTGATGGGCGGCGCCATCGTCACCGAGCGGATCTTCAACATCCACGGCGTCGGCTACCAGCTCTACCAGGGCATCCTCCGCCAGAACACCCAGACCGTCGTCGGCTTCGTGACCGTCCTCGTCCTGGTCTTCCTGCTGGCCAACCTGCTCGTCGACCTCCTGTACGCCGTACTCGACCCGAGGATCCGCTATGCCTGAGCCGAACTACGACGAAGGAGCCGCCATCGCCCCCACCGGAGCCGGCGGCGCCGTGGACCTCGCGATGAGCGAGGGCGAGACCCTGGAGAAGACTCCCGGCGGCCCGATGGGCACGGGTCCGGCCGGCAAGCCCCGCTCCCTGTGGTCCGACGCCTGGCACGACCTGCGCCGCAACCCCGTCTTCCTCCTCTCCGGGCTGGTCATCCTCTTCCTGATCGTCATCGCGATCTGGCCCTCCCTCATCGCCTCCGGCGACCCCCTCGACTGCGACCTCGCGAAGGCGCAGGAAGGCTCCCAGCCCGGCCACCCCTTCGGCTTCAACGGCCAGGGCTGCGACGTCTACACCCGTACGGTCCACGGCGCCCGGACCTCCGTCACCGTCGGCGTCCTCGCCACCCTCGGCGTCACCGTCCTCGGCTCCGTCCTCGGCGGACTCGCCGGCTTCTTCGGCGGCGTCTGGGACGCGATCCTCTCCCGGATCACCGACATCTTCTTCGCCATCCCCGTCGTCCTCGGCGGACTCGTCCTGCTGTCGGTCGTCACCAGCAACGCCGTCTGGCCCGTCATCGGCTTCATGGTGCTGCTCGGCTGGCCCCAGCTCTCCCGGATCGCCCGCGGCTCCGTCATCACCGCCAAACAGAACGACTACGTCCAGGCGGCCCGCGCCCTCGGCGCCTCCAACTCCCGCATGCTGCTGCGCCACATCGCGCCGAACGCCCTCGCACCCGTCATCGTCGTCGCGACCATCGCCCTGGGCACCTACATCGCCCTGGAGGCGACCCTGTCCTTCCTCGGCGTCGGCCTCAAGCCGCCGACCGTGTCCTGGGGCATCGACATCTCCTCCGCCTCCCCGTACATCCGCAACGCCCCGCACATGCTGCTCTGGCCCGCCGGCGCGCTGGCCGTCACCGTCCTCGCGTTCATCATGCTCGGCGACGCGGTGCGCGACGCCCTCGACCCCAAGCTGAGGTAGACGCCCATGCTGCTCGAAGTGCGCGACCTGCACGTGGAGTTCCACACGCGGGACGGGGTGGCCAAGGCGGTCAACGGCGTCGACTACTCGGTCGACGCGGGTGAGACGCTCGCCGTGCTCGGCGAGTCCGGCTCCGGCAAGTCCGTCACCGCCCAGGCCGTCATGGGCATCCTCGACATTCCGCCGGGGAAGATCACCGGCGGCGAGATCCTCTTCCAGGGCCAGGACCTGCTCAAGCTCAAGGAGGAGGAGCGCCGCAAGGTCCGGGGCGCCAAGATGGCGATGATCTTCCAGGACGCGCTGTCCTCGCTGAACCCGGTCATCAGCGTCGGCGACCAGCTGGGCGAGATGTTCCAGGTCCACCAGGGCCTGTCGAAGAAGGATTCCCGGGCCAAGGCCGTCGAGCTGATGGACCGGGTCCGCATCCCCGCCGCGAAGGAGCGGGTGGGCCAGTACCCGCACCAGTTCTCCGGCGGCATGCGCCAGCGCATCATGATCGCCATGGCGCTCGCCCTCGAACCCGAGCTCATCATCGCCGACGAACCCACCACCGCCCTCGACGTCACCGTCCAGGCCCAGGTCATGGACCTCCTCGCCGAACTCCAGCGCGAGCTCAGGATGGGGCTCATCCTCATCACCCACGACCTCGGCGTCGTCGCCGACGTCGCCGACAAGATCGCCGTCATGTACGCGGGCCGCATCGTCGAGCACGCCCCCGTCCACGAGATCTACAAGGCCCCCGCCCACCCCTACACCAAGGGCCTGCTCGAATCGATCCCGCGCCTGGACCAGAAGGGCTCGGAGCTGTACGCGATCAAGGGCCTGCCCCCCAACCTCCTCGCCATCCCGCCCGGCTGCGCCTTCAACCCCCGCTGCCCCCTCGCCCAGGACCGCTGCCGCACCGACGTGCCGCCGCTCTACGAGGTGACCGAGTCCCCGGTGCCGCGCACCAGCGCTTGCCACTACTGGAAGGAGTGCCTCCATGGCTGAGGCTCGTGAGGCTCGCGGTGAGGCTCCTGAGGCTCGCGGTGAGGCCAGCCTCCGGGGCGGCGAGGCCATCCTCCGGGTCCGCGACCTGCACAAGCACTACCCCCTCACCCAGGGCATCGTGCTCAAGAAGCAGATCGGCGTCGTCAAGGCCGTCGACGGCGTCTCCTTCGACCTCGCGGCGGGCGAGACCCTCGGCATCGTCGGCGAGTCCGGCTGCGGCAAGTCGACCGTGGCCAAGCTGCTGGTCAACCTGGAGCGCCCGACGTCCGGCACCATCTCGTACAAGGGCGAGGACATCACCAAGATGTCCGCCAAGGCCCTACGGGCGGTCCGCCGCAACATCCAGATGGTCTTCCAGGACCCGTACACCTCGCTCAACCCCCGGATGACCGTCGGCGACATCATCGGAGAGCCGTACGAGATCCACCCCGAGGTCGCCCCCAAAGGCTCCCGGCGCCAGAAGGTCCAGGACCTCCTGGACGTCGTCGGCCTCAACCCGGAGTACATCAACCGCTATCCGCACCAGTTCTCCGGCGGCCAGCGCCAGCGCATCGGCATCGCCCGGGGCCTCGCGCTCCAGCCCGAGATCATCGTCGCCGACGAACCGGTCTCGGCCCTCGACGTCTCCGTCCAGGCCCAGGTCGTCAACCTCCTGGAACGCCTCCAGACCGAATTCAAGCTGTCGTACGTCTTCATCGCCCACGACCTGTCCATCGTGCGGCACATCTCCGACCGGGTCGGCGTCATGTACCTCGGCCGGATCGTCGAGATCGGCACCGACGCCGAGATCTACGACCACCCCACCCACCCCTACACCCAGGCCCTGCTCTCCGCCGTCCCCGTCCCCGACCCCGAGGCCCGGGCCCACCGCGAACGCATCATCCTCACCGGAGACGTCCCCTCCCCGGCCAACATCCCCTCCGGCTGCCGCTTCCGCACCCGCTGCTGGAAGGCACAGGAACGCTGCGCCCTGGAGGTGCCGGCGCTCGCCGTCCCGGCGGAATTCCGGCTGACCGACTCCCCGGCGAGACACGACTCGGCCTGCCACTTCGCGGAGGAGAAGCACGTGGTGCCGACGGAGGACGAGCCGGGGTAGCGGCCGTCAGATCGCTTAACAGGCAAGCAACTTCACCGACCCGGGTCCGATATACGAACGCGCCAGACTGGGCAGCGTACGGCCGTGCGGGTGCCGTAGGCCGGCCGGGACGCCTGATGCGCCCCGGCCGGCCGCCGCCCCCTACTTTTTGGGCTCGGTTCCCCTCCGGGGCGCTTTGTGCGTGCGTCGACACTCGCTCGTGCTCGCCCGCTCGTTCCTCGCGGCCTGCGCGCGTTCTCCCTTTCGACGCCCGCGCGCCCCTTCGGCTCACTCGCCAGGGAGTCTGTGCACCTCCAAGCGGAACCTCTTGTTTCGGTGCGTCGCCACTGTGAGTATCGGCCTCGTGACAGTGACCCGCGCAGCACGTCTCACCGGAGCCGCTCTCTGCGTCGCGCTCGCCCTCATCACCGCCGGCTGGATACTGCGGGACCTCGCCGTCCTCACCGGCTCGCCCGGCGACCTCGCCTGGTACTGGGCCGGCGACCACCGGCTGCCGCTGCGGGAGCGGTCGGCCACCTCCGGGCTCGACCCCGTGCTGATCGGTGTCTACGCCGCCACCGCCGTCGCCGCCCCGCGCTCCCCGCTCGCCGCGCCCGCCTTCGCCGCCGCCGGGTCCGTCACCCTCGCCGTACGACTGCCCGGCCTGTGGGCCACCGGCGCAGGCAACGCCGCCCTGGTCACCACGCTCCTCGACCTCGGGCTCGCCGCCGGTCTCCTCGTCACCGCCGCCGTCGGCCGGCACCCTGCCGACACACTCCGCGCGCCGCTCCCGGCCCGGCCCCGCCCCGGTCCAGCCGTCGCCGCCGGTGTCCTGCTGCTGCTCGCCGCCCTCGTCCGTGCCGCCTGGGAGGTCCACCTGGCGCTCGAACTCCCCGTCGAGATCAGCGTCGACCGGTTCACCGGCGGACGCTCGGTCCTCGCGCCGCTGCTCGCACCCCCGCCCGGCTGGCTCAGCGCCGTTCTCGTCCTGCTCGCCCTCACCGCCGCGGCCGGCGCCTTCGCCCGGTCCCCCTACTCCCGCCCGCTGGGTCTGATCACCGGCGTCCTGCTGTGCGGCTCGGGCGCCATGGGTCTCGCCCTGGCCGTCCGGTACGACGTCCTCGACCGGATCTCCCGCCTCGCCGGGGGCGAGCAACTCTCCCAGCTCACGGCCGTGTTCTACCTGCTGGCCGGGGCCGCCGTGCTCGCCGTCCTGGCCGGCCGGGGCGAACCCCATGTCACCCCGCCCCCGCCGTCCCTCCCGGTCCCGCCGCCCGCCCCGCCGTCCCCGCGCCCGCCCGGCTGGTGACGCCCCCCGGGTGTCCAGCCCATCCGGCTAGCTCATCCCCAACGACCGCTTCAGGAAGTCCACCTGGAGCAGCAGCAGGTTCTCCGCCACCTGTTCCTGCGGCGTCATATGGGTCACGCCCGTCAGCGGCAGCACCTCGTGCGGCCGGCCCGCCGCCAGCAGCGCCGACGACAGCCGCAGGGTGTGGGCCACCACCACGTTGTCGTCCGCCATCCCGTGGACGATCATCAGCGGCCGCGCCGGGTTCTCCGGCGCCGTCAGCCCCTCATCCGTGACCAGCGAGTTCGCCGCGTACACCTCCGGACTGTCCTGCGGCATCCCCAGATACCGCTCGGTGTAATGGGTGTCGTACAGCCGCATGTCGGTCACCGGCGCCCCCGCGATCCCCGCGTGGAAGACGTCCGGCCGCCGCAGCACCCCCAGCGCGGCGAGATAACCGCCGTACGACCAGCCCCGGATGGCCACCCGCCCGAGGTCCAGCGGGAACTCCTCCGCCAGCGCGTGCAGCGCCTCGACCTGATCGTCCAGGGTCGATGTCAGATCGTTCCTGATCGCCTTCTCCCACGCCGGAGAGCGGCCCGGCGTGCCCCGCCCGTCGGCCACGATCACCGCGAACCCCTGGTCGGCGAACCACTGCGACGTCAGATGCGCATGGTGCCCGGCGACCACGCGCTGCCCGTGCGGCCCGCCGTACGGATCCATCAGTACGGGCAGGGGTCCGTCACCTTCCCGGTACCCCTCCGGAAGCAGGACGGCGCACGGAATCCGCCGTGCGCCCCCCGCCAGCAGACGGACCCGCGCGGACAGCACCGGAGACTCCGCGTACGAGGCGACCACCGCCACCTGCCGGCCGTCCCGCAGCACCCGCGCCACGCTCCCCGGAACGTCCGGACGGGCCGAGACCAGCACCGTGACCGCACCGGAACGCACCGCCGCGTGCACCCCCACCCCCTCGGAGACCCGCTCCACGCCCCGCTCGTTCACCCGGTACACATGGATCTCGCCGATCTCCGGCTCCGCCGCCCGCGCACCCGCCGACGCCGACACGAGCACGTCGTCCTCGCCGATGTCCAGGACCGCCCGCACATGGAGCTCGGCCCCGGTCAGCGCCCGGTCCCCGACCACCAGCACCCTCGCCCTGTGTCCGGCGGAGGTGCCTCCGTCCCTACCCTCGTCCGCGATCCGGACCAGCCGCCCGTCGGCAGACCAGGCCGGCACGCCGGGCAGCAGCTCCAACCAGTCCCGGTCCTCCTCCACCCGCACCGTCCGCGTCGCCCCGGTCTCCGTGTCCACCGCCAGATGGAGCTGCTTACGCTGGTCCCGGGCCTGGACGAGCAGCAGCGGAGCCCCGTCCGCCGACCAGTGCACCCGGGCCAGATACGGATACCGCTCCCGGTCCCAGCCGACCTCCGTACGCTCCCCGCCCAGATCCACCAGATACAGCCGCACCTCCGCGTTCGGCGTCCCCGCCGCCGGATAGGCCACCGCCTGCGGCTCCCGGTCCGGATGGGCCGGATCCGAGATCCACCACCGGCGCACCGGCCGGTCGTGCGCCCGCGCCACCAGGAGCCGGTCCGAGTCCGGAGACCACCAGTAACCGCGCCCGCGCCCCATCTCCTCGGCCGCCACGAACTCCGCGAGGCCGTACGTCGTATGCGCGTCCTCCGGCTCCGCGAGCGCCCTGTCCCCCTGCCCGTCCGCGCCCGTCACCCGCAGCGCGCCCCGTGCCACGTACGCGATGTGCCGCCCGTCCGGCGAGGGCCGCGGATCGATCACCGGCCCCGGAACCGTCAGTTCCCGCGCCGTCCCCGCCCTCAACTCCGCCGCGTACAAGCGCCCCGACAGCGGGAAGGCCGCCAACTCCACCGTCGCGTCCACCGCGTAGGAGACGATCCCGCCCGAGCCCTCACGGCTCCGCTCCCGCCGCGCCCGCTCCTCCGCCGACAACTCCTCGGCCCGTCCCGCGAGCAGCGTCCCGGGATCGGCCGCGACCCGCTCCCGCGGCTCACCCGCCGGCCCGGCGAGATCCAGCACCCACAGCTTGTGCGACCGGTCCGTACCCGAACCGGAACGGACGAACACCACACGTTCACCGTCGGGAGACACCGTGAAGCCACGCGGAACGCCCAGGGTGAAGCGCTGAGTCCGGGCGTACTGGCGCGGAAACGAGAGCGGCGGCGAGAGGGGGGACGAGCGCGGGGACGGGCGCGGATCCGACTGCTGCTGTCGCGAGGTCATACTTCCGAACCTAGCGCTGTGCGCCCCCCTATGCCCCCGTACACCATGGATACGGAGCCACACATAGTTATGATCCGTAGCGCTAGGTGGGTAAGGAACTCCTGGCACATGCTCGCCGACTTGCCCGTCCGAATATCCGACCGAAGAAGTGTGGAGGTGAACCGCCGTGGCACTCTCGATTTCGGCGGTGGTGCTGCTGGCGATCGTCGTCTTCCTCCTGATCCGGAAATCCGGGCTGAAGGCGGGACATGCGGCGGTCTGCGCGCTCCTCGGTTTCTACCTGGCGAGCTCGTCCATCGCCCCGTCCATCAGTACGCTCACCACGAACGTCGCGGGCATGATCGGCGGTCTCAAGTTCTGAGCACCGGCGGTCTCGAAGTCTGAGCCTCGCGCAGGTCACCGGCCCCGCCTCGTAGGGTGGGGCCATGACGGATCTCCCAGCCCGTCGTCTGCTCCTGGTGCACGCGCACCCCGACGACGAGTCGATCAACAACGGCGCCACCATGGCCAGGTACGCGTCCGAGGGCGCCCAGGTCACCCTGGTTACCTGCACCCTCGGCGAGGAGGGCGAGGTCATCCCGCCCGGCCTCGCCCATCTCGCGCCCGACCGGGAGGACCGGCTCGGCGACCACCGCGTCGGCGAACTCGCCGCCGCGATGAAGGAGCTGGGCGTCACCGACCACCGCTTCCTCGGGGGCCCCGGCCGCTTCCGCGACTCCGGGATGATGGGCGTCGAGCAGAACCGGCGCGAGGTCGCCTTCTGGAACACGGCCGTCGACGACGCCGCCCCCTACCTCGTCGAGGTCATCCGAGAGACCCGTCCGCAGGTCCTTGTCACCTACGACCCCGACGGCGGCTACGGCCACCCCGACCACATCCAGGCCCACCGCGTCGCCATGCGCGCCGCCGAACTCGCCGCGGACGACGCCTACCGCCCCGGCCTCGGCCCCGCCCACCGGATCGCCAAGATCTACTGGAACCGGATCCCGCGCTCCGTCGCCGAGGCCGGCTTCGCCCGGCTGCGCGCCGAGGGCGCGGACTTCCCCGGCATCGCGGACATCGACGACCTCCCCGGCGTGGTCGACGACGCGCTCATCACCGCCGAGATCGACGGTGGCACCGTCCACGCGGCCCGCAAGACCGCCGCGATGCGCGCCCATGCCACACAGATCGCCGTGGACGGCCCCTTCTTCGCCCTGTCCAACAACCTCGGTCAGCCGATCTTCACCACGGAGTACTACCAATTGGTGGTGGGTACGCCCGGCGCACCCGAGGGCGTGCGCGAGGACGACCTGTTCGCGGGAGTGAGCGAATGAACGGGCGTGTGAACGGCCGCGTGGTCTGGTACGTAGTCCTCTTCGTGCTCGGGGTACTGGTCGCGGCGGCGGGCTCCCTCGTCCAAAGCGCCTGGTTCCCCGGCGGGTTGCTCCTCGCCCTGCTCGGCGCCGCGGGCGTGTTCTACGGCGGGCTCCGCGCCACCGAGACACAACTCGGCGTCGTGGTCCCCGGCGCGGGCTGGCTCCTCGCCGTCGTGCTGCTGAGTTTCGGACGGCCGGAAGGCGACGGCGTCTTCACCGGAGGGCTCTCGGAGATGATCTATCTCCTGGGCGGCATGGCCCTCGCTGTGATGTGCGCCACGATGGTGAAGCTGCCCCGACCTACCCCGTGAGCAGCCCGACTTGGGCGGAAGGCTGCCCGGACTTCGGCCGGAATGCCCGTCGCACATTGCACGGCCGTCCGATACCGGGCGGCGGCGGACAGTATGGTGGTGCGCGCCGCCGAACCGCCCGGGTATACGAGCATCAGCAAGAGCGGGCGGCGGAGCCAACCGGGAGATCCTGCTTTGAGTCGTGAAACTGGTCGAGAGACTGACAGTTCGTCCTCCGGCGCCCAGGGGCGCGGTGGAGCCGCGTACCCCTCGGGTACACCGCCGTACGGAACCCGCCAGTATCCGTCGCTCCACCCCACGCAGGACGCGGCGGAGGAGACGGCCGCTCCGCCCGCGCGGACGCGGCCGGAGGAGCCGAAGACCGAGACGACGCTGACGACCCGGATCCGGATCAACATTCCGGGTTCGCGTCCGATCCCGCCCGTGGTCGTGCGCAAGACCGTCGCCGACTCGGCCTCGGGCTCGGGCTCGGGCTCGGCCTCGGACGCGTCGGCGGAGGGGGGCTCGCAGGTCGCGGCCGCGGTGCCCGCCCCGGCGCCCGAGCCGTCGCCCGCCCCCGCCCCGGCGGAGGCGGCGAGGCCGGAGCGGCCGAAGACGGAGGAGAAGACCAGCGCCTGGTTCGCCCCGCGCAAGCCGGCGACGCCCGCCGCCCCGGCTGCCCCGAGCGCTCCGGCCGCTCCCTCGGGTTCGGCCGCCCCCTCGGGTCCGTCTGGTCCGTCGGGTCGTTCCGGTCCGTCGGCTCCGTCCGGCATGGGCGCGGGTGCCGCGGTGACAGGCGGCGCGGGCGGCCCGGGCCCGCGTCCGGGCGCGAGTGCTCCTCGCCCCTCCGGGCCGGGGACGCCCGGGCAGCCGGGCAAGCCCGTCGGCGGCCCGCGCGGTTCCGGTTTCGCCGGGCCCGCGACCGGCGGTATCCCGACGGTCGGCGGCGCCTCGATCTCGGCCACCCCTGCCGGCGGTACGCCGATGTTCCTCACGACCCCGCCCCTGGACGACGACGCCGCGTACGGCACGGCCCCGCAGCCGCCCAGCGGCCCGACGACAGGCCCCGTCACCGGCGACAGCTCCGTGGGCGGCAACCCGCTGGCCCCGAACCCGCCGGCCCACAACCCGCTGGCACCGAACCCGCTGGCCCCCAACCCCTTCGGCGCGGTGCCGCAGATGTCCGACGACACCGCGGTCCTGACCCCGCAGAACCCCGGCCCGGTCACCCCCCACGCGCCGGGACCGCCGGCCGACGGCGGCCACGGCGGCCACATCTCCGGCGACACCCTCACCAGCGGCATCCCCGTCGTCCCGCCGGGCCCGCACGCCCCCCGGGGCGGCGACGAAGGGTTCTCCACCCCGGAGGTCGCCTCCTCCGGCAGGCCGGCACCCGCACGCCCCTCCTCGTCCTCGCCGTCCTCCTCCTCGGCCCCGGCGAAGAAGGGCCGCTCCAAGCTCCCCCTCCTCGCCTTCGGCGTGATCGGCCTCGCCGGTGTCGCCTACGGCGCCGGCCTGCTCCTCAACCACTCCGACGTCCCGAAGGGCACCACCGTCCTCGGCGTGGACATCGGCGGCGGTACGAAGGAGGAGGCCGTCAACAAGCTGGAGGCGGCCCTCGGCAAGCGCGCCGCCACCCCCCTCCAGCTCAGCGTCGACGGCAAGAAGGTCGAGCTGGCGCCGGACAAGGCCGGCCTCTCCCTCGACAGCCAGGCGACCGTCCGGGGCGCGGCGGGCAGCGACTACAACCCCGTCTCCGTGATCAGCACCCTCTTCGGCGGCGAGCGCGTCGCCCAGCCGGTGCTCCCGGTGGACGAGGAGAAGCTGAGCGTGGCCCTGAAGGACGTGGCCGGCGCGTCCGGCTCCGCGACCGAGGGCACGATCAAGTTCTCGCCCGGCAAGGTCACCGCCGTGGAGGGCAAGCCCGGCAAGGGCCTGGACGTGATGCGTTCCATGATCTCCGTCAAGGACGCGTACCGCGCCCAGGTCCAGACGGGCAAGACGAACACCGTCGAACTCCCCGTCGTGACCCGCGAGCCCACCATCACCAAGGCCGAGCTGGACCGGGCGATGAACACCTTCGCCAAGCCCGCCATGTCCGACCTGATCACGATCAAAGCCGGCTCGAAGCAGATCCAGTTCGGTCCGGCGAGGTCCCTGCCGAAGATCCTCTCCATGAAGCCGGTCGACGGCCGCCTGGTCGAGGTCTACAACAAGGCGGCCATCGAGGAGCTTCTCGACGGCGTCTTCGACGGCATCATGATCACCAAGGGAGACGGCAAGAAGCACCAGGTCACCGCCGACGACGTCGCCTTCGCGATGCGCGACGCCCTGCTGGGCAAGACCCCCGCCGAGCGCACGAAGGTCATCGACCTGGACGGCCAGGGCTGACGCCCTGACGCCGAGGTAGCGGTAGGCAGCACGCTGTACGAGGGCCCTCGTCCGGACAGTCCGGACGGGGGCCCTCGCCCTTGTCGCACGACATGGGGTGGATCAGGGCCTGGGCACGGCGGAGGCCCGCTCCTCCCGGCGCACGCACCGGAGGCACGCGCACGGCGGATAGCGCAGCGCCGACTGGCTCGGCACCGCCCCGCGCCGGGGCACGTACGTCTTCGGCGCGGACCAGGTCCTTCCACCGTCCCGCGACACGCGGAGCGTCATCACCACTCGCCCCCGTACCGCTGCTTCTTCGCCCGCAGCCAGTCCTGGATCTCCTGGGTCTCGCTGGGCGTCGCGGGGCGTAGGTCGGCGGCGCGGATCGTCGCGACGAAGTGCACGAAGCGCACCCGCCGGTGCACGCCGTCCACGCCGATGACCTTGCCGGGGCCGTAGACGTCGGTGCCCGTGTGGGCGACGAAGGCGCCCGGGCCGTGAGGGGAGTTCATTGCGAGCCTTTCGCTCTGTGTGTCGATCTGGTCACACAGTGGCGTGGATCACGTTACGCTCGGTAGGGGTTTTCACGTGACAACACGACCGGCACGTGGGGGAGTTGGATCATGGCAATCGAGGACAATCCGGAGTCCCGTCGTAAATATGGTGAAGAGCTGAAACGCCGACGGGAGGCGGCGGGCCTGACACAGGAACAGTTGAGCGAACAGACGATCATCTCGCGGACACACCTGGCACACATGGAGGCGGGCAGACGCCGCCCGGACGTCAACGACGCGAGACGGCTGGATCAGGTGCTGGTGACGGGGGGATTCTTCGAACGGTTCCTGCCGACGCTGGACGGGAAGGCGGTGGCGGAGCACTTCGCGGAGGCGCTGGAGTTCGAGGGGGAGGCGACGGTGATTCGCGAGTACGCCCCGAAGCTGGTGCCAGGGATTCTCCAGACGGAGGCTTACGCGAGGGAGGTCTTGACCTCGGGTTCCTCGCCCAAGAGTGACGAGGAGCGTGACCGGCTTCTCGTCACTAGGCTGGCGCGAGCCCGGATCCTCGACAACTTCGACTCCCCGGTGGTGTGGATCATGCTGGACGAAGCGGTGCTGCGACGTCCGGTGGGCGGGGCGGAGGTGATGTGCGAGCAGCTGCGTCACATTGTGCGACTGGGGGAGAGCCGCCGCATCCGCGTGCACGTTCTGCCGTTCGCGGTTGGCTATCACGCGATGCTTGAAGGTGAGGTCAAACTCATGTGGTTCGAGGACCAGCCGCCGATCGCGTACGTGGAGGGACTCAAGTCCGGCCGGATCTGGGAGGCTCTGCCCGTGGTACGGGAATGTCAGGTGGCTTACGATCACGCTCTGGGTGACGCGCTCTCACATCGCGAGTCACTTGCGCTGATCAGGTCCGTCGCGGAGGAATACGAGCATGCAGCACGGCAAGTCCACCATCCCTGACGCCTCGGTCCTCTCTGCCTGGCGCAAGTCCTCCTACAGTGGCGGCAACAGCGGCGACTGCCTCGAAGTCAGCGACGCCTACGCCGCCTGGCGGAAGTCCTCCTACAGCGGCGGCAGCAGCGGCGAGTGCCTCGAAGTCAACGACGCCTGCACCGCCCACGTCCCCGTCCGCGACTCCAAGAACCCCACCGGCCCCGCCGTCGTCTTCGCCCCCGCCGCCTGGGCGCCCTTCGTCGACGCGGTCAAGGCGGGCGGCCTCCGCTGAACCCCCGGCGGTCGGCGTGGGCGTCCACGGGGCGGCCGGGACACGGTCAGAGCAGGCGGGCGGCCCGCTGGGTGGCCTCCACGTCCGCGATGGCCGAGCGGCACGCGGCGGCGAAGAGCCTGAAACGGGCGTTCCACGTCTCCGCGCGCTTGCTCGCGCTCGACGAGTCGACGAACAGGCTCTTACGGAGCTCCGTGGTCAGCTCCAGCTGGGCGCCCTCGCCGAGCATCGTGCGGTTGCAGATGTTCGCGGTGGCCGTGCCGTCGACATCGCCGTCGCCGGGGAAGATCGCGAAGTGCGGGCTCAGATGGTGGGTGAGCCGCTGCCTCAGTGCTGTGCTCCGGCCGCCGATGACCACGCCCTCGCGGTTCTGGCCGCTCCACACCTTGCCCGGGTTGGCGTTCTCCCAGGTACAGCCGTGCAGGCTCACGGTGTTGAGGCTGCCGGCCGTCATGGAGAGCGCCACGTGGTCGTCGCAGTGGATGGACGTCACATGCAGCTCGCCGTTGGTCTTGGGCGAGCCGTCCGGGTAGGTCTGGCCGGACGACCGCATGCCCTCGAACATCCAGTAGTCGTACAGCGGCTCGCCGGGGAAGAGGAGCGGGCCGTCCTCGGGCTTCGGGGTCGGGTCCGGGTTGTAACCGGCGACGCCCAGGCACAGCTCGCTCGTGCCGATCTCGATGCCGCCGCCGTGGATCGCGAGGATCGTCGTCAGCGCCGACGGCCCCGTCGTGGCCTTCTCGGAGTCGAGCAGCTCGTGGCGCCGGTAGCGGCGGGCGAAGTCGTAGCCCTCGCCGTCGGCGGTGTCGGCCGTCCCCTGGAAGTGTCGGTAGAGGTCGGTGTTGGACTCGAAGCGGTCGTTCGCGCCCGTGGCATGGGCGGTGCCCGTCGCCAGGCTGCTCAGCAGCGGCGTTCCGGCCGCCACAAGCAGGCCTGCCGTCAGGACGCTTCTGCGGCTGGTGCCACCGTTCTGCTCCGTGCTCACGCGCTCCCCCTCGTGGTGATCAGGTACAGCGCGCAACCTAGCACCCCAGGGGGTCAGTTCAGCAGGGCCCGGGCCGCCGCCGCCCGCTGGCGGATCGAGGCCGCCGCGCTCGGTTCGATCGCGTCGACCACCGAGGCGTACGCCTCCATCTCCGCCGCCCCCGCGAGGAACTCGCCCCGCTGGACCAGCAGCTCCGCGTGCTCGTAGCGCAGCCGCGCCGGATGCGAGGGCAGCATCAGCGAGAGCTCCACCGCCCACAGGGCGACTCCGGAGCGCTCCGGGCGCGGGGCCGCCCAGGCGCGGATGTTGTTCAGGATGCGCAGGACGATGTCCAGCGGGGTCGCCGGGCGCAGCATCGACGGTTCCAGCGGCGCGCCCGTCGCCCCCGCCACCAGGAGCTCCGCGTCCACGCCCGTCATCGCCCGGCCCCCCGCGAAGGGGTCCGCGAAGACCTGCTCCGCCGGGTCGCCGAAGCCCACCACGAAATGGCCCGGCAGCCCGAGGCCGTACACCGGCGCGCCCGCCCGGCGGGCGACCTCCATCCATACGACGGACAGCAGGATCGGCAGACCCCGCCGGCGTCGCAGTACCTCGTGCAGCAGCGAGGACTCCAGACGCTCGTAGTCGGCCGGGGTGCCCTGGAAGCCGTACCGGCCGCCGAGCAGCCGGGCGAGCGCCGTCACCCAGTCCGCCGCCTCCCGGGTGCCGTACGGCAGCTCGCCGGCCAGCCGGTCGAGTTCGATCTCCGCCGCGTCGAGGTCCGCCCGGGTCACCGCCGGGTCGGCCACCGCGCCGATCAGCAGGCAGAGCCGCGCGAGGTCCGGCCGCCGCGCCCGGGCCTCCTCCGCGAACTCCTGCCGCCAGTCGCTCACTCTTCCGCCGCTCGGTAGTGGTGGTAGTGGTGGTGGACCGCGAAGCCCATGGCCTCGTACATCGCCCGCGCTCCGCCGTTGTCGGCCTCCACCTGGAGCCAGGCCGCCGAGGCGCCCTCGTCGAGCGCCCGGCGGGCGAGCGCCGCCATGACGGCCGTGGCGAGCCCCTGCCGTCGGTGCGCCGGGTCGACCTCCACGGCCATGAACCCGGCCCAGCGGCCGTCCACCACACAGCGTCCGATCGCCGCCGGTATGTCTCCGGTGCCCGCTACGGACGCGAACCACACACTCGGGCCGCTGGAGAGGACGCTCAGCACATGCGGGCCGGGCACCCCCGAGCGGTTGTAGCGACGGAGCCAGGAACCGTCCAGGGAGCGGGACAGCCGGACGGCGGAGACGTCCGCGTCCAGGTCGCCGACCGGCGCGAGGCCGCCGATCCGTACCTCCGCCGCGACCTCCGACCGCCAGCCGCGCCGCTCCAGCTCCGCGCCGAGCAGCTCCTGGGTGCCCTCGGCGCCGGTCGCGGTCTGGATGTACGCGGGCAGGTCCCGTACGGCGTACCACTCCCGCACGCGCGCCAGGGCGTCGTCCAGCGGCAGGCCGGGGCCGCCGAGGGGAAGGAGCGAGTTGGCCCGGCGGGTGAATCCGCCCGCCGCACGCAGCGTCCACTCCCCGAGCGGCTCGCTCTCCACCGGCTGCCACGCGCGCGCGGTGACCCGCGCCAGCTCCTCGAAGGAGGCCGCAGGACCCCGTCTGCGGGCCGGCGCGGCGGGCACGACCTTCCCCGCGACCAGGGAGGATTCCGCGATCCGGACACCCTCACCGGTCCTGCGTGTGATCAGCAGCACACCCGCGTCCCATGATGTGAGAACACCGACCGCGTCGGTGAAGCGCTCGCCCGGTGCGCCGGTGTCCGTCACGTACCGAACGGAGACACGTTTTCCCACGTCAGCGTGGGTGAGGCGCACTTCAAGGCGCCCTCCGCCGGTGAATTCCACAGGTTCTCCGCCCCTCCTGTTCGGATCGTCCCCAAGAACGGAGATACTAGGGGCGGGCATCGACGACGCCGCGCTCCCGCGCAGACCAGCCCTACCGAGGAGGAACGACAGCGTGACCTACGTCATCGCGCAGCCTTGTGTCGACGTCAAGGACAAGGCATGCATCGAGGAGTGCCCCGTCGACTGCATCTACGAGGGCTCCCGGTCCTTGTACATCCACCCGGACGAATGCGTCGACTGTGGTGCTTGTGAGCCGGTCTGCCCGGTCGAGGCCATCTTCTACGAGGACGACACCCCGGAGGAGTGGAAGGACTACTACAAGGCGAACGTCGAGTTCTTCGACGAGCTCGGTTCGCCCGGTGGTGCCTCCAAGCTCGGCCTGATCGAGCGTGACCACCCCTTCATCGCCGCTCTGCCGCCGCAGAACGGCTGATCGACCCGCCCTCGGTCCCGTACGGCCTCGCCCGCTGTACGGGACCGACGCGTTTTCCGTACGTACGAGGAAGTGAGCCAACTCGTGAGCGCAGTCTCTTCGCGCCTGCCCGTCTTCCCCTGGGACAAGCTGGAGCCGTACAAGAAGACGGCGGCGGCCCACCCGGACGGCATCGTGGACCTGTCCGTGGGCACCCCGGTCGACCCGGTGCCGGAGCTGATCCGGCAGGCGCTGGTCGCGGCGGCCGACTCGCCCGGCTATCCCACGGTGTGGGGGACCACCGAGCTGCGTGACGCGCTGACGGGCTGGTGCGAGCGGCGCCTGGGCGCGGTCGGCTTCTCCCACCGCAACGTCCTTCCGGTGGTCGGCTCGAAGGAGCTGGTTGCCTGGCTGCCGACCCAGCTCGGGCTCGGTTCCGGGGACCGGGTGGCGTACCCGCGGCTCGCCTACCCGACGTACGAGGTCGGCGCGCGGCTCTGCGGAGCCGAGCCGGTCGTCTACGACGACCCGATGGAGCTGGACCCGGCCGGTCTGAAGCTGCTCTGGCTGAACTCGCCGTCCAACCCCACGGGCAAGGTCCTCGGCAAGGACGAGCTGACCCGGATCGTGGCCTGGTCGCGCGAGCACGGCATCCTCGTCTTCTCCGACGAGTGCTACCTGGAGCTGGGCTGGGAGGCGGACCCGGTCTCCGTCCTGCACCCCGACGTCTGCGGCGGCACGTACGAGGGCATCGTCGCCGTCCACTCGCTGTCCAAGCGGTCCAACCTGGCCGGCTACCGCGCCGCGTTCGTCGCGGGCGACGCGGACGTCCTGGCCGAGCTGCTGCTGATCCGCAAGCACGGCGGCATGATGACGCCCGCCCCGGTGCAGGCCGCCACGGTCGCCGCGCTCGGCGACGACCGGCACGTGGCCGAGCAGCGCGAGCGCTACGCCGCCCGGCGCACGGCCCTGCGCTCCGCCCTGGAGGCCCACGGCTTCCGGATCGAGCACAGCGAGGCCAGCCTCTATCTGTGGGCGACCCGGGACGAGCCGTGCTGGGAGACGGTGGCGTATCTCGCGGAGCTCGGCGTCCTGGTGGCGCCGGGGGACTTCTACGGGGAGGCGGGGGAGCGGTTCGTCCGGGTGGCCTTCACCGCCACCGACGAGCGGGTCGAGGCTGCGGTCAAGCGCCTCGGCTGACCGAGACGGACGAAGGGCCCGGGGGGCGGTGCTCCCCGGGCCCTTCGCGTCCGCGCTGTGGCGGGTCAGCCGCCGATCGGCAGGCCGCCCAGGGACGGCACGCCCCCGCCGACGACTTCGCCCGCGCCGTCGGTGGCCTTGCCCGCGACAGGGCCGGCGGTCTCGGCGGCCTTGCCCGCGACAGGGGCGGCGGTCTCGCCGGCCTTGCCGACCGCCTTGCCGACCTTCTTGCCGCCGGTCTGGCCGGCGAGGCCCGTGGTGGTCTGCGAGGCGTCTTCGACGGTGTCGCCGACAGCGGCGCCGTCGACCGAGGTGATGCCGGAGAGGGCGCCCGTGGGCGCGAGGCCATGGTCCAGGGCGCTTGCGGAGCCGGCCGCACCGACCACGGGGGCTGCGCCGGCCGCGACGAGGAGGGCGGCGCGGGCGATCCGACGGGTCAGGGGGAGGGACATGGTGCTCCTTCGACGGAGAGGACATTGCGGTGTCCGGCGTTCGGACGCAGTGACAACCGGTTCGGGGGAGGGTGAGGTTGCGGCGGCCGAAGGTAAAGAGTTGGCAATGCGTCGTATTGTCGGGTGGGAGGAAAATGGGCGAACGTGTCATCGCCCCGGCCTGTGCCGAACCGTCACTTCCCTTGCCCCGCAAGGGAATTACGCCGTCCGGCTGGACCGTCGAAGGGGCAGGTCGGAGCGGGAAAGAATTCCCGATCCGGGTTCACGACCGCCGCCACCGTCGAGTGAATTCCCGTACGGATGCGCGGCTACTGTGCGAGACGAATTCGGACGCTTCCCGAGCCGGGGTCCGCCTCGGCGGCCGTCATCCACGCACCCGAGACATCGCCCGCACGCCAGACCTTGCCCGCGTACGCGACCTCCGCTATCCGCAGCGAGTCCGCCCGCGCCACCGCCCAGTGCGCCAGCTCCCAGCCCCGCCGCTCCTGCGAACCGGTCGTCGCCGCCCGCACCGGGACCGCGAGCTCCGCCGGCGCCGCACCTGCCCGCGCCCCCGCGCTCTGCGGGCCGCCCACGCCCGTCTTCGGGGCCACCTTCGCCCCGAAGGCCCGCACCAGCTCCGCACCCACCTTCGCCGGATCGCCCGGCAGCCCCTCCTCGGCCGGACTCGTCGTACAGCGAAGGGCCGCGCCCGAGCGGCCCGTCAGCGCGGCCGCGAGCAGCGCCGCGTCCGGCTCGTGCTTCGCGTACGCCTGCGGGAACCCGCTGCGCTGCACCTTCTGCGCCGCCACGGTCAGCGGCAGCCGCGAATAGCCCGGGACCTCGGCGAGACCGGCGTAGAACTTCCCCGAGGAGTACACCGGGTCCAGGATCTGCTCGGGAGTGCCCCAGCCCTGCGAGGGACGCTGCTGGAAGAGCCCCAGCGAATCACGGTCGCCGTACTCGATGTTGCGCAGCGCCGACTCCTGGAGCGCCGTCGCCAGAGCGATGGTGACCGCCCGCTCCGGCATGCCGCGGGTCGTGCCGACGGCGGAGATGGTGGCCGCGTTCGACGCCTGCTCCGGAGTGAACTCGTAGGTGTTCTCACCACTGCCCACACTGCACCGCGGGGCGCCCCTGCCACCCGTCACGTACTGCACGGCCACATAGGCGACCAGACCCAGCAGCACGGCGAAGGCGGCCGTGTATCTGGCAAGGCGGCCGCGGCGGCTGGAGGGGCGGTTTCGGCCAGGGAAGGAGGCGGACTGGGACACGGGGCCAACCGTACTGGAGGCCGGGTTAGGGTCGGCACATGGCTGACAACGCTCCCCTGGACCTCGCACTGGACGGGCCGGCGCTCACCGCCGCGCTCGTCGACTTCCCGTCGGTCAGCGGCACCGAGAAGCCGCTCGCCGACGCCATCGAGGAGGCCCTGCGCGCCCTTCCCCACCTCACCGTCGACCGGTACGGCAACAACGTGGTGGCCCGCACCCGCCTCGGCCGCTCGGAGCGGGTCATCCTCGCCGGCCACATCGACACCGTCCCGATCGCCGACAACGTCCCCTCGCGGCTCGACGAGAACGGCGTCCTGTGGGGCTGCGGCACCTCCGACATGAAGTCCGGCGTCGCCGTCCAGCTCCGCATCGCCGCCACCGTCCCCGAGCCCAACCGCGACCTCACCTTCGTCTTCTACGACAACGAAGAGGTCGCCGCCCACCTCAACGGCCTCGGGAAGGTCGCCGAGGCGCACCCCGAGTGGCTGGAGGGCGACTTCGCCATCCTGCTCGAAGGCTCCAACGCCCAGGTCGAGGGCGGCTGCCAGGGCACCCTGCGGGTCCTCCTGCGCACCGAGGGCGAACGCGCCCACTCCGCGCGCTCCTGGATGGGCTCCAACGCCATCCACGCCGCCGCCCCCATCCTCGCCCGGCTCGCCGCCTACGAGCCGCGCAAGCCGCTCATCGACGGCCTGGAGTACCACGAGGGCCTCAACGCCGTACGGATCGAGGGCGGCGTCGCCAACAACGTCATCCCCGACGCCTGCACCGTCACCGTCAACTTCCGCTACGCCCCCGACCGCTCCCCGGCCGAGGCGGTCGCGCACGTCCGCGAGGTCTTCGCCGACTGCGGGGTCGCCGAGTTCGTGATCGACGACGAGAGCGGCGGCGCCCTGCCCGGACTCTCCCACCCGGCCGCGGCGGCCTTCATGGAGGCGGTCGGCGGCACCGCGCTGCCCAAGTTCGGCTGGACGGACGTCGCCCGCTTCAGCGCGCTCGGCGTGCCCGCCGTCAACTACGGCCCCGGTGACCCGCTGTACGCGCACAAGCGCGACGAGCACGTGGTCGTCGACAGGATCCGCCACTGCGAGGCGAGGCTCCGCGACTGGCTCACTGACCGACAGGCGTGATTTCGCTTTTTGTCACGTCTGTGGACCTACCCTGACCGAACCAGAAGATCAGTGGATCGGCGGAGGGAGCAGACCATGGGTGTCCCCGAGGGAGCGTGGAAGCCGGAGGAGCAGCGGCTGGGGCCCGTGCTACGGCGCAGGGACCAGGTCCAGCCCGGCACCACGGATCAGCGTCTGCTGGACACCGAGGGCGACTCGGAATGGGTGCACACCGACCCCTGGCGGGTCATGCGCATCCAGTCCGAATTCGTCGAAGGCTTCGGCGCGCTGGCCGAACTGCCCAGCGCCATCAGCGTCTTCGGCTCGGCCAGAACCCGCCCCGGAACGCCCGAGTACGAAGCCGGCGTCCGGCTCGGCCGCGCCCTGGTCGAGGCCGGCTTCGCGGTGATCACGGGCGGCGGCCCCGGCGCGATGGAGGCCGCGAACAAGGGTGCGCGGGAGGCCAAGGGCGTCTCCGTGGGACTCGGCATCGAGCTCCCCTTCGAGCAGGGACTCAACCCGCACGTCGACATCGGCGTGAACTTCCGCTACTTCTTCGTCCGCAAGACGATGTTCGTGAAGTACGCCCAGGGCTTCGTGGTCCTCCCCGGCGGCCTGGGCACCCTCGACGAGCTGTTCGAGGCGCTGACCCTCGTCCAGACCCGCAAGGTGACCCGCTTCCCGATCGTGCTCTTCGGTACGGAGTACTGGAAGGGCCTCGTCGACTGGCTCCGCGACTCGGTAGTGGCCGGCGGCAAGGCGTCCGAGCGGGACCTGCTGCTGTTCCACGTGACGGACGACGTGAACGAGGCGGTGGCGCTCGTCTCCAAGGAAACGGGCCGGTAGGACGAGCCCCGCCGATCACGCCGTGAGAGGCGGGACCGGCGGAGGGGCCTGTCCGACGGGTCCGGACAGGCCCTACGCCAGCCCGCGGCGCGCCACCGCCGGCGGGCGATGCCCCGCGATGGACGCCACCATGTCGAGCACCTGCCGCGTCTCGGCGACCTCGTGCACCCGGTACACCCGCGCCCCCAGCCACGCCGAGACCGCCGTCGTCGCCAGCGTCCCCAGCACCCGCTCCTTCACCGGCCGGTCCAGCGTCTCCCCGACGAAGTCCTTGTTGGACAGGGACACCAGCACCGGCCACCCCGTCTCCGTCATCTCGCCGAGCCGCCGGGTCGCCTCCAGGCTGTGACGGGTGTTCTTCCCGAAATCGTGCCCCGGGTCGATCATGATCCCGTCGCGGCGCACACCCAGCGCGACCGCCCGCTCGGCCAGCCCCACGGTCACCCGCAGGATGTCGGCCATCACGTCCTCGTACTCGGTCCGGTGCGGGCGCGTCCGCGGCTCCGCGCCGCCCGCGTGGGTGCAGACGAGACCGGCGCCGTGCCGGGCGGCGACCTCGGCGAGACCCGGGTCGACCCCGCCCCACGCGTCGTTGAGCAGGTCCGCGCCGGCCGCGCAGACCGCCTCGCCGACATCGGCGCGCCAGGTGTCGACGCTGATCACGACGTCCGGATGCCGCCGCCGCACCTCCGCGACGAAACCGACCGTGCGCCGCGCCTCCTCCTCGGCCGACACCTCCTCGCCGGGGCCGGCCTTCACCCCGCCGATGTCGATGATCGCGGCACCCTCGGACACGGCCTGCTCGACGCGGGCGAGAGCGGGCTCGTCGCGGAAGGTGGCGCCCCGGTCGTAGAAGGAGTCCGGGGTCCGGTTCACGATCGCCATGATCACCGGCTCGTGCGGCCCGAATTCACGCCGTCCCAAGCGCAGCATCCCTTATGTCCTCCCTCGCGTCCGTTCGCCTGCGACCCTAACCGTCGGTGGCGCATGGCACGATCGGCACGGGACCGTTTTCCACCTCCGGAGAGGCGCGCGCTGGTGTTCTGGTTTTTGCTGATCGCGATGGTCGTGGTCGTCGCGGCGGTCACTCTTGCGGTCGTCGGCGGCGACAGCGAGGTGCTGCCCGAGGCGGCGCCGGAGCGGCTGGTGGACCCCCTCCCGGCGGCCCGCCCGGTCGACCGCGCCGACATCGAGGCGCTCCGCCTCCCGGTCGCGGCCCGGGGCTACCGCATGGCGGACGTGGACGACGTCCTCGGCCGGCTGGGCGCGGAGCTCGCGGAGCGGGACGCGCGGATCGCGGAGCTGGAGACCCGACTCGCGGGCGCGGCCCCCGAGGACGAAGGAGAGCCGCGATGACCGGTGAGGCGATCGCGGGCCCCGACGGCCGGCTGCGCTGCCCCTGGGGAGTGTCGACCCCGGACTACGTCACGTACCACGACGAGGAGTGGGGGCGGCCGGTCCGCGGTGACGACGCGCTGTTCGAGCGGCTCTGCCTGGAGGCCTTCCAGTCCGGACTCTCCTGGATCACGATCCTGCGCCGCCGCGAGGGTTTCCGGCGCGCCTTCGCCGGCTTCGAGATCGCCTCGGTGGCGGAGTTCGGCGAGGCGGACCGCGAGCGGCTGCTCCTGGACGAGGGGATCATCCGCAACCGCGCCAAGGTCGACGCCACCCTCGCCAACGCCAAGGTGCTCGCGGCGTGGGCGCCGGGCGAACTGGACGCGCTGATCTGGTCGTACGCCCCCGACCCGGCGAGCCGCCCGGCCCCCCTGACGACGGCGGACGTCCCCGCGGTCACGCCCGAGTCGGCGGCCCTGTCGAAGGAGCTCAAGAAGCGCGGGCTGCGCTTCATCGGCCCGACGACGGCCTACGCCCTGATGCAGGCCTGCGGCCTGGTCGACGACCATCTGAAGGACTGCGTGGCCCGCGGCCTGTGAGCGGGGGCGGGCAGCCCCCGCCCCCGGCGGCGGTCCGTGTCAGCGTCCCAGGTACTTCGGCTTCTCCTTGGCGATGAACGCCTGCACCGCGATCGTGTGGTCCTCCGACGCGCCCGCCCTCGTCTGGAGTTCGTCCTCCTTCTCCAGGGCCTCCGCCAGCGAGTGGTCCGCCCCGTACGCCAGCGACTCCTTCAGCGCCGCGTACGCCACCGTCGGCCCCTCGGCGAGCTTCCGGGCCACCTTCGCGGCCTCCTCGGCGAGGGAGTCCGCCGGGACCAGCTTGTTCACGATGCCGAGCTCGTACGCCTCCTTCGCGCCGAGGGAGCGCGGGAAGAGCAGCAGGTCCGCCGCGCGGCTCGCGCCGATCAGCCGCGGCAGCGTCCACGACACCCCCGAGTCGGCCGTGAGCGCGACCCCCGCGAACGAGGTGTTGAACGCCGCCGTGTCCGCGACCACGCGGTAGTCCGCCGCCAGCGCGAAACCGAGGCCCGCCCCCGCCGCGACGCCGTTCACACCGGCCACCACCGGCTTCCGCATGCCGGTCAGGGCCCGCACGATCGGGTTGTAGTGGTCCCGCACCGTGTTCATGGTGACCTGGGTCCCGGACTCCTTGTCCGTCATCAGCAGGCCCACGTGCTCCTTCAGGTCCTGGCCCACGCAGAACGCCCGGTCGCCCGCCGCCGTCAGCAGCACCGCCCGTACGGCCGGGTCCGCCGCGGCAGACTCCACCGCGTCCCGCAGCGCGACCTTCGCCTCGATGTTCATCGCGTTCATGGCCTCGGGCCGGTTGAGCGTGATCGTGGCGAGCCCGTCGCTCACTTCGTACAGCACGGTGTCGGCCATCACGGCTTCCCTTCGCGTCTTCACTTCTCGACCCTCCCCCAGTCCGGAGGGACCCCCAGCATGGCGGAGATCACCCACTGCGCACATGTGACCTGCGTCAAAGACAGACGGTGAAGTGGCGGCGAAGTATCGCAGGCGGATCGCCGAAATAGGTGGTTTTGAGAGAGCGCGTTGCGCAAGCGATGCAGCCCGCTGTTGGTCATCGGGTCCTCTGATGCGGGATAATGACCTGGAAGCAATGTGTTCGACGCCGGTGACGCATGCTCCTCGACAGGAGCCGTCGGCTGAGATGAGCTGGTTTCAGGAAGGGGAACGAGCATGGCGGCCATGAAGCCGCGGACGGGCGACGGCCCGCTCGAGGTGACCAAGGAGGGGCGGGGCATCGTCATGCGCGTTCCGCTCGAAGGCGGCGGTCGGCTTGTCGTCGAGCTGACCCCGGACGAGGCCGAAGCCCTCGGCGACGCCCTGAAGCAGGTAGTCGGCTGACGCGACAACGCCAGGATTTCCCGCCTCTGCCCCGGCACGGTTCCGACCGCGCCGGGGCAGAGGTGTTTCCGGGACCTCGCCCGCCGCGCGCGAACTGTGGGCCGCGTCCGGCTCGCGGGAGCCGCCTATCCGGCGGGATGTCCCCGGCGCACCGCGCACAGCAGGCCGTCGCCCACCGGCAGCAGGGTCGGCAGCAGCTCCTGGCTCTCCCGTACCGCCCGCAGCAGCTCCCGCACCCGCAGCACCTCCGCCGGCTGGGCCGCCGAGTCGACCGTGCGGCCGTCCGAGAAGACGCCCTCGAAGCAGACCAGACCCCCCGGTCGCAGCAGGCGCAACGATTCAGCGAGGTAGTCCAGGGACTCCAGCCGGTCACCGTCGCAGAACACGAGGTCGTATCCGCCGTCCGCCAGCCGCGGGAGTACGTCCAGGGCGCGGCCGGGGATGAACCGCGCCCGGTTCCCGGCGAAGCCGGCCGCCCGGAACGCCGTCTTCGCGAACTGCTGGCGCTCCGGCTCCAGGTCGACGGTGGTCAGTACCCCGTCCGGCCGCATGCCGTGCAACAGATAGATTCCGGACACGCCCGTGCCCGTACCGATCTCCGCCACCGCCTTCGCGTCCGCCGTGGCGGCGAGCAGACGGAGAGCGGCGCCGGTGCCCGGTGACACCGAGGGCAGCCCTGCCTCCCGGGCCCGCTCACGGGCCCAGCGCAGCGCTTCGTCCTCGGCGACAAAGGCGTCGGCGAACGCCCAGCTCGTCTGCCGGTTGGCGGTAATGGCCCTCTCCTGTCCCCGTAGTTGGCGCAACGGTGACTGTATCCGCTGCGTGCGGGAACCCGCAGATGGGACCGGGCGTTCCTACAGGGTGAGAAGGCGAGCGAGGGCAGCGGGTGACCGTCCCCAAATTCGCGTAAAGATTCTTATCCGGAGCTAACGGGCGAGGTGGCTATGGTAGGGGCTCCACTGGACACCACCAGAGCCGACAGGGGAGGTGCGGCTGCGCCTGTGGATCGGAGAGGAGTGCTTCGGCGCCTTCTCAGGTCGGCGGGTGAGCCGAAATCCGTGACCGACACCGCTGACCGTTTCCACACCGCCGACGCCGCACCCACCACCGCGACCTTCGCATCGGATGCGGAATCGCAGGCGTGGACTCCGCCCACATGGGAGGAGATCGTCAGCACGCACAGTGGCCGCGTCTATCGCCTCGCCTACCGGCTGACCGGCAACCAGCACGACGCCGAGGACCTGACGCAGGAGGTCTTCGTCCGCGTCTTCCGCTCGCTGTCGACGTACACGCCGGGCACCTTCGAGGGCTGGCTGCACCGCATCACCACCAACCTCTTCCTCGACATGGTCCGCCGCAAGCAGCGGATCCGTTTCGACGCGCTCGCCGACGACGCGGCCGAGCGGCTGCCCAGCCGGGAGCCGTCGCCGCAGCAGGCGTTCAACGACACCCACTTCGACGCCGATGTGCAGCAGGCCCTCGACACCCTCGCGCCCGAGTTCCGCGCCGCGGTCGTCCTCTGCGACATCGAAGGGCTCTCCTACGAGGAGATCGCCGCCACCCTCGGCGTCAAGCTCGGAACGGTCCGCAGCCGTATCCACCGCGGCCGTTCCCATCTGCGCAAGGCGCTGAAGCACCGCTCGCCCGAGGCCCGGGCGGAGCGCGCGCTGGCCGCCGTCGGCTGGGAGGGCGGGACGGCGTGAGCGCTACACGTCCTGTCGGCCCGACCTCCGCGGAGCACCACCTCGGGGACCGGCTCGCCGCACTGGTCGACGGCGAACTGGGGCACGACGCCCGCGAGCGGGTCCTCGCCCACCTCGCCACCTGCGCCAAATGCAAGGCGGAGGCCGACGCCCAGCGCAGGCTGAAGAGCGTCTTCGCCTCCACCGCGCCCCCGCCGCCCTCCGAAGGGTTCCTCGCCCGCCTCCAAGGGCTGCCCGGAGGACCGGGTGATCCGGGGGGTGAGGAGCGCCGGGGGGGACCCTTCGACGACCTCTTCGGCCTCGGCGGACCGGGCGGGAGCGCGGGGGTGAAGTCCGACGGCTTCGCCACCGCCGCGGCCGTCTCCCCGCACTCCGGCTTCCGTATCCACGAAGTCGGCCCCCGCGCCGACCAGGACCGGGGCGGGCGCGGACGGCGCTTCGGCATCGCGGCTGCCAGCGCGGTCTCCTTCGCGGCCATCGCCCTCGGCGGCGCCCTGCCGCTGGAGGCGTCCATGAACACGAGCGCGCGCGGCGAGGGCAAGGGGAACACCGTGACCCCGCTGCGGTCCGGCGGCGCCGGTACGGGCACGGGCACGGGTACGAACGCGGGCACGGCCTCCGGTCGCGGGACGCGCTCCGCGGAGCGGTCCGTCGCGGACACCGGGAACACGCTGCCCGGGGTCGCCTCGGCGCCCGGCACCGTCGTGCCCGGCCCGCTGGTGCCCGGCGCCTTCCAGCCCGGCGGGCAGACACCCCCGGTGGCCCTGCAGCTCCACGCGCCGCCCACCCCGTCGCTGCTCGCGCTCTCGCCGTTCATACGCCCGACGGGACCGGCCGTGCGGCTGGCCTTCGCGCCCGGACCGTTCCCGACCGCGGGCCCGACGGTCACCCCGCCGACGGCCCACCGGACCGCGCCGAGCCCGTCGGCGACCCCGCTCACCGCACACCGCTGAGCCCGAACCTGGTTGAATCCAGGGCAGGGGCGCCCGAGGCAGGGGCGCGGACAGGTCAGCTGTTGCGGGGAGAGCATGGACGACGGGAAGCCCACCGGGCACAAGCCGAAGTGGTGGAGCCGGCCTACGAGCACGCCACCGGTCGGGGGTCCTCCCGGACGAGGTCCGGGCGACACACCGGAGCCGGCGGCCGCCGACCAGGGCGACTTCACCCTGGCCGCCCCCACGGCCCCGGAGGGCCCGGAAACGGCCCCGGAGGGCCCGGAAACGGCCACGGAGGCGAGGACGGCCGCGCTGGAGATCCCGGACTCGCGCCGGGAGGCCCGGACGGCAGCGCTCGACGCCCCGCTCACGACACCGGACGTCCGGCCGCCGGCTTCTGACGTTCCGTCGGTGACGCCGGGGCCTGCGCCGTCCACGCCGGAGGCCCTGTCGGAGGTTCCGCAGGCCGCACCGGAGGTCTGGTCGGGATCGACGGACACCACCCCGCAGGGCGCACCCGAAGCCCCGTCGGTTTCGCCGGAGGCCCCGCAGGCGCTGCCCGACGCCCGGTCGGCGGAGGTTCCGGCGAAGGCCGAAGCCCCGGCGGTCGACGTCACGGCCGGCGCGGCCCCGCGCGTACCGCAGCAGAGCGACCCGCAGGCTCCGGCACAGGCCCAGGCTCAGCCCCAGCCGCTCCACCAGCCCGACGAGTACCGGACCCCGCCCTACGGCGGGCCCGGCCCCTGGGCGCCCGCGCCGCCCGTGCAGCGGCCGATGCCGGCCGCCGCCCCGGCGCCCGTACCGCCGGCGCAGCCGATACCGCCGCAGCCCGCCGGGCAGTGGGTGCAGTACGACCCCTGGAGCTCGCCCGGAAACCCCGCCCCCGCCGCTGTCGCGGCCAAGCCGCGCCGCCGCGCCATCGGCCTGGTCGGCGCCCTGGTGCTCGCCCTGACCACCGGCGTGCTCGGCGGCGCCGTCGGCGCGTACGTCGAGCGCAACGGCGGCCTCACCACCGTCGAGCTGCCCCAGGCAGGCCCCGAGGACTCCGGCCGCGCCCCGGAGAGCGTCGCCGGGATCGCCGCCAGCGCCCTGCCGAGCGTGGTCACCCTCCACGTCAGCGGCGCCGGTTCCTCCGGCACCGGCACCGGCTTCGTCCTGGACACCAAGGGCCACATCCTCACCAACCACCACGTGGTCGACTCGGCCACGTCCCCCGGCGACATCTCCGTCACCTTCAGCAGCGGGGAGACCGCCGCCGCCAAGCTCGTCGGCAAGGACAGCGGCTACGACCTCGCCGTGGTCCAGGTGACCGGCGTCTCGGGCCTCAAGCCCCTGCCGCTCGGCAACTCCGACAACGTCCGCGTCGGCGACCCGGTCGTCGCCATCGGCGCCCCCTTCGACCTCCAGAACACCGTCACCTCCGGCATCATCAGCGCCAAGGAGCGCCCCATCACGGCGGGCGGCGAGAAGGGCGACGGCAGCGACGTCAGCTATGTCGACGCCCTGCAGACCGACGCCCCGATAAACCCGGGCAACTCGGGCGGCCCGCTGGTCGACTCCAAGGCCCGGGTCATCGGCATCAACAGCGCCATCCGCGCCGCCGGTGACGGCTCGGGCGGCGACAGCGGCGCCCAGTCCGGCTCCATCGGGCTCGGCTTCGCCATCCCGATCAACCAGGGCAAGCGGGTCGCCGAGGAGCTCATCAACAACGGCAAGGCCTCCCACCCCGTCATCGGCGTCAGCCTCGACATGCGGTTCACCGGCGACGGCGCCCGCGTCGGCGAGAAGGGCAAGGACGGCTCGCCGTCCGTCACCCCGGGCGGTCCGGCCGCGAAGGCGGGCATCCGGCCGGGCGACGTCATCACCAAGGTCGACGGCCAGCGCGTCCACAACGGCGAGGAACTGATCGTGAAGATCCGCGCCCACCGCCCCGGCGACCAGCTGGAGCTGACGCTGCTGCGCGGAGGCAAGGAGCAGACCAAGACGTTGACGCTCGGTTCCTCGCAGGGCACCTGAGCGCCATGTGGGGGACGCCGCACGGTACCCGCCCGGCAGTTTCGGCGGGTACCGTGGAGCGGGCCCCGGACCCCGTGAAGGAGCAGCAAGGTGTTCAACGACCTAGGCATACTCGAGCTCGTGACGCTCGTGGTCCTCGCCGTGCTCATCTTCGGACCGGAGAAGCTGCCGAAGGTCATCCAGGACGTGTCGCGCTTCATCCGCAAGGTCCGCGACTTCTCCGAGAGCGCCAAGCAGGACATCCGCACGGAGCTGGGTCCGGAGTTCAAGGACTTCGAGTTCGAGGACCTCAACCCGAAGACCTTCCTGCGCAAGCAGCTGGAGGGCAACGAGGACTTCAACGAGCTCAAGGAGCTGCGCAGCAGCTTCGACCTCAAGAAGGAGATGAACGAGGTCGCCGACGCCGTGCACGGCCGTGAGCCGGAGATCGCCGCGGCGTCCGTTCCGGTGGTCGTCGGGGGCGCCTCCGGTGCCGAAGGCCCCGCGGGAGCCTCACCCGATCTGCTCAAGAAGAAGCAGGACAAGCCGGGCACCGGCGAGCGCCCGCCGTACGACTCCGACGCGACCTGACACAACCTGGTGCAAGCCGGTGGCTATCCTCCATCTGTTGTCCGCCGACGCGGACACGACGGAACGAGGAGGCGGCCGATATGGAGACGACGAGTCGGCTGGAGGGATCGCCATCAGCCCGGCGCACGGCCGAGGACTATCTGAGGGCACCCTTCACCTGGTACGGCCTTGACGACGCGTTCACCGGACCGCGCTGGCTGATGCAGGTCGGTACGGCGGCGGACGGGACCGTCCAGCACGGGTCGATGGGCCACGGCGACGAGCCGTCCATAAAGTCCGACGCGAGCGGGGCCGAGAAGGAGCGCTTCGCGGTGGTCGTGACGGTCGCCGCCAGCCCGGTGCGGCGCTCGGGCGACGGTACGGGTGTGCTGGACGCCACCACGGTCTCCTCCGCGGCCTGGCTGGCCGGCTCGGGGCTCCTCGCGTACACCTGGCCGGCGCAGCTGGACCACGCGCTCCGGGACGACTGGCTGGACCAGCAGACGGAGACGGCGTTCGAGCTGGCCGACGACCTCCAGGGACCGGAGTGGTCGTCGCTGTCGCTGCCCGTGGACGGGGTGCCGATGCCCTTCCACTACCGCGAGTCCGAGTTCGGGTGGGTCCTGGCCGGCGAGACCCGGGCAGGCGTCCACCTGGGCGCGTACGGACGGGGGATGAGCGCGTACGGGCTCGGCTTCGCGGCCGTGCGGGACCTGGCCGCCTACGAGGCCTGACGGCGACCGGGGACGGAGAAGGGCGCCGCTCGTCGAGCGGCGCCCTTTCTCGAACTCGTCGCGCGGGTTCGCAGACCTTGTCGCGCGGGTCCTCGGACCTCGTCGCGCGGGTTCTCAGAACTTGTTGCGCGGAGTGATGCCCAGACTCATGCCCGACAGGCCCCTCGCGCGGCCGCCGAGCTTGCCCGCGATGGTGCGGAGCGCCGAGCCGGCCGGGGAGTCGGGGTCGGTCAGGACGACCGGCCTGCCCTCGTCGCCGCCCTCGCGCAGACGGACGTCGATCGGGATCGAGCCGAGGACCGGCACCGTCGCGCCCGTGGTCCTCGTCAGGCCGTCCGCGACCTTCTGGCCGCCGCCGGTGCCGAAGACGTCCACCATCTCGTCGCAGTGCGGGCACGGCAGGCCCGACATGTTCTCGACGACGCCGACGATCTTCTGGTGCGTCTGCACGGCGATCGAGCCGGCCCGTTCGGCCACCTCGGCCGCCGCCTGCTGCGGGGTCGTGACGACCAGGATCTCCGCGTTGGGGACCAGCTGGGCCACCGAGATCGCGATGTCGCCGGTGCCCGGCGGCAGGTCGAGCAGCAGGACGTCCAGGTCGCCCCAGTACACGTCCGCGAGGAACTGCTGGAGCGCGCGGTGCAGCATCGGGCCGCGCCACACGACCGGGGTGTTGCCCGGCGTGAACATGCCGATCGAGATGACCTTCACACCGTGCGCGGACGGCGGCATGATCATGTTCTCGACCTGGGTCGGACGGCCGTCCGCGCCCAGCATGCGCGGCACCGAGTGACCGTAGATGTCGGCGTCGACGACACCGACCTTCAGCCCGTCGGCCGCCATCGCCGCGGCGAGGTTGACGGTCACGGAGGACTTGCCGACGCCGCCCTTGCCGGAGGCGACCGCGTACACGCGGGTCAGCGAACCGGGCTTGGCGAAGGGCACCTCCCGTTCGGCGGTGGTGCCGCGCAGCGCCGCGGCCAGCTCCTTGCGCTGCTCGTCGCTCATCACGTCCAGCGTGACGTCGACGCCCGTGACACCCTCCACGCGGGAGACGGCGTCGGTGACGCGCTGGGTGATCGTGTCCCGCATCGGACAGCCGGAGACGGTGAGATAGACCGTGACGGCGACCCTGCCGTCGGATCCGATCTCCACCGACTTGACCATGCCGAGCTCGGTGATCGGTTTGTTGATCTCGGGGTCGTTCACCGTCGCCAGTGCTTCACGCACCGCGTCTTCCGTAGCCATACGGACGATGGTACGGCGCCGACCACCCGGCCCGGAAAGACCCGTCAGCGGTCGGGTACGTCACTTCGGTGATCGGCGCCCGGAGGGAATAGATCCCGGGGCTCGCGGTGGCCGTCCCTGCGCTCGTCCATCTCCTTGATCAGGTCCTGGAGCTCCGAACGGATCCAGTCGCGGGTCGCCACCTCGCCCAGACCCATCCGCAGCGCCGCGACCTCCCGGGTCAGATACTCGGTGTCCGCGATCGACCGCTCGTTCTGCTTGCGGTCCTGTTCGAGATTGACGCGGTCCCGGTCGTCCTGCCGGTTCTGGGCGAGCAGGATCAGCGGCGCCGCGTACGAGGCCTGCAGCGACAGGGCGAGGGTCAGGAAGATGAACGGGTACTCGTCGAACTTCAGCCCGGGCGGTGCGAACACGTTCCACAGCACCCAGACGATGATCGTCAGGGTCATCCAGACCAGGAACCGCCCGGTCCCCAGGAAGCGGGCGATCCGCTCCGACATACGCCCGAACGCCTCGGGGTCGTACTCCGGCAGCAGCCTGGCCCGTCGCTCGCGCGGCAGATCGAGCCGGATACGGGGCATGGACCGCTCCCGCTCGCGTTCCCGCTCCCTCTCCCGTTCCTGCGTGCGCTCAGCCGGCATGCTCGGGCTCCTCCTCGTGGAACTCCGTCTCCCGCCAGTCCTCCGGCAGCAGATGGTCGAGTACGTCGTCGACGGTGACCGCCCCGAGCAGCGACCCGCTCTCGTCCACCACCGGCGCGGCGACCATGTTGTACGCGGCCAGATAGCTGGTGACGGCGCGCAGCGGGGTGTCCGGGGAGAGCGGCGGCAGATCGCTGTCGACCAGCGAACTGACCAGCGTGAACGGCGGGTCTCGCAGCAGCCGCTGGAAGTGCACCGTGCCCAGGTACTTGCCCGTCGGCGTCTCGTCCGGCGGCCGGCACACGTACACCTGCGCCGCGAGCGCCGGGGAGAGGTCCTGCTGCCGTACGCGGGCCAGGGCGTCCGCGACCGTGGCGTCGGGCCGCAGCACGATCGGCTCCGTGGTCATCAGCCCGCCCGCGGTCCGGTCCTCGTACGCCAGGAGCCGGCGCACGTCGGCGGCGTCGTCCGGCCGCATCAGGGTGAGCAGCCGCTCCTTGTCCTCCTCGGGCAGCTCGGAGAGCAGGTCGGCCGCGTCGTCGGGGTCCATCGCCTCCAGGACGTCCGCGGCGCGCTCGTCCTTCAGCTTGCCGAGGATCTCGATCTGGTCGTCCTCCGGCAGCTCCTCCAGGACGTCGGCGAGCCGGTCGTCGTCGAGGGCGGCGGCGACCTCGGCGCGCCGCTTGGGGGAGAGGTGGTGCAGCACGTTGGCGAGGTCGGCCGGGCGCAGCCGCTCGAAGGTGGCGACCAGGTTCTCGGCGCCCTGCCCCTCCTCCTCCAGGGAGAAGCCGGTCACCGCCGACCACTCGACGGTCAGCGTCTCTCCCTTGCGGCGCAGCGCCCCGCCCTTGCCCCGCCGTACGAAGACCTTGTCGATCTCCCAGTCGCGGCGCGCCGGAAGCTGCTGGATGGCCACGTCGAGGACGGTGACCTCCTCGCCGCTCTCGACCAGGCGCACCCGCCGGTCGAGCAGTTCGCCCAGGACGAGCCGCTCGGTCGGGCGCTGTTCGAACCGCCGCATGTTCACCACACCCGTGGTGATCACCTGGCCCGACTCGACGCCGGTGATCCGGGTCATGGGGACGAAGACGCGGCGACGGCTCAGCACCTCGACGACCATGCCGAGCAGCCGGGGCGGGCGGCGGCCGACCCGGAGGATGACGACGAGATCGCTGACCCGCCCGACCTGGTCGCCGTTGGGGTCGAAGACGGGCACACCGGCGAGATGCGAGACGAAGATCCGGGGGGCGCCTGCCACCATGCCACGCGCCTCCTCGATGCCGCACGATTCGGGTTATTGCTCAGGTATGCCGGGTTCAGGCTAGCCCGTGCCGTTCCAGACCGCCCCGGCAGGGCGCCCGTACGGCTGCCTGCGGCGGCGGCTCCCACCCCGGGTACGCTGCGGACTGCTCCGTTCCCCCCGCTCCGACACGAGAGGCAGCGCAGGTGCCCGCTCTCCCTCCGCCATCGCGTATCCGCAGGGCCGTGCTGCCCATGGCGCTCTCCGCAGGGCTGACGGTGGCGACGCTCGCCGGCTGCGCGGCGGACCCGGACGAGGGGACGAACGGGGTCGGCAAGCTCTCCGCCACGGCCATCGAGGAGAAGGCCCAGTCGGCGGCGGACGCGGCGAAGTCGGTGCGGCTGGCCGGGACGCTGGTCAGCAAGGGCGGTACGTACAAGCTGAACATGCGGCTCAAGCAGGACGGCGCGAGCGGCTCCGTGACGACGAAGAACAGCACCTTCGAGCTGCTGCGGATCGGCGAGGCGCTCTATCTGAAGGCCGACGCGGGTTTCTGGGCGCACGACGACAAGCCCTCGCCGTCGCCGAGCGACGACAGTGGGACGGACGGCGACGCGGACAGCGAGGCGGCCGACAAGCTCGACGACATGTACGTGAAGGTGCCGCAGGACGACCCCTCGTACAAGCAGCTGCGCGGCTTCACCGACATGGATCTGCTCCTCGACGGGCTCATCGGCCTGCACGGCGAGGTCGTGAAGGGCGACCGCGACAAGATCGGCGGCATGCGCACGGTCAAGGTCAAGGGCGGCGAGGACGGCGAGGGCGGCACGCTGGACGTCTCGCTGGAGGGGACGCCGTTCCCGCTCCGGTTCGCGCGGGGCGGGGGAGCGGGCGTGGTGGTGCTCTCCGAGTGGGACAAGGACTTCCCCCTGGAGGAGCCCGCGGCGGGCCAGACCCTCGACTACGGCAAGCAGCTGCCGCGGACCTGAGGTCCCGGGCCGGTCAGCGCTTGCGCCGCTTGAACAGCAGGCGGGGGAGGCCGGCCGGCACGGGCCGCCGCGTGATCGCCTCCGTCGGGAGCGGGGCGGCGGCCAGGGACCCGTCCGGCAGGTCCGTCGTGGAGTCCAGCGGAGCCAGCTTGAGCACCCGGCACTCGCGCGCCCACCGCTCCGGCATCGCCTCGCCGTCGTGCGCGTTCAGCCGCTTGCCCTTGAGCTCCGCGACCGCCGCGTCCCACTCCTCGGTGCCGGGAGCCAGCTCGCTCACCGCCGCCGTCCAGGCGACGATCCTGCCGCCCTTGTCCTTGCTGCGGACCGTCACCTCGGCCGTGGAGCCGGCCACGAGACCGGGGAGCGGCTGCTCGCCGGGGCCGTCGCCCACCACGTGCGCCGCACCGTCGTGCCAGACGTGCCACAGCGCCCTGGGAGCCGGGGCCTCGCCCCGGACCCAGATGAGGCCCGACTTCTTGGTGGCCTCCTCGACGAGGGCGGGACCGAGCAGCGTTTCCGTCATGCCCGCAGCTTATCGAGAGGCTCGGACACTCCCCTAGAGCCAGCCGTTGCGCTTCAGGGTGCGGTGGATGGTGAAACAGATCGCCGTGATGCCGAGCAGCACCATCGGGTAGCCGTACCTCCAGTGCAGCTCGGGCATGTGGTCGAAGTTCATGCCGTACACCCCGCACACCGCCGTCGGGACGGCCACGATCGCCGCCCAGGAGGTGATCTTGCGCATGTCCTCGTTCTGCGCGACGGTCGCCTGCGCCAGGTTGGCCTGGAGGATGGAGTTCAGCAGCTCGTCGAAGCCGACGACCTGCTCCTGCACGCGCGCGAGGTGGTCGGCGACGTCCCGGAAGTACTTCTGGATGTCGGGGTCGACCAGCCGCATGGGGCGCTCGCTCAGCAGCTGCATCGGACGCAGCAGCGGCGAGACGGCCCGCTTGAACTCCAGTACCTCACGCTTGAGCTGATAGATCCGGCCGGTGTCCGCACCCCGCGTGGAGCCCTTGGCGGGCGGCGAGAAGACATCGATCTCGATCTGGTCGATGTCGAGCTCGACGGCGTCGGCGACCGCGATGTAGCCGTCGACGACATGGTCGGCGATGGCGTGCAGAACGGCCGAAGGGCCCTTGCACAGCAGCTCCGGCTCGCCCTGGAGGCGGTGGCGGAGGTTGCGCAACGAGCCCTGCCCGCCGTGCCGGACGGTGATGACGAAGTCGGGCCCGGTGAAGCACATCACCTCGCCGGTCTCGACGACCTCGCTGGTGGCGGTGAGTTCGGTGTGCTCCACGTAGTGGATGGTCTTGAAGACCGTGAAGAGGGTGTCGTCGTACCGCTCCAGCTTGGGCCGCTGGTGGGCGTGGACGGCGTCCTCGACGGCGAGCGGGTGGAGCCCGAACTCGGCGGCGATACCGGCGAATTCGGCCTCGGTCGGCTCGTGCAGTCCGATCCAGGCGAAGCCCCCGCCCTCCCGCACCTCACGCATCGCGCCGCGCGGGGTCAGACAGGTGAGGTCGTCCACGCGGCGGCCGTCGCGGTACACGGCGCAGTCGACGACGGCGCTGGAGGCCGAGGGGTCGCGGGTCGAGTCGTACGCCGCGTAGGTGGTGCTGGGCTTGCGCAGGGAGGTCCGCAGGGAGGGGCGGACCGCGGCGCGCAGGTCACGGATCATCGACATGGCTTGCTCCTTCACGTCGGAGCCGCCGGCGAGGCGTGGCACAGCCCGGAATGGGGGCGTGGACCTGATGTCCTACGTCCGCAAAGCGGGCGGCACCGCGGGATCGCGGTGACGGCGTTCGCTACAGACAGGCAAAGGCGAAGTGCTCTTCCGTCGTGCGCGATGCCGGGTGACCGGGCCGCGGCAACGGGCCTCGAATCACCGGAAACGGGAGAAACGCACCGGGCTCGGGTGCGGGGCGGAAGAGCGGTTGGTACTGCCCGATCGACTTCGATCCACCGCAGCCCCACCTCCTCCGGCCGGTCCCCCGTGGGGGATGACGTGTGACGTGTAGTCGGGAGTCCCGACCAGCGGCCAAGACTATCAGCCGACTGAGGGTCAATCCCTTCCTTTGCCCGCCGCGTACGCGCTTTATGCTCGCGGCATGGGAGAAGTTCTTGCTCTGGTCGAGGCCAGGTTGCGTACGGCGCTCGGGGAACCGGACGCGCGGGCCGCGGTGACGTTCCTCGGGACGGACCGTATCGAGGTGCTGCGCTTCATCGACGGAGACATAGTGCGGTACGCGACCCTCGGCATGTCCGCGCAGCCGATGGCCGACCCCACGGCCGCGCTCGCGGACCCGGTGAAGGGCCCGCGCGCGGAACTGGTCCTCTCGGTACGGGCAGGGGTCGCCGACACCGACAAGGTGCTGCGCCCGCTCGCGGTCCTCGCCTCCACCCCGCAGGTCGAAGGGGTCGTCGTGGCCGCCGGCGCCTCGCTCGACGTCGGTGAACCCCTCTGGCCCGGCGCCCCGTTCAGCTCGGTGCTCGTCGCGGAGCCGGGCGGGCTGGTCGAGGACGTGGAGCTCGACCAGCCCATGGATCCGGTGCGTTTTCTGCCGCTGCTGCCGATGACGCCGAACGAGGCCGCCTGGAAGCGGGTCCACGGGGCGAAGGCGCTGGAGGAGCGCTGGCTGACGCACGGCACCGACCTGCGCGACCCGCTGCGCAGGTCGGTACCGCTGGACTGATGACCGGGGGTGAACCGGCCGGTCCGGACGGGTGAACGCCCTTGACGCCGGGTGAACCGGTCGAGCCGGACGGGTGATCGTCCTTGACGCGGGCGCGAAGGGGTAGGACCGTTGGGGTCTATGAGGGGCGAACCCAGTTGCCCGAAGTGCGGTGGCCGGGTCAGGGCGCCCGGACTTTTTGCCGACTCCTGGCAGTGCGACGTGCATGGCTTCGTGCACCCGCTGCAACCCGTGATCCCGCCCAGCGTCGAGGCCCTCGGTGTGGTGGTGCACCGGGCCGAGGTACCGGTGTGGATGCCGTGGCCCCTGCCGGTCGGCTGGCTCTTCACCGGGGTCGCGTACGCCGGTGACGACCGCAGCGGCGGACGCGCCACAGCGGTCGCCTGCTCCGGCCCCGGGCCGCTCGGCGGACTCGGGGAGCTGCTGCTGATCGCCGAGGAGCTCGGCGTCGGCCTCGGCGCCCGGTACGCCGGGATCGACGGGCCCGATCCCGGACCGGGCATGTCCATCGACAAACCGGCCCAGACGAAGGTCCTCGCCGCCGGCCGTCCGACCCCGCTCTGGCATGTGAACGGCGCCCCGCACGACCGCGCCGTCTTCGCCGGGGAGGCGCGGGGGCTGTGGCTGTGGGCGATCGTCTGGCCCGAGCAGTCCGGACTGCTGATGTACGACGAGCTGGTGCTTACGGACCTGCGGGACGCGGGCGCGGAGGTGGAGCTCCTGCCGTGCGGGGCGCTGACACCGAGACTGCTCGCGTAGCGGTGAACCGGGGCGGCGGGGGAGAGCGGCGGGGACGTCCGGTCCGCGCATGTCGGCGTGGTGCCGCCATCAAGGCCCGCGGGCCCGGGTGTTCGATTCGCCCGTTATGCTGAAGCGTCCCCCTCGTCCGCCCCGAGCCCTCCGGAGTACCGCGTCGTGCGCATCGACCTGCACACCCACTCCACGGCGTCGGACGGTACGGACACCCCCGCCGAGCTGGTCCGTAACGCGGCCGCCGCCGGGCTCGACGTCGTCGCCCTCACCGACCACGACACCACCCGCGGACACGCCGAGGCGATCGCCGCGCTCCCCGAGGGCCTGACCCTGATCACGGGCGCCGAGCTGTCGTGCCGGATCGACGGGGTCGGTCTGCACATGCTGGCGTACCTCTTCGACCCCGACGAGCCCGAGCTGGCCGCCGAGCGGGAGCTCGTCCGCGACGACCGGGTGCCGCGCGCCCGGGCCATGGTCGGCAAGCTCCAGGACCTGGGCGTCCCCGTCACCTGGGAGCAGGTGGCCCGGATCGCCGGGGACGGCTCGGTCGGCCGCCCGCACGTCGCGGAGGCGCTGGTCGAGCTCGGGGTCGTACCGGACGTGTCCGGCGCGTTCACGCCGCAGTGGCTCGCCGACGGCGGTCGGGCGTACGTCCAGAAGCACGAACTGGACCCGTTCGACGCGATCCGCCTGGTCAAGGCGGCCGGCGGCGTCACCGTCTTCGCCCACCCGCTCGCCGTCAAGCGCGGCGAGGTCGTGCCCGAGGCCGCGATAGCCCGGCTCGCGGAGGCGGGTCTCGACGGCATCGAGGTCGACCACATGGACCACGACGAGGCGACGCGGGCGCGGTTGCGCGGGCTGGCGAAGGAACTGGGACTGCTCACCACGGGCTCCAGCGACTACCACGGCACCCGCAAGACGTGCGTACTCGGCGAGTACACCACCGACCCCGAGATCTACGGCGAGATCACCCGCCGCGCCACCGGAGCCTTCCCGGTCCCGGGCACGGGCGGACCCGCGTAGTCCCTGTCCCGCGGATTACGGCCGGGGGCCTGACCCCCGGCACGGCACGCACGGCACTTCGCCGGGTCGCCGAAGCGCCCGACCGGCTCTGGCAGGTCCGGCGCCTTGTGACGTCTCCCCTCGGCCCTGCGCGCCTAGGGAGCCCCCATGCCCGGTCCGCCCCTGCCCTGGTCCATCGGACAGCCCCTGGCCGGTCCGGCCCGAGGGCGGCGGAACCGCTCAGTGTCCGGGGAACCCGCCGTGACCGGCCGTCCTTCGCGGGACATCGATTCCCCTTGACCCCCATGCGCCCCCCAAGGCGCCCCACACCCCTCGTACACCCCCATACGCAAGGCTCACCGTGTTCGACGTCGCCGTCTTCGGCTCGCTGTTTCTGACCCTATTTGTGATCATGGATCCCCCCGGGATCACCCCGATCTTCCTCGCCCTCACCTCCGGACGCCCGGCCAAGGTCCAGCGCCGCATGGCCTGGCAGGCCGTCGCCGTCGCCTTCGGTGTCATCACCGTCTTCGGCATCCTGGGGCAGCAGATCCTCGCGTACCTCCATGTCTCGGTCCCCGCCCTGATGATCGCGGGTGGGCTTCTCCTGCTGCTCATCGCGCTCGATCTGCTCACCGGCAAGACCGACGAGCCCAAGCAGACCAAGGACGTCAACGTCGCCCTCGTCCCCCTCGGCATGCCGCTGCTCGCCGGGCCCGGAGCGATCGTGTCCGTGATCCTCGCCGTCCAGCACGCCGAAGGCGTCGGCGGCCAGGTCTCCGTCTGGTCGGCGATTGTCGCCATGCACGTCGTGCTCTGGCTGACCATGCGCTACTCGCTGCTGATCATCCGCGTCATCAAGGACGGCGGCGTCGTGCTCGTGACCCGGCTCGCCGGCATGATGCTGTCGGCCATCGCCGTGCAGCAGATCATCAACGGCGTCACCCAGGTCATCCAGGGCGCCTGAGCCCACCCCCCCGTACACCCGTACACCCCTGCGCCCGCACATCACTGCGCCCGCACATCACTGCGCCCCCGTACGGATTCCGTTCCACGGAGTCCATGCGGGGGCGCGGTGCTTGAGTGAGTGCCCTACGGCATTACGAGGCCGAGGTCTCGGCCGGGCGGATCCAGATGCGCTGGCCGATCGATGCGGCCTGCTGCACGATCCGGTTGACGGAGGCGGCGTCCACAACGGTCCGGTCGACGGGGGTGCCGTCGATGTCGTCGAGTCGCAGGATTTCGAAGCGCATGGGCTTCTCCCTTCGTCGGAGTTGATCCTCCTGGGTGGAGAACTGTGGTGACGTACGGTTCAACGGCGATGCATCCTGCAAATATTCCCTACGCTAAGGAAATTTTTCGGATGTCTAACTACTGACTGGTAAGGGACAATGGCGGGTGACCGGCAACCGGCGGACAATGAGGCCCGTATGAACGACGCACACATCCCTCAGACGCCGCCGGACGAGTCGGTCCACGCACTCGGTGCCCGCCTGGAGCGCACCAATGAGCTCCTCGTGCGGATGCTGGCCGAAGTGGCCAAGACCCCTTCTACCCACGCCATCTTCGTCGACGCGGGTTACGTCTATGCTGCGGCCGGGTTGCTGGTCGCGGGCACCGAGGACCGGCGCTCCTTCGACCTCGACGCCGAGGGCCTGATCGAGGCCTTCATCGACAAGGCCCGCACGATCTTCGCGGACAGCCGGCTGCTGCGCGTGTACTGGTACGACGGCGCCCGGCGCCGCATCCACACGCCCGAGCAGCAGTCGATCGCCGAGCTTCCCGACGTCAAGGTCCGCCTCGGCAACCTCAACTCCAACAACCAGCAGAAGGGCGTCGACTCCCTCATCCGCTCCGACCTGGAGTCGCTGGCCCGCCACCGCGCCATCAGCGACGCCGCCCTCGTCGGCGGCGACGAGGACCTCGTCTCGGCCGTGGAGGCCGCCCAGGGCTACGGCGCCCGGGTCCACCTCTGGGGCATCGAGGCCGCCGAGGGACGCAACCAGGCCGAGCCGCTGCTCTGGGAGGTCGACAGCCGGCGCACCTTCGACCTGGACTTCTGCCGCCCCTACGTGACCCGCCGACCGGTCACGACGTACGAGAACGAGGGCGAGCCGCCGCCCTCACGCGACGAGGTCCGCTTCATCGGCGCGCAGATCGCCGCCGCGTGGCTCGGCGAGCGGGGCCGCGACGCGATGGCCGAACTGCTGCCCGGGCAGCCGTATCTCCCCGGGCCCGTCGACCAGGACCTCCTGATCGAGGCGGAGAAACTGCTCAGCCGCTCCCTGCGCGGGCACGCCGCCCTGCGCAGGGCGTTGCGCGACGGCTTCTGGCAGCACCTCCAGGGCCAGTACTGACCCCCGCTGGGTACTGTCCCTATCCGCAGCGCTCCCAGAACGCGGTCAGCCGGTCGGCCAGCTCCTGGGGGTGCGACACGTTGGGGGAGTGGCCCGCGCCCACCACGACCGTGTGATGGGCGCCGGTCGTGCGGGCGGCGGCCGCGAGTTCGGCCACCGACCAGACCATCTCGCCGTCGCCGTACGCGATGTGCAGCGGGACCGTGAGCCGCGCGAGCTGGGCCGTACCGTCCCGCTCGCGGCGCAACAGCCGCCCGGCCGACGAGAGTTGGATGACCCGCGTGCGCATCCAGCGGCGCCGCAGGAACAGCACGATCTCCGGGGGGTCGGTGAAGCCGGGCGCCTCACCGCGGCTGTCCAGCCAGCGCGTGGCCAGCCACACCCGCTCCTTGGGCAGCACCGCCAGCGCGCCCCGCAGCATCCGCACCCGGACGCGCTGGGGCCGGGCGACCCGGCCGGGCCCCGAGGAGAGCAGCGTGAGCGACCGGAACGCCTCCGGCGCCAGCCAGGCCGCCGAGCGGGCGACCAGACCGCCGAACGAGTGCCCGAGCAGATGCACCGGCCCGTCCCCGAGCGCCACCGCCTGCGCGACGGCGTCCAGCGCCAGCGCCCGCCTGCTGTACGCGGACCGCTGCCGCGGCCCCGGAGTCTCGTGCTGCCCTCGGCCGTCCACGGCCACCGCGCGGTAGCCGGCGTCGCTCAGCGGTCCCAGCAGCGCGAGGAAGTCCTCCTTGCTGCCGGTGTAGCCGGGCAGCAGCAGCACCGTCCCGCGAACCTCACCGGCGGGCGCGGTGTCCAGCACGGCGAAGCCGCCACGCGCCGTCAGCAGCTGGTAGGAGCGGGTGCGGGGCGGCAGCTCCAGGGACCGCGGCTTGCTCATGGAAGGACTGTATCCGCAGATCGGAACGGTCGGATGGGCCCCCGGCTAGGGTGATCCTTTTCGAACAGGGGAGGGAATGTGAAGCGCTGGCAACGACGGCTGACGGTCGTCCTGTCACTCTTCGGTCTGGTGCTGACGGGGGCCGCACCGGCCACCGCGGCGAGCACCACCGCGACGTACACGGTGTGGAACTGGAACGTCGCCGGCAATGTCATGCACAGGGGCTCGACCACGGACGGCTTCGTCGAGGCGGCCGTCTCGTCCATCCGCCACCGCGGGGCGGACTTCGCGTCGTTCAACGAACTCTGCTTCAACCAGTACAAGGCGATCCAGGAGGGCCTGGTCGCGGCCGGCTGGCCCGAGGACACGGGCAACTTCTCGCGCTTCGCCGAGACGCTGGCCCCGAAGGCCGGCCTCTGCGACGGCCGGTCGTCGTTCGGCAACGCGCTCTTCAGCAAGAAGCCGCTCGGCACCTCGCGCCAGTACCTGCTGCCGCAGGCCGTGGAGAAGACCGCGAGCGGCGAGCTCAAGGACGCCGAACCCAGGAAGATGCTCTGCGCACCGCTTGCCGCGCAGGCGCGCATGAAGTTCTGCACCGTGCACATCACCACGAGCAACATCGTCCAGGCGGGGCAGACCGACGCGGACAACGTCCGCCAGCTCAACGCGGTCCGCGCCGTCCTCGACGGCTTCGACACCGCGGGCGAGACCTACCTCGTCGCGGGCGACTTCAACGCGCAGCCGCACTACGGCCGGCTCAACGGGTACTACGCACCGTCCGCGGACACCGTGAACAACCCGAACAACACGGGCGCCCACCGAGAGCTCGACGACGCGGACGCCACGTACTGCCCGGGCTACGGCGAGTGGACGGCCGACGGCACCCCCGGGGCGACCCCGCCGTGCGGCGGTAAGGCGAAGATCGACCACATCTTCGCCCGCGAGAGCCGCGTCGCCGGGCCCTACAGCGCGGACTCGCTGGCCATCGCCACCGGCTGCACCGTCGCCAACCCGCCGGAGGGCGCCACGGACCCGACCGCGTGCTCGGATCACCGGGTCGTCGTCGGAACGGTGCCGCTGCTCATCGGCTGACCGCTTCTGTACGAGAACGACGCTGCGGCCCGGTCCCTGGGGAGGGACCGGGCCGCAGCGTCGCGGTACGGGCGAAGCCGTCAGCTCTCGGGCTGGGCGGCCGCGGCCTTCTTCGTCGTGCGGCGGCGCGGGGCCTTCGGGGCCTCGGCCGTCGCCTCGGTGGCCTCCGCCGGGGCGGTGGCCTTCTTGGTCGTACGGCGGCGCGGGGCGGTCTTCGGCTCCGAGGCGTCGGGGGCCTCGGCGACGACGGCCTTCTTGGCCGCACGGCGACGGGGAGCCTTGGGGGCCTCCTCGACCGTCTCGGCCACCTCGGCGACCGCAGCGGTCTCGGCCGGCGCGGCGGCCTTCTTCGTCACGCGGCGACGAGGGGCCTTGGGGGCCTCCTCGACGGCCTCGACGGCCACGGGGGCCGACTCGGCGGTCTCCGCCGTGACCTCGGCGACGGCCTTCTTCGCCGTGCGACGGCGGGGAGCCTTCTTCGGCTCCTCGACCGGCTCGACCGGCTCGGCCACCGGGGTGGCCGCAGCGGCGGCGGCAGCGGCGGCCGCGGCCGTCTCCACGGTCTGGAAGGTCACCGTCTCGGCCTCGGGCCTGGCGATCCGGGTGCGACGACGACGCGGCTTGGGCGCCTCCTCGACCACGGGAGCCACCGGAGCGGCCGTGGCCACCGAAGCGGCGGGGGCCGAGGGGGCCTCCGCCACGGCCTGCGCGGTCGGCACGGCGCCCGTACGGGTGCGGCGACGGCGGCGCGGGGTGCGCGGCTCGGCCGGGGCGTCGGCGGCGGCCGAGGGGGCCTCCGCCGCCGGGGTGGCGACAGCGGCCGTCTCCTCGAGCACGGCTCCGCCGCGCGTGCGACGACGCTGACGCGGCGTGCGCGTACGGGCCGGGCGCTCCTCGGCGGGGGCGGCGGCCGGGGCCGCCTTCTTCCTGCCGCGGCCACCGGGCTCGCCCAGGTCCTCCAGCTCCTCCGCGCCCAGACCCGCACGGGTCCGGTCGGCGCGCGGCAGGACACCCTTGGTGCCGGCCGGGATGTCCAGCTCCTCGAAGAGGTGCGGGGAGGTGGAGTACGTCTCCGGCGGGTCCGGGAAGCCCAGGTCCAGCGTCTTGTTGATCAGCTGCCAGCGCGGGATGTCGTCCCAGTCGACGAGGGTGACGGCGATGCCCTTCGCCCCCGCGCGGCCGGTGCGGCCGATGCGGTGGAGGTAGGTCTTCTCGTCCTCGGGCGACTGGTAGTTGATGACGTGCGTGACGCCGTCGACGTCGATTCCGCGCGCGGCGACGTCGGTGCAGACGAGCACGTCCACCTTGCCGTTGCGGAACGCGCGCAGGGCCTGCTCGCGCGCGCCCTGGCCGAGGTCTCCGTGGACCGCGCCCGAGGCGAAGCCGCGCTGGGCGAGCTGGTCGGCGATGTCGGCCGCCGTCCGCTTCGTACGGCAGAAGATCATCGCGAGCCCGCGGCCGTTGGCCTGCAGGATGCGGGAGACCATCTCCGGCTTGTCCATGGAGTGCGCGCGGTAGACGCGCTGGGTGGTGTTGCGCACGGTCGCGCCCTCGTCGTCCGGCGAGGTGGCGTTGATGTGCGTGGGCTGCGACATGTAGCGACGGGCCAGACCGATGACCGCGCCCGGCATGGTCGCCGAGAACAGCATGGTCTGACGCTTCGCCGGAAGCATGTTGATGATCTTCTCGACGTCGGGCAGGAAGCCCAGGTCGAGCATCTCGTCCGCCTCGTCCAGGACCAGCGCCTTGACGTGGGACAGGTCGAGCTTGCGCTGCCCGGCCAGGTCGAGCAGTCGGCCCGGGGTGCCGACGATCACGTCGACGCCCTTCTTCAGGGCCTCGACCTGCGGCTCGTAGGCCCGGCCGCCGTAGATGGCGAGCACGCGGACGTTACGGACCTTGCCGGCGGTCAGCAGGTCGTTGGTGACCTGCGTGCACAGCTCACGGGTGGGCACGACCACCAGGGCCTGCGGGGCGTCGGTCAGCTGCTCGGGCTGCGCCCGGCCGGCCTCGACGTCCGCGGGGACGGTGACGCGATCCAGGAGGGGCAGACCGAAGCCGAGCGTCTTGCCGGTGCCGGTCTTGGCCTGGCCGATGACGTCGCTGCCGGAGAGTGCGACCGGAAGGGTCATCTCCTGGATGGGGAACGCGGTGACGATGCCGACGGCTTCGAGCGCCTCGGCCGTCTCGGGAAGGATCCCGAGCTCTCGGAAAGTCGTAGTCAGGGTGCTGCCTCTTCTGTGAGACGCGGCATGAGGCGAACGAAGGGGGTCGTACCGTGCCAGATTCGCTTCCGGCCGGATCGGACACATCCCGGATCGGATCGATCCTGGATCGTGAAGACCACAACCGGGGTGGCGCGGGACCACTGCCGTCGCTCGAGCGTCATGCCGCTGAGGGACCCTTCCGCGGTGCGCGGGGAGGGCTGTCGGGTCGGAGCCAGTCGGGCCACCGACCGGGCATCCTCATTCATGAGATGGCCCACCGGGTACGTCCGAACGTGCGAAAGCATGTCCGCATACTCAGCAGGCGCTTTATCACTGTACCCCGGAATCGCGCAGGTGTGTTGGGAGAATTCGTAATGAGGGCGCGGTCACAGTGACTGACCAGGGCCTTCCTCGTCCCGGCGAGCGGGCTATTGTGCGCTTCATGGAGACGCCTGACAACGCCACACCGGCCGAGGAAACCACCGGGATCGCCGCCCAGGACTGGGCCACGGCATCCGCAGAGCCGCAGTACCGCGCCGCGGTCGTCGACCTTCTGGGCGCCCTCGCCTACGGCGAACTGGCGGCGTTCGAGCGGCTCGCCGAGGATGCCAAGCTGGCGCCCACCCTCGCCGACAAGGCCGAGCTGGCGAAGATGGCCACCGCCGAGTTCCACCACTTCGAGCAGCTGCGCGACCGCCTCACCGCCGTGGACGCCGAGCCGACGGCCGCGATGGAGCCGTTCGCCAAGGCGCTCGACGACTTCCACCGCCAGACCGCACCGTCCGACTGGCTGGAGGGTCTGGTCAAGGCGTACGTCGGCGACTCGATCGCCAGTGACTTCTACCGCGAGGTGGCGGCCCGGCTGGACTCCGACACGCGTCGGCTGGTGCTCTCCGTGCTCGACGACACGGGTCACGGCAACTTCGCCGTGGAGAAGGTCCGTGCCGCGATCGACGCCGACCCGCGGGTCGGCGGACGGCTCGCGCTGTGGGCGCGCCGGCTGATGGGCGAGGCGCTCTCCCAGGCCCAGCGGGTGGTCGCCGAGCGCGACGCCCTGTCGACGATGCTGGTCGGCGGCGTGGCCGACGGCTTCGACCTGGCGGAGGTCGGCCGGATGTTCTCCCGTATCACCGAAGCCCACACCAAGCGCATGGCGGCCCTCGGCCTGGCCGCGTAGCCGACCGCCCGGAGGCGGGGGCGGGGGCGGTGCCTGGTACGGCGCTGCTCACGCCGCCGCTGATCGGCGCAGCCGGCGCGATGCCGGACGGATCAGCAGCGAGAGCAGCACGGCCGAGACGGCGAGCGCGCCGATCAGCGTGGCCAGGACATGGCCGGGCCCCAGCGCCCCGTGGGTGACGAGGGCGCCGAACACGGCGCCGAGCGAGCCCGTGGTGAGGACGACCCCACGTGCGGGGAGGCGGTCGGGCAGCCGGTGCACGGCGGCCCAGGCCAGGGCGAGTCCGAGCAGAGCGGAGCCGAGGGCTTCCAGGAACACGGGATCACCTCGCGTGCGGAGCGTGGCCGGGCAATTCGGTCGTAGGCGGTCCTACCCGGGCCGCGCGGAAAACAACCCTCCCTCGCCCCCCTCACCAGCGCATTCGGCCCACACGCAACAGGACACGCCGAAACCCTGCAGACGGGGCACGCCGGAGCCCGGCGAGACGGGGGCACGCGGTACCTCCCGAGACGCGGCACGGCAGACGAAAGGCCCGGCGGACCAGGTCCGCCGGGCCTTTCGTCGTATGGACGTACGTCTCAGAGCGCGCCGAAGCCCACCCGGCGCACCGCCGGCTCGCCGATCTCCACGTACGCGATCTTCTCGGCCGGGATCAGGACCCTGCGGCCCTTCTCGTCCGTGAGGCTGAGCAGCTGCGCCTTGCCGGCCAGCGCGTCGGCCACGGCGCGCTCGACCTCCTCGGCGGACTGCCCGCTCTCCAGAACGATCTCCCGGGGTGCGTGCTGCACGCCGATCTTGACCTCCACGGCTATGTCCCTCCGAACGGTCAGCGTTGCGCGTTTCCCCGCGCCGTACGCTGCACACATTAGCCCGGTGAGGGGACACCCACGGCGCAGCCGCTCAACGCCAGGAGCGAACAGCGGCGCCCCGGAGGCGAGGCCCGGACCGGAGCGTCAGTGACCCTCGGCGCTCAGCTGACCGTCCGCCGGGTGCAGCGGGAACCCGGCGATACCGCGCCAGGCCAGGGAGGTCAGCAGTGCCACCGCCTTGTCGCGCGGGATCGCGGACTCGCTGGAGAGCCAGTAGCGCGCGACGACCTGCGAGACCCCGCCGAGGCCCACGGCCAGCAGCATCGACTCGTCCTTGGACAGACCGGTGTCCTCCGCGATGACGTCGGAGATGGCCTCCGCGCACTGCAGGCTGACCCGGTCCACGCGCTCGCGCACGGCCGGTTCGTTGGTCAGGTCCGACTCGAAGACGAGCCGGAACGCGCCGCCCTCGTCCTCGACGTACGCGAAGTACGCGTCCATCGTCGCCGCCACCCGGAGCTTGTTGTCCGTGGTGGACGCGAGAGCGGTGCGCACGGCCTGGAGGAGCGCCTCGCAGTGCTGGTCGAGAAGGGCGAGGTAGAGCTCCAGCTTGCCGGGGAAGTGCTGGTACAGCACCGGCTTGCTGACACCCGCCCGCTCGGCGATGTCGTCCATCGCGGCGGAGTGGTAGCCCTGTGCGACGAACACCTCCTGGGCTGCCCCCAGGAGCTGGTTCCGTCGGGCTCGGCGCGGCAGGCGCGTGCCCCGAGGGCGTGCTGCCTCTGTCTGCTCGATGGCTGTCACGCCGCCTCCCAAAAATCGATCCATGCGCGCTCAGGCGCCGCGCCCGCCATCGTACTTTTGGGTAACCCGGCTGTGCGCGGTGCGGACGGAGAATTTCACGGACCGGACGCCCGGAGCGATCGGCAATTCAACGTTAAACAGAACAAATCAGCGGTAGTCGTCTTCATCCAGCGTGACCACGCGTGCCTGTTCGGAGGCGTCGGCCTCGTTCGCCGACTCCTGTTCCAGGTGTGTGGGCGGCTCGTCCTCACGCTGCTGCAGTTCGGTGTGCTGCTCGGCCGCGTCGGCCTCGGGGGTTTCCTCGTCCAGCACGACGGCCTCTTCCTCCGCGAAAGTGTCCGGCTCGTTCGGATCGACAGTCATACGGTTCCTCTCCGGCGCGCGGTTCCTCTCCGATGACCCTGTCCTTCGAGACTAGAAGCACACTCCGCTCGGCGCACCCGATCCTGTGACACCCCACACACACGCCACCGCGTGATCGTCTCGTAATATTGCGGCCATGTCGTCGACCGACCTGCCGGAGACCCGGATTGCCGCCGCACCGCCCGCGTCGCGGAACCGCACCGTGCGGGTGGCCGACGGAGAGGAGCTGCGCTCCGTCGCGCTCCCCGGCCTCACGCTCACCGTGCGCGCCCGCCCGGGCAACCGCCCCGGCCTCGCGCCCGCGCTCTACGTCCACGGCCTCGGCGGTTCGTCCCTGAACTGGTCGGCCCTGATGCCGCTGCTCGCGGACCACGTCGAGGGCGAGGCGGTCGACCTTCCGGGCTTCGGTGACTCCCCGCCGCCCGACGACGGCAACTACTCGGTCACCGCGCACGCCCGCGCCGTCATCCGCCTGCTCGACGCGCGCGGCCGCGGCCCGGTCCACCTCATCGGCAACTCCCTCGGCGGCTCCGTCGCCACCCGGGTCGCCGCCGTCCGGCCCGACCTCGTGCGCACCCTGACCCTGATCTCCCCGGCCCTGCCCGAGCTGCGCGCCCAGCGCAACGCCTGGCCGACCGCGTTCCTCGCCCTGCCGGGCGTCGCCTCCCTCTTCTCCCGGCTGACCCGGGACTGGACACCGGAGCAGCGGGTCCGCAGTGTCATGGCCCTCTGTTACGGAGACCCCGGCCGGGTCACCGACGAGGGCGTCCAGCACGCGGTGGAGGAGATGGAACGGCGCCTGGAGCTGCCGTACTTCTGGGACGCCATGGCACGCTCCTCTCGCGGCATCGTCGACGCGTACACCCTCGGCGGCCAGCACGGACTGTGGCGGCAGGCGGAGCGGGTGCTCGCCCCGACGCTGCTCGTCTACGGCGGCCGTGACCAGCTCGTCTCGTTCCGGATGGCGCGCAAGGCGGCCATGGCGTTCCGCGGCTCGCGGCTCCTGACCCTCCCGGACGCCGGGCATGTGGCGATGATGGAATACCCCGAAACGGTCGCCCAGGCCGTACGGGAGCTCATCGAGGACAACCGAGAGAACGAAGCAGACGCGGCAGGCGAAGCAGACGCAGCAGGCCAAGCAGACGAAGAAGCCGGCACAGACGACAGCGGCGGGAGCTGATCCGGGGCGTGGGACGACATAGTCGGAGGGGCCCCGCGCCCTCTCCCGCCGCCGAAACGGGCCGGCAGGAGACCGCGGGGCCCGGGGCGGGGACGGGACGCCGAAGGCGGGCGCCCGGCCAGGAGACGTACGGGCAAGACGCGTACGGGCAGGACGCGTACGGGCAGGACGCGTACGGGCAAGACGCGTACGGTCGCGAGACGTACGGACAAGAGACGTACGGACAAGAGGCGCGCGCACAAGAGGCGCGCGCACAAGAGGCGCGCGCACAAGAGGCGTACGGGCGCGGCCGGCACGGACGCTCGCCTCAGCGGCAGACGGACGGCCGGACGGCGACCGCCTACGGGCAGGGCGCGTGGGACACGCCGGCGCACGGCACCCCGGGGTACGCCGCCCCCGCCGATTCGCCCGTACGGGGAGGGCATCCCGACCGCGTCGACGGGACCTCCCGGGCCGAGCGGCACGGCGACCGGCAGGACACGCCCCGTACCGCGCCCCGGCCGACGGGCTCGCAGGCGCCGTTCATCCCCGGCCCCCGGCGGGAGGCCCCCGCCGCGCCCCCGGTGGCGGCTCCCGACGACGCGCCCACCGACGACCGGCCCGGACCGCGCCCCGAGGAGGAGCCGCGGCCCGCCAGGAGCGGCGGTCTGGGACGCACCCTGACCGGTATCGCGGCCGCCGCCGTCACCACCGTCCTCGCCCTCGTCGTGGCCGGTCAGGTCGCCGAAGGCAAGTCCCGCAACCCCCTCGCCCGAGCGGCCGGGGACCCCGCCGGCCGGGCCGCCGACGGCACCGCCTCGCGCTCCGACGACCGCCTGACCCCCACCAAACCCGTGCCGCGCGAACAGGCTCCGCCGACCGCGCCGCCGACGTACGAGCAGTTGATGGCCCGTCAGTTCCCCATCGACCCGCGCCTCCGGGGATCGGGCGACTTCGAGGCCGTCCCCGGCTTCGACAAGGCACCCGGCAAGGGGCGCAAGGTCCGCTACCGGGTCGATGTCGAGAAGGGGCTCGCGCTCGACGCCAAGCTCTTCGCGCGGGCCGTGCAGACCACCCTCAACGACGAGCGGAGCTGGGCCGGAAAGGGCGCGATGACCTTCGAGCGGATCTCCAGCGGAGAGCCGGAGTTCGTGGTCACCCTCGCCAGCCCCGGCACCACCGCCACCTGGTGCGCGAAGTCCGGTCTCGACACCACCGTCGACAACGTCTCCTGCGACTCCGCCTCCACCTCCCGCGTGATGATCAACGCCTTCCGCTGGGCGCAGGGCGCGGAGACCTTCGGGGACCGGGCGATGCCGGCCTACCGTCAGATGCTCATCAACCACGAGGTCGGCCACCGCCTCGGGTACGGCCATGTGACCTGCCGTACGCCCGGCGCGCTCGCACCCGTGATGCAGCAGCAGACCAAGTCCCTGGAGATCGACGGCATCAAGTGCCGCCCCAATCCCTGGGTGCACCCCGGCGACTGACGGACGGTCGGCGTCAGAGCCCTCCGCGGCCTGACCCAGCGTGACCTCGCCACCGCATAGCGCGACAGAACGCGCCCGCGGTGTGAAAGTTACGTGCATTCACCCCTTCCGGTGGCGCGATGGACAACCGTCCGTCGCGCCACCGGCATATCCGCTTACGTTCTTCCCGCTGAAGCGTCGCCGGACCGAAGGCGGCGGCCGTCAAGGGAGATCGGGGGTGCACTCATGCGGATCGGACTGGTCACGGAGGGTGGCTACCCGTACGCCACGGGTGATGCCGGGCTCTGGTGCGACCGGCTCGTACGCGGGCTCGCCCCGCACGAGTTCGACCTCTACGCCCTCAGCCGCAGCGCCCGCCAGGAGGACGCCGGCCGGGTCGACCTGCCCCCGCACGTCCGGCGCGTCCGCACGGCGCCGCTGTGGGCGCCCGAGGACGACCGCCACACCTACGGACGGCGCGACCGGCGGCTCTTCGCCGGACACTTCCGCGCCCTCGCCACCGGCCTCTGCGCCGAGCCCGCGCACGACGGTGGCGACGAGAGCACGGACGCCTTCGCCGAAGGGCTCTACGGCCTCGCCGAACTCGCCCGCGAGCGCGGCGGACTCCACGCCGCCCTCCGCTCCGAACTCGCCGTCCGCACGCTCGAGTCCGCCTGCCGAGCCCCCGGCGTGCGCCGGGGCGTGGCCGCCGCCACCGTCCCCGACCACCTCGCCTTCGTCGACCAGCTGGAGCGCGCCCTGCGCCCGCTCTCGCTCGACTGGTACGACGACGACGGGCTCGGCGCCGTCGACCTCTGCCACGCCGCCTCCGGCGGTTCGGCGGCCCTGCCCGGCCTGTTGGCCAAACGCTTCTTCGGCACCCCGCTGCTGGTCACGGAGTACGGCGTACAACTGCGCGCCCACTACCTCACGGCCCCCGACGCGCCGCTCTCCGCGCCCGTACGCGCCCTGCTCGCCGCCTTCCAGGGCCGACTCGCCGCCGAGATCTACCGCCAGGCCGCGCTGCTCACCCCCGGCAACACCCACGCCCGCCGCTGGCAGGAGAGGTGCGGGGCCGACCGGGCCAGGATCCGCACGGTCTACCCCGGCATGGAGGCGGAGCGGTTCGCCGAGGTCGGCGAGGACGAGGAGAGCGGCGACCCGACCACCCTCGTCTGGGTCGGCCGGGTGGAACCCGCCAAGGACCTGATCGCGCTGCTGCACGCCTTCGCCGAGGTCCGCAAGGCGCAGCCCGACGCCCGGCTGCGGATCATCGCCGCCCCCGTGCGGGACGCCGGCGCCGAGGCGTATCTCGCGCACTGCAGGACCCTCGCGGCCCAGCTCTTCCCCGACGAGGCCACCGGGGCGCACGCCGTCGGCGAGAACCCGGTCACTTTCGAGGAGATCGGCGGCCCGGAGGCGCCCACGCTCGCCGAGGCGTACGGGGCGGGCGCGGTCGTGGTGCTCTCCAGCGTCGTCGAGGGCTTCCCGATCAGCCTGGTCGAGGCGATGTTCTGCGCCCGGGCCACGGTCTCGACGGACGTCGGCGCGGTCGTGGAGGTCATCGGCGGCACAGGGCTCGTCGTACCCCCGCGCAATCCGCGGGCGCTCGCCGACGCCTGCCTCGCGCTGCTGCGCGACCCGGAGCGCCGCTACCGCCTGGGCGCCGCCGCGCGGGCCCGCGCCCTCGAACTCTTCACGGTCGAGCAGAACCTGACGGCGTTCCGCGGCATGTACCTGGAGCTCCTCTCCCACGCGCCGGTACGCCGCCGCGCCGGCGAGGGCGTTCCCTTCGGCCACCCGGCGGAGGCGTACGTCCCCGGTGCCTGGGCGGACCAGCCGGTGACCGCGACCACCGGCGCGGGAGACCACGATGCCTGAAGGAGGCACCCCCATGCGCGGCCCCGCCGCCCCCACGAGCCCCGGACCCTGGGACTCCCACTCCGAGGCGCTGCTCCGGACGAAGGCGCTGACGACCGAGGAGCCCGCCGCCCCGCCGTCCGCCGGTCTCCCCGGCGGCCAGGCGGACACCGGCGCCCGCCCGCGGCCCGACGCCGCCCCCCGGCCCGCCCGGCGCGGGCCCGCCGACCCCGTCAAGGCGCTCATGCACCGGCATCGGGAGTTGTGCGAGAGGGCCGTCGACGCCCTGGAGATCGCGGCCGGCCTTGAGGCCCACGGAGTCACCGACCGGACCGCCGCCCGGTTCCGGCACCGCGATGTCTTCTCCCTCGCCGAGGAGCTGTACGTGCGCGTGCCCCGGGGCGACGAACCGCCCGCGCGCCCCGCGCGGGACACCGGCGCGCGCGCCGGATGGGCGGGGTGGACGCTGCGCGCCCTCGCGCCCGGAGCCGTCGCCGTCCTCGCCGCCGCGGGACTCGCTCTCACCGAAGGACCCGTGCGCCTCGCCGTCGGCGCGGCCGGGGTCCTCGGCCTGGCCGTCGCGCTCGCCGTCGCCGTCCGGCGCGGCCCCCTGCGCGCCGCCGGCCGCACCGTCCCCGCCGCCCGCGTCTGGACCCTCTGGCTCCTCGCGTACGCCGTCGGCGGGGACGGTCTTCTCCACGAGACGCTGACCGGCGGGCCCGACGAGACCTGGGACCTCGCCCTCGGCCCGCTCGTCGCCCTCGCCCTCGCCGTCGCCCCCGCCGCCTGGTGCGCCCACCTCTTCGCCACGCGGGCCCGCCGCAGGCTCGCCGCCAGCCGGGGCCTCGAGGAATTCGCCGCCGGCACCCGCCCGCTCCTGCTCGTCACCGTCGCGCTCCACACGGCCGTCGTGGCCGCCCTGCTGAGCCTGACCGGCTTCACCTACGGCACCCTCGCCCTCGGTGCCCTGCTGCTGCTCGCCCGGCTGCTCACCGTCCACGGCTTCCCCGAGACCGCGGCGAACGGCCTCGCCGCCGCCTGCGCCGCCGAGGCGCTCGCCGTCGCGACCGTCCTGGCCGGGCGCATCCCCGGCCTCGACATCCTCGCGGAGCCCGTCCGCACCCTCTCCGACCAGTGGGGCCCCGGCGCCCTGCCCGCCCTCGTCTGCGGCGCCGCGGCCGCCGGCCTCCTGGCCCGCGCCACCGTCGCCCTCTCGCGGGCCTCGGCCCACGCCAACCCATAGCGCAGGCCCCCCGCACGCCGGTCCGCCCGACCGGCACGACCCCCGAACCCCGGCGCACCCGCGGAGCCGACGCCGCGGGCGTGCCCACCGCGCAGGACCCCATCCCAAGGAGACGAAAGAGACATGACCTCCCTACACCCAGCAACGGCCGGTCGGCGCGAAGGGGCCGCACGATGAGGGTGCTGCTGCTCGGAGCCAATGGATTCATCGGCCGCTTCGTCGCCGACCGGCTGCTCGCCGACCCGGCGGTCCACCTCACCGCCCTCGGGCGCGGCGACGACGCCGACGTACGGTTCGACCTCGCCGGCGGCAGCCCCGGCGCCCTGACCCGGTTCCTGGACGCCGTCCACCCGGGCGTCGTCGTCAACTGCGCCGGTGCCACCCGCGGCGGCGCCCGCGATCTGACCCGGCACAACACCGTCGCCGTCGCCACCGTCTGCGAGGCCCTGCGCCGCAGCGGCTGCGGCGCCCGGCTGGTCCAGCTCGGCTGCGCCTCGGAGTACGGGCCCGCCCAGCCCGGCTCCTCCACCGCCGAGGACGCCGTGCCCCGCCCCGGCGGCCCGTACGGCGTCTCCAAGCTCGCCGCGACCGAGCTGGTCCTCGGTTCCGGACTCGACGCCGTCGTACTGCGGGTGTTCTCCCCGGTCGGCCCCGGCACCCCCGCCGGCTCCCCGCTCGGCCGCCTCGCCGAGGCGATGCGCCGCGCCATGCAGGCCGGCGACGGCGAGCTCAAGCTCAGCGGCCTCGGCGTGCAGCGCGACTTCGTCGACGTACGGGACGTGGCCCGCGCCGTCCACGCCGCCTCGCTCTCCGCCGCCCAGGGCGTCGTCAACATCGGCACCGGACGGGCGGTCAAGCTCCGCGACGCCGCCGCCGTCCTCGCCCGCGTCGCCGGATACGCCGGAACCCTGCACGAACTCGACGGACCGCCGCAGCGGTCGGTCATCGGCGCGCCGCGCACCGAGACCATCGCCGAACAGCTGGCCGCCGCGCCCCACCCGTACCCCGACGGCTGCGGCGGCTGGCAGCAGGCCGACGTCCGCACCGCCCGCGACCGGCTCGGCTGGCGGCCGCGCATCAACCTCGAGGAATCCCTCGCCGACATCTGGATGGAGGCGGCATGCCGCATCTGACGACGGGCACGACCGGGGCCGTCCAGGAGATGGGCTTCGGCGTCCCCGGCTACGCCCACCCCCTGCTGGCCCCGGTCGAGTGGGCCGAACTGACCCGTCCCGGGACCCCCCTGCACTGGGCCGTCCTCAACGTCGCCGACGGCCCCGGGGCCCGCCCCGACCCGCACTGCCTGGAGGCGGCCGGGAAGCTGCGGAACGCCGGGGTCACGGTGCTCGGGCACCTGGACCTCCACCACGGCTCCCGGGCCTTCGGCGAGATCGTCTCGGACGCCCACCGCTTCCTCGACTGGTACAAGGTCGACGGTTTCTTCCTGGACCGCTGTCCCACGGACCGGGCGGACCTGCCCGAGGTGCGGCGGATCGCGGCGACGCTGGAGGCGGTGCTCGACGGAGAGGCCCATCTCGTCCTGGGCCATGGCGCCCATCCGTACCCCGGCTACGCCGAAGTCGCCGACCAGCTGGTCACCTTCTCCGGCCCCTGGGCGGATTACCGCTGGTCACAGGTGGCGGAGTGGACCGCCGAGTATCCGCCGGAGAAGTTCGTCCATCTCGTCCACGGGGTGCCGCGCAGCCATCTCGACGAGGCGATGCGGATCGCCCGCTGGCAGGGCGCGGGGACGATCTTCTTCACCGACCGCGGAGGCCGGGTGGGACAAACCGACCCGTTCCACACACTGCCCGGCTACTGGGACGAAATCGTCTCGCGCATTGGACCGGGTGTCTCGGAATGAGAAGGGGCGTGGCAGTGTTACGGGGAGAACAACCGTACTGACATACCGACCAACGGAGCCCCCGTGTCGCTGCCACCCCTGGTCGAGCCGGCTGCCGAGCTCACCGTAGACGAGGTCCGCAGGTACTCCCGCCACCTGATCATCCCGGATGTCGGGATGGACGGGCAGAAGCGGCTGAAGAACGCCAAGGTGCTGTGTGTGGGCGCCGGTGGCCTCGGTTCGCCGGCCCTGATGTACCTCGCGGCGGCCGGCGTCGGCACGCTCGGCATCGTGGAGTTCGACGAGGTCGACGAGTCGAACCTGCAGCGTCAGATCATCCACAGCCAGGCGGACATCGGCCGCTCCAAGGCCGCGTCCGCGAAGGACTCGGTCCTCGGCATCAACCCGTACGTGAACGTGATCCTCCACGAAGAGCGGCTCGAGGCCGACAACGTGATGGACATCTTCAGCCAGTACGACCTGATCGTCGACGGCACCGACAACTTCGCCACGCGCTACCTGGTCAACGACGCCTGCGTGCTGCTGAACAAGCCGTACGTCTGGGGTTCGATCTACCGCTTCGACGGCCAGGCCTCCGTCTTCTGGTCCGAGTACGGCCCCTGCTACCGCTGCCTCTACCCGGAGCCCCCGCCGCCGGGCATGGTCCCGTCCTGCGCCGAGGGCGGCGTCCTGGGCGTGCTCTGCGCGTCCATCGGCTCCATCCAGGTCACCGAGGCCATCAAGGTCCTCGCCGGTGTCGGCGACCCGCTGGTCGGCCGGCTGATGATCTACGACGCCCTGGAGATGCAGTACCGCCAGGTCAAGGTCCGCAAGGACCCGAACTGCGCGGTCTGCGGCGAGAACCCGACCGTCACCGAGCTCATCGACTACGAAGCCTTCTGCGGCGTCGTGTCCGAGGAGGCCCAGGAGGCGGCGCTCGGCTCGACGATCACTCCCAAGCAGCTCAAGGAGTGGATCGACGAGGGCGAGAACATCGACATCATCGATGTCCGGGAGGTCAACGAGTACGAGATCGTCTCGATCCCCGGCGCGCGTCTGATCCCCAAGAACGAGTTCCTGATGGGCACCGCCCTCCAGGACCTGCCGCAGGACAAGCGGATCGTCCTGCATTGCAAGACGGGTGTCCGCAGTGCGGAAGTCCTCGCGGTGCTCAAGTCCGCGGGCTTCGCGGACGCGGTGCACGTCGGCGGCGGCGTGATCGGCTGGGTCCACCAGATCGAGCCCGAGAAGCCGGTCTACTAGACCCGTCGGACCCGAGACCCGTTTGACCCGTGGACAACGGCGAGGCCCGGACCTGACATCAGGTCCGGGCCTCGCCGTTCGTGCTACGAGCAGGTCTTCCCGTACGCCGGGACCTTGCCGTCCAGCAGATACGCGTCGATCGTCTTCGTCACGCAGGACGCCGTGCCGTAGGCCCCGTGCCCCTCGCCCTTGTTGGTGACGAGGACGCCCACGCCCTTGCCCAGCTCCTTCGCCATCCGCTCGGCCCCCTCGTACGGCGTCGCCGGGTCACCGGTCGTACCGACCACGAGGATCGGACCCGCGCCGGGCGCGCTCACGTCCATGTCGGCCACCTCGCCCTTCACGGGCCAGTTCGCACACCAGCCGGCCGTGTCCCAGGCCAGGAGCGGCCCGAAGACCGGCGACAGCTTCCGGAACTCCGGCAGCAGCGCCAGCGCCCGCTCGACCGTTCCGCGCTCACTGGAGTCGGCGCAGGAGATCGCGCGCTGGGAGTGCGACTGGGTGGAGTAGTGCCCGGACTCGTCGCGGTCGTTGTAGTAGTCCGCGAGCTGGAGGAGTTCGGCGCCGGAGCCCTTCTCCGCCTGCTGCAGGGCCGACGTCAGCATGGGCCAGCTGGCTTTGGAGTACAGCGTGACCACGATGCCGGTGACCGCGAGCCCCTCGGTCAGGTAGCGCTCACCGACGGGGAGCGGCCGGCTGTCGAGCCGCTCCAGCAGATGGGCGATCCGCTCGGTACCGGCCTTCGGGTCCTCACCCCTGCTCTTCAGGTAGTTGTCCAGGGCCCGCTGGAAGCCGAGCGCCTGGTTGCGCGCCTGCCCCTCGGCGTCGGCGGTCGGGTCGACGACGGCGTCCAGGACGGTCCGGCCCACGTTCTTCGGGAACAGGTGGGCGTAGGTGCCGCCGAGCTGCGTCCCGTACGAGATGCCGAAGTAGTGGAGCTTGGCGTCCCCGAGGACGTGCCGGATCAGATCGAGGTCACGGGCGGTGTTGGAGGTCGTGGTGTGTGCGATGACCTTGCCCGAGCGGCGGGCGCAGCCCGCCCCGAAGGCAGTGCCGTCCTGCATGTACGCGGCCTCCTCGGCCACGGTGTCCGGAGACGGGTCCCACCGGGCCTCGGCCTCGGCGATCTCCTCGTCGTCCTGGCACACGACGGCGGCGCTGCCGCCGACACCGCGCGGGTCGAAGCCGACCAGGTCGTAACGCCGGTTGAGCCCGCCGTACTCGGCGGCCGCGCGGGGGAGGATGTCGACGCCGGAGGCCCCCGGGCCGCCGAAGTTGAAGAGGAGCGAGCCGATCCGGTCGGCCTTGGAGCGGGCCTCCTTGCGGATCAGCGCGATGGGGATCGTCTCGCCGGAGGGCTTCTCGTGGTCGAGGGGGACCTTCACGGTCGCGCAGCGCCAGTCGGCGCCGGGCTTCTCGCCGCCCTCGGGGGCGGCGCACGTCTTCCAGTCGGGGCGCTGGGAGGTGAGCGCGGCGGGCAGGGCGGAGGACGAGTCCGGGGACGTCGCGCCGTCGGCGGACGGGGTCGTACGGGGGGTGTCGGTGGCGGCGCCGGGGCTCGTACAGCCGGCGACCAGAAGCCCGGTGACGGCAAGGACCGCCACCCGTATCCGAATGGACATGATCAACAACCCCCGCGATCCGGACCGGAAAACCGCCATCCTAGGCGGCGGGCGCTCCGCTACTTGCAGACGGTCCCCGAGGCCGGGACCTTGCCCCGCAGGAAGTACGCGTCGACGGCGGCCTGCACGCACTTGTTGCCGCTGTTGTAGGCGCCGTGGCGCGTGCCGTCGTACGTCAGCTCCACGCCGACGCCCTTGCCCAGCGCGTTCACCATCGCGCGGGCGCCCGCGTACGGCGTCGCCGGGTCACCGGTGGTGCCGAGCACCAGGATGGGGGCCGAGCCGGGGGCGGAGACGTCCGGGTGGTCCCAGGTGCCGGGGACCGGCCACTGCGAGCAGCTCGCCAGGGCCCAGCCCATGGCGTCGCCGAAGACGGGCGAGGCCTCGCGGAACTCGGGGAGCCGCTCCTTGGCCTGGCCCAGGGTGTAGCGCTCCTTGAAGTCCACGCAGTTGATGGCCGCGTTCGCCGCCTGGATGTTGCTGTAGCGGCCGTTCTCGTCCCGCCCGTTCATCGAGTCGGAGAGAGCGAGCAGCAGGCCGCCGTCGCCGCCGTCGGCCGCGTCCAGACCCTGTTCCAGGTACTGCCAGTACTCCTCCGTGTACAGCGCCTGCACGATGCCGTTGGTGGCGAGGCTCTGGGTGAGCTTGCGCTCCCCGATGCCCCGGATCGGCTTCTTGTCGAGTTCGGCGAGGAGCCCGGTGATGAACGACTCGATCTCGGCCACGTTCGAGCCGGGCAGGGTGCACGCGTCGCCGCGGTCCACGCAGTCCTTCGCGAAGTTGTCGAGCGCGAGCTGGAAGCCTTTGGCCTGGGCGAGGGCGCCTTCCTCGGTGCCCGCGTTCGGGTCGACGACGGCGTCGAACAGGGCGCGGCCGACGTTCTTGGGGAACAGGTGGGCGTACACCCCGCCCAGTTCCGTTCCGTAGGAGATGCCGAAGTAGTGGAGCTTGTCGTCGCCGAGCACCTGGCGCATCAGGTCCATGTCCCGGGCGGCGTTCGCGGTGCCGACATGGGGGAGCAGGGCGCCGGACTCCCGCTCGCAGCCGCTCGCGTACTTCTTCTGCGCGTCGGAGAGGACCCGCTCCTCGGCGGTGTCGTCGGGCGTGAAGTCCAGGGAGTAGTAGGCGTCCAGCTCCCGGTCGGTCGCGCACTCGACGCCCTCGCTCCGGCCGACGCCCCGGGGGTCGAAGGAGACCAGGTCGTAGCGGGAGCGGAGGTTCTCGTAGTCCGGGGCGAAGGACGGCAGACCGGTGAGGCCGGAGCCGCCGGGGCCGCCGAAGTTGTAGACGAGCGAGCCGATCCGGTTGCCCCGGTCGCGGGCCCGGGCGCGGATCAGGGCGAGCTCGATGGTCTCGCCGTCGGGCTCGGCGTAGTCGAGGGGCGCGTCCATGAAGGCGCACTCCCAGGTCGCGCCCCCGGGGAGCGGCGAGGGGCTGGCGCCGCCGCCCGCGGTGGGGGGTCGGCAGGGCCCCCACTCCAGCTGCTGCGAGGCGAACCGGGCGAGCCCGGTGGCGGTGGGCGTCTCCGGCGCGGCGGCCTCGTCCCCGCCGTCCGTGCAGCCGCCGGCGAGCAGCACGGCGGAGACGGTGAACAGGGCGGCGGCGCGCTGCGCGGCGGAGATCGGCATAGAGCCATCGTGTGCCGGGCGCGTCAGCCCCGCGCGGGCGCATGGGCCACGCGGGTGGCGGTACGGGAGCGGGCGGCGGCTCGGGGCCCGGACGCGCCCGGTCCGCACGACGGCCCCTTAGAGCGCGCCCCGCTTCGTCAGCCAGTTGAAGCAGAGCCAGCCCGGCAGGACGGGCAGCCACAGCGTCAGCAGGCGGTAGAGCAGCACCGCGGGGGTCGCGACCTCCAGCGGGAGGCCGACCGCCACCAGGCCGAACGTCAGCGCGCCCTCGACCGCGCCGACACCGCCCGGCGTCGGCGCCGCCGAACCGAGCGCGTTGCCGGCGAGGAAGACGACGGCCACGCTCGCGTAGCTGATCCCCTGGCTGTCGTGACCGAACGCGCGGATCGAGGCGTCGAGGCAGAGGACGAAGAAACCGGTCAGGAGCAGCATGCCGCCGATGCCGGTGATCAGCTTCATCGGCCGCTGCAGCACGTCCAGCATGCGCGGCACCACACCCGCGAAGAGCGACCGCAGCCGGGTCGACACGAACTTGCGCATGAACGGGATCGCGGTGACCACGAGGACCAGCACCGCCACCGTCAGCAGACCGGCGATGACCGTCCTCGACGGGGTGAAGGACTGCGACTTCTCCGTACCGGTCAGATAGCCGAAGGCGAGCAGCAGCATGATGTGCGCCCCCAGCCCGAACAGCTGCGAGGCGCCGACGCTCGCCACCGCGAGCCCCGGCCGCACCCCCGAGCGCTGGAGGAACCGGGTGTTCAGCGCGACACCGCCCACCGCCGCCGGGGCGACGATCTTCACGAACGACCCGGCGACCTGCGCGATCACCGTCCGCCAGAACCCCACCCGCTCCGGTACGAAGCCGAGCAGGCTCATCGCCGCCGCGACATAGCTCAGCGCCGAGAACAGCACCGCCGCCGCCACCCAGCGCCAGTCGGCCTGGCTGATGGTGGACAGCGGTGTGCGGGCGATCTGCGAGAGCAGGAAGTACGCGGCGACGGCGCCGGCGATCAGGCTCACCAGGGTGCGCGGCTTGATCCGCTCCAGGCGGACCGGCTCGACGGGTGCCTGGGGCCGGATCAGCAGCACCTGCTGGCGGATCTGGGCGAGGAGGTCCTCGTCGCGGGCCTCGTCGAGCGCCTCGTCGAGGGCCCGCTTCTCGGCCTGCTTCTCCGCCCTCTCGATCCTCCGGTCCGACTTGCGGTCGAGCTTCGCCTCGCCCTCGGCGGTGGCGGCCTCCACCCTGGCCCGCTTCGCCGCCTCCGAGGCTTCCAGGACGGCCTCGCGCTCCCGCTTCGACCGCTCCCTGGCCATTTTCCGGAGCGTCGCGCGCGTGGAGCGGCTCAGCGCGATCGGCTGGAGGAGGGGGAGGCAGTCGGCGATGGCGTCCGGGCCGAGAACCTCCACGGCCGCGGCCACCGCCCGCTCGGCGCCGACCCGCAGACCGAGGGTGGTGAGGAGCTGGGCGATGTCCATCCGCAGCACCAGATCGCCCGCGGCGATCTCACCGCCCCGCAGATCCGTCAGGATCACCTTGCCGGAACGATCCACCAGGATCGCGTCCCCCGTGAGCCTCCGGTGCGCGATCCGGCGCGACTGCAGGGCCCGCACCTGATGCCAGGCGCTGCGCACCAGCTCGTCGGTGATCTCCTTGTCCTCCAGCGAGTCCAGGGTCCGGCCGCCCAGGTGCTCGTACACGAGCATCACGGCGTCGGGTCCCAGCTCGGAGGTGGCGATCAGCTTCGGCGCGTTGGCACCGGCGGCGATCGCCGCGTACGCGAGGAGGGCCTCCTGCTCCAGTGCCTGGCGCAGCGAGACGATCGAGCGCCGGGTGGTGATCGCGCGCAGGGTCAGCCGGCGCCACGCGCGGTAGAAGAAGCCGTGCGCCTGCTGCTCGCGGTCGACGACCGTGACGTCGAGCGGCGGCCCGTCCTCCAGGGTCACGATGTAGCGGCGGCCCCGGTCGCCGGTGTCCGCGGAGTCCGGTACGCCCTCCGCGCGCATGGCCGTGACCGGCCGGAAGCCGACCCTGCGCAGGCCGGCGAGGAGTGTCTGGCCGGTGGGCCGGACGTTGGGGGAGCCGACCGCGTACAGCGTTCCGTACGCCACGGTCCAGCCGATGAGGACGGTCAGGATGACGGAGAAGGCGGTGGTGTAGCCGGCCACCAGCATCGTGAACGCGTCGAGCAGCAGGACCGCCCACAGCACCACCCGCCAGCGGGGCCTGCGGGCCATGCCGACGGCGGTCATGTACGCGATGACGGGCGCGAGGTAGTTGTGCACCGGGTCGGTGAGACCGCCCCCGGCCTGCGGCTGGGTCAGCGCGTCCTGGATGGTGCCGGGCGCGGCCTTGGCGACCCAGAGGTCGGTGGCGAGGGTGACACCGTGGGCGAGGACGGCGGCGAGGACGCCGTCGGCGATCCGCAGCCCGTCGCGTTTGATCAGCCGCTCGATGGCGAAGGCGACCGGTACGAGCAGCACGGCGATGCTGGAGACCAGGCCGGCGATCTTGACGAAGAGGTCGGGGGCGCCGCCCGCGCCCTTGTTGATGTCCTGCTCCAGGCCGGAGGTGGTGCCGTGGGCGAAGGCGGCGATGGCGATGACGACGGCGATCGCGAGGACACCGACGAGGAGCCGCATGAGGTCGGAGGGCCGGTGCACACGGGCGGCGAGCAGGGGCTCGTCGACGGAGACGCGTTCGCTGGGTTCCCCGTCGGAGGCGGGCACGCCGGGGCGAGCCCCCTCCTGTGGAGGCTGAGCGTCGTGCCCCATCACCATGTCCGTCTCTGCTTGTGCCACTTTTACCACTTGCGTGGATTGTCCGTCTTGTTCGTTCCGGGCGTCTTGTTCGAAGTGCTCGACTTGTTCGAAGTGCTCGACCCGGTGCTCCGGTCGCCCTCGGTCTCGTCTCACCCGTCACCGCCCGCACGATGGTGGCACGAAGCGGGGCCCGACGGAGGCATCAGGGGGTTGTCGGTGCGGTGAGGCAGGATGGTCCGGATGAGCGCCGAGGAACCTCACGATCTTCCCGCGGAGCCTCCCGCGGAACCCGCAGCGGATCCCGCCACCGATCCCGCCGCGGAACTTCCCCCGTACGCGGAGCGGGTGCTGGACGTCGCCGAGCTGATCCCGCCGGGCCGCGTGATGACCTACGGCGACGTGGCCGAATGGCTGGACGAGGGCGGGCCGCGCCAGGTCGGCCGCGTCATGGCCCTGTACGGCGGCGCGGTGCCGTGGTGGCGCGTGGTGCGCGCCGACGGCACGCTGCTGCCCGGCCACGAGCTGCGCGCGCTCGGCCACTACCGCGAGGAGGGCACGCCGCTGCGCGAGGCCGGGCGTGCCGCCGAAGGACATCTGCCGAAGCTCGACATGCGGCGGGCACGGTGGGATGGCGGACCTCACACGTGACAGCTTCCGCCATGGCGCGACGGGGCGGCCGGTCGCAGGACCGTACGGAGTACGACTCGGACGCCGTTCGTATCCCGTAACGTCGTCGTTCGTCCCGTACGGGTCTCCCCTCAGCACCAGCACACCATCCACCAGGACCGGCGATCCACGTGAGTACCTCCTCCACCACCCGACGTACGCGGCGGGCCCCCGGCGCGTACCGGCTGGTGCGTACCGCGCCGGCCCCGGTGGATCCCCCTCTGCTGGACGCAGCGCAGCGTGAAGTGGTTGACCACGACGGCGGACCACTGCTCGTCCTGGCCGGACCGGGCACCGGGAAGACCACGACCCTGGTGGAGGCGGTCGCGGCCCGCGTCGAGAAGGGGGCGGACCCGGAGCGCATCCTGGTCCTCACCTTCAGCCGCAAGGCGGCGGTGGAACTGCGCGACCGGATGGCGGCGCGACTCGGCGGCGCGCGACCGCCACAGGCGACGACCTTCCACTCGTACTGCTACGCCCTGATCCGCGCCCACCAGGACGCCGACCTGTTCGCGGAGCCGCTGCGCCTGCTGTCGGGTCCCGAGCAGGACCTCGCGGTCCGAGAGCTGCTCGCGGGCCAGATCGACCTGGAGAAGGCGGGCCTGGGCCGGGTCCGGTGGCCCGACGAACTGCGGGCCTGCCTGACGACACGCGGTTTCGCCGACGAGGTACGGGCCGTCCTCGCGCGCTCCCGGGAGCTCGGGCTCTCGCCCGGGGCGCTCGCGGAGTTCGCCCAGCGGGTCGGGCGGCCCGACTGGAAGGCGGCGGCCGGGTTCCTCGCGGAGTACCTGGACGTCCTGGACCTGCAGGGAGTCCTCGACTACACGGAGCTGGTCCACCGGGCGGTCCTGCTCGCGGAGCGCGTGACGCTGCCCGAGTACGACGCGGTCTTCGTCGACGAGTACCAGGACACCGACCCGGCACAGGTCCGTCTCCTCGCGGCGCTGACGGGCAATCCGACCGGGGCGGCCCGAAGGGCGTCCGCGCGGGGCGGCGGCCGGGCGACGGGCGGGCGCACGGTGGTCGCCTTCGGCGACCCCGACCAGTCGATCTACGCGTTCCGGGGGGCCGACGTCAACGGCATCCTGGACTTCCCCGACACCTTCCGCGGCCCGGACGGCCGGCCCGCGGACGTCCGGGTCCTGACGACCTCCCGGCGCTCGGGCGCGGCCCTGCTGGCGGCCACCCGGCTCCTCACCCAGCGCATGCCCCTGCCCCGGCTGCCCGCCGACAAGGTGCGCGCCCACCGCGACCTGGCGGCGGTGCGAGGCGGGGGGCGCGTGGAGGCGTACACCTACCCGACCGCCTCCACCGAAGTCGACAACATCGCCGACCTGCTGCGCCGGGCCCACCTCGAAGACGGCGTCCCCTGGCACGCCATGGCCGTCCTCGTCCGCGCCCGCACCCCTATACCGGCACTGCGCCGCGCCCTGACGTCGGCGGGCGTCCCCCTCGAAACCGACACCGCCGACACCCCCCTCCGCCACGAACCGGCGGTCGCCCCCCTCCTCCTCGCCCTCCGCGCGGCGGCGACGGCGACCCGGCCGGAGCGGGGGCGGGGGGACGGTGTCCCGGAAGGGGCGCGGGCGGACGGTGTCCCCGAAGGGGACAGAGAGGCCGGGAGGGCCTCGGAGAGCGGCGGGGGCGCCGTGGGCGGCGGCGCGCTTGGCGCTGCCGAGGCGCCTGGGACTTCCGAGGCCGGTGACGCGCCCGACGCTTCCGGGGCGACGGGGACGTCCGAAACCGACGTTGTGCCCGGCCCGGCCGAGGCACCCGGCGCTGCCGAGGCGCCCGGGGCGGCGGAGGCACTTAGGGGTGCCGAGACACCGGGAGCCTCCGAGGCGCCCGGGGCTGCACGGGAACCCGAAGTCCCCGAGGTACCCGAAGTCCCCGAGGCACCCGGGGCTGCCGAGACCCGCAGCGCTGCCGAGGCACCCGAGGCCGCCGAGGGCGACCGTGGCGGTGCGGGCGATACGGGTTGGCTCGACACCGAGACCGCGCTCGCGCTGCTCGGCTCGCCGCTCGCCGGGATGGACCCCGCCGATCTCCGGCGACTCGGGCGGGCCCTGCGCGACGAGGAGCGGGCCGGCGGCAACCACGTGCCGCCCCCCTCCGACGTGCTGCTCACCCGCGCCCTCGCCGAGCCCGAGCGGCTCGTCGCCCACGACCAGTCCTACGCCCGGGGCGCCAAGCGCCTCGGTGACCTCCTGCGGCAGGCCCGCGACCGCCTCGCCGCCGGCGGCACCGCCGAAGAAGCCCTCTGGATCCTCTGGAACGGCACCCCCTGGCCCAGCCGCCTGGAGCGCGCCGCACTGCGCGGTGGCGCCGCCGGGCGCAACGCCGACCGCGACCTCGACGCCGTCTGCGCCCTGTTCGAGACCGCCGCCCGCGCCGAGGACCGCGTCGGCGGCCGCGGCGCCCTCAACTTCCTCGAAGAGCTCGACGCCCAGGACATCGCCGCCGACACCCTCTCCAAGCGGCAGGCCCGCCCCGACGCCGTCCGTCTCATGACCGCACACCGCTCCAAGGGCCTGGAGTGGAGCCTGGTCGTCGTCCCCGGCGTCCAGGAGGGCCTCTGGCCCGACCTGCGCCGCCGCGGCTCCCTCCTCGAAGCCGACCGCATCGGCCGCGACGGCCTCGCCGAGCCCCTCACCCCCGGCGCCCTCCTCGCCGAGGAGCGCCGCCTCTTCTACGTCGCCGCCACCCGCGCCCGCGACCGCCTCGTCGTGACCGCCGTCAAGGCCCCCGCCGAGGACGGCGACCAGCCCTCCCGCTTCCTCACCGAACTCGGCACCGAACCCAAGGACGTCCCCGGCCGCCCCCGCCGCCCCCTCGCCGTCGCCGCCCTCGTCGCCGAACTGCGCGCCACCACCGTCGACCCGGCCGCCTCCGACGCGCTCCGCGCCGCCGCCGCCGAACGCCTCGCCCACCTCGCCGCCCTCACCGACGACGACGGGCAGCCCCTGGTGCCGGCCGCGCACCCGGACCGCTGGTGGGGCCTGTTCGAGCCCACGCACAGCACCGTCCCCCTCCGCGACCGGGACCGCCCCGTCACCCTCTCCGGCTCCGCCCTCGACCAGCTCGCCAACACCTGCTCCCTCCAGTGGTTCCTCGGCCGCGAGGTCAAGGCCGACGCCCCCGCCACCGCCGCCCAGGGCTTCGGCAACGTCGTCCACGTCCTCGCCGACGAGGTCGCCTCCGGCCGCACCCCCGCCGACCTCGACGTCCTGATGGCCCGCCTCGACTCCGTCTGGGACGGCCTCGCCTTCGACGCCCCCTGGAAGTCCGCCCAGGAGAAGGAGCACGCGCGCGTGGCGCTGGAAAGGTTCCTGCGCTGGCACGTCATGGACCGCGGCGGCCGCACCCCGGCCGCCACCGAGCACGACTTCGACGTCACCCTCGAAGCCGGTGAGTACGAGGTCCGGATCCGCGGCTCCATGGACCGCGTCGAGGCCGACGAGCACGGCCGCGCGTACGTCGTCGACTTCAAGACCGGCAAGTCCGCCCCCACCCGCGACGAGGTGGCCCACCACCCCCAGCTCGCCGTCTACCAGCTCGCGGTACGCGAAGGAGCCGTCGACGAGGTCTTCGACGGCCGCCGCCCGGACCCGGGAGGCGCCGAACTCGTACAGCTGCGCCAGCCGGCCCCCAAGAAGGAGGGCGGGGACGCGCTCCCCAAGGTGCAGGCGCAGGAGCCCCTGGCGGGGGAGTGGGTCGGCGACCTGCTGGCCACCGCGGCCGGCCGCGTCCTGGACGAGCGCTTCACCCCCTCCACCGGCCAGCACTGCACCCACTGCGCCTTCCGCGCCTCGTGCAGCGCCCAGCCGGAGGGCCGCCACATCGTCGAATGAGCCACGGCACGGCACGGCAAGAACCAACTGGCGGACCGGCTGACCGGTGGACCGGTGGACAGGGCCCGAGCGGACTAGCGGGAGCGCGCCGGGCGGTCCAATCTGGTACGAGGGGCACACGCGAGGAGGGCCCTATGCGATCCCGCCGCAAGCTCCGGGCCGCGACCGTCGTCTGCGCGGCCGTGATCGCGGGCGCCGCCCCGACCGGATGGGCGGCCGCGACCCCGGCGCCCTCGGACGCGCGGACCGTGGCCGTCGCGCCGTCGCCCGATCCGTTCCGGGATCTGAGCGCCGATGAGATCGGCGACCGGGCCGTCACCGCCACCCAGTCCGCGACCTCCCTGCGAATGGCCGGCCGGGTCACGTCGGACGGACAGCCGGTGGACATCGACCTCGCCCTCAACGACAAGAACGAGTGCACGGGGCAGATGAAGATCAAGGGAGGCACCGCCGACCTGCGGCAGGCCGCCAAGATCACGTACTTGAAGGGCGACGAGCCCTTCTGGCGTGCCTCGATGGCATCCCGCGGGACTCCGCAGCAGCGGGCCGACGCGACCGTCGAACTCCTGAAGGACCGCTGGCTGAAGATCACTCCGGGGCAGTCCGGCACCAGCGACCTGAGCGAGGTCTGCGACCTCAAGAAGCTGCTCGACGACATGGGCGACGAGCCCGCCGAGCGCAAAGGGCTGACCCGAGGACCGGACGCCGAGGTCGAGGGGACCCCCGTCGCCACGCTCGTGAAGAAGAAGCCCGGCGGAGAGACGACCACGGTCTCCGTCTCCCAGGAGGGCAAGCCCCACATCCTCAAGATGGTCAAGACGGGCGGCGACGAGCCCGGGTCGATCGTCCTCTCCGACTACGACAAGCCCGTGAAGGTCGTCGTACCGCCGGAGAAGGAGACGCTGGACGTCTCCAAACTGAACCCGAACGCCCCCAGCTGACCCGCTCTGCCTGAGCCCGGCCACTGACAGCCCGGGCGGGGTTGTCAGTGGTCCCCGTTAGCCTCTCTGAGGTGACCGCACGCATCACCGACCCCGAGCAGCTCAAGGAGCTCCTCGGCATCCCGTTCACCCCGGAGCAGACGGCCTGCATCATCGCGCCGCCCGCCCCGCAGGTCATCGTGGCCGGAGCCGGTTCCGGCAAGACGACGGTGATGGCCGCCCGGGTGGTCTGGCTGGTCGGCACGGGCCAGGTCGCCCCCGAACAGGTCCTCGGCCTCACCTTCACCAACAAGGCCGCCGGCGAACTCGCCGAACGCGTCCGCACCGCCCTCGTCCGCGCCGGCGTCACCGACCCCGACGCCATCGACCCCGACAACCCGCCCGGCGAGCCCCGCATCTCCACGTACCACGCCTTCGCCGGGCAGCTGCTGACCGATCACGGCCTGCGGCTCGGCCTGGAGCCCACCTCCCGGCTGCTCGCCGACGCCACCCGCTACCAGCTCGCCGCGCGCGTGCTGCGCGAAGCCCCCGGCCCGTACCCCGCCCTGACGAAGTCGTTCCCGACCCTCGTCAGCGATCTCCTCGCCCTCGACGCCGAGCTGTCCGAGCACCTCGTCCGTCCGCGGGACCTGGAGGCGTACGACTCCGAGCTCCTCGACGACCTCGCCCGCGCCAAGCTCTCCAACGCCGACCTGCGCAAGGTCCCGGAGACCGCCGCCGCCCGCCGCGAACTGCTCGACCTCGTCGTCCGCTACCGCGCCGCCAAACGCTCCCGCGATCTGCTCGACTTCGGCGACCAGATCGCCCTCTCCGCCCAGCTCGCCACCACCCGCCCCGAGGTCGGCGCCATCCTCCGGGACGAGTTCCGGGTGGTGCTCCTCGACGAGTACCAGGACACCTCCGTCGCCCAGCGGCTGCTGCTCTCCGGCCTCTTCGGCGGAGGGACCGGACACGCCGTGACCGCCGTCGGCGACCCCTGCCAGGCGATCTACGGCTGGCGCGGAGCGTCCGTCGCCAACCTCGACGACTTCCCCGCCCACTTCCCGTACGCGGACGGCACCCCCGCCTCCCGCCACGCCCTCTCCGAGAACCGGCGCAGCGGCGGCCGGCTGCTCGACCTCGCCAACGGGCTCGCCGCCCCCCTGCGCGCCATGCACGCGGGCGTGGAGGCGCTGCGCCCGGCGCCCGGCGCGGAGGGCGACGGCACGGTGCGCGTCGCGCTGCTGCCCACGCACGCCGAGGAGATCGACTGGCTCGCCGACTCCCTCGCCCACCTCGTCCGCACCGGCAGGGAACCGGGCGAGATCGCCGTCCTGTGCCGTACGGCGACCGACTTCCCCGCCATCCAGGCCGCCCTGGTCGCCCGCGACGTCCCCGTCGAGGTCGTCGGCCTCTCCGGGCTCCTGCACCTCCCCGAGATCGCCGACCTGGTCGCGGTGTGCGAAGTCCTCCAGGACCCGGGCGCCAACGCCTCCCTCGTCCGCCTCCTCACCGGCCCACGCTGGCGCATCGGCCCGCGCGACCTGGCCCTCCTCGGCCGCCGCGCCCGGCTCCTCGTGCACCGCGAACGCGCCGGCGACGCCGGCGACGACGACCGGCGGCTCGCCGCCGCCGTCGAGGGAGTCGACCCGGCCGAGGTCATCTCGCTGGCCGACGCGCTCGACACCTTCCTGGACTCCGGAGGCGAGGACGACGGCCTGCCGTTCTCCGCCCAGGCCCGGGTCCGCTTCGCCCGCCTCGCCACCGAGCTGCGCCAGCTGCGCTCCTCGCTCGCCGACCCCCTGATGGACGTCCTGCACCGGATCCTCGCCACCACCGGCCTGGAGGTCGAACTCTCCGCCTCCCCGCACGCGCTCGCCGCCCGCCGCCGCGAGACCCTCTCCAACTTCCTCGACATAGCGGCGGGCTTCGCCTCCCTGGACGGCGAGGCGACCCTGCTGGCCTTCCTCGGCTTCCTGCGTACGGCCGCGCAGTACGAGAAGGGCCTCGACAACGCCCTCCCGGGCGGCGAGAACACGGTCAAGGTCCTCACGGCGCACAAGTCCAAGGGCCTCGAATGGGACGTCGTGGCGGTGCCCGGCCTGGTCGCCTCCCAGTTCCCCAGCGGCAGGTCGCGCGAGTCGTGGACGTCGCAGCCGCAGGTGCTGCCGCACGCCCTGCGCGGCGACTCCGCCACCCTGCCGGACGTGGACAGCTGGGACGCCGCCTCCCTCAAGGCGTTCAAGGAGCGGATGCGGGAGCACCAGCACACCGAGGAGCTCCGCCTCGGCTATGTGACCTTCACCCGCCCCCGCTCCCTCCTCCTCGGCTCCGCCCACTGGTGGGGCCCGGCCCAGAAGAAGCCGCGCGGCCCTTCGGAGTTCCTCATGGCCCTCCACGACCACTGCGCGGCCGGCTTCGGCGAGATCGAGGCCTGGGCCGACGAACCGGAACCGGACGCCGAGAACCCCTCGCTGAAGGAGGCGACCGCCGACCAGGCATGGCCCCTGCCCCTGGACCCCGCGTCCTTCTCCCGCCGCCGCGCAGCGGCGGCGGCGGTCGAGGCGGCGCTGCGGGCCCGCACCGCGCACCCGCTGCCCGCGCAAGCGCGAGCACCCCAGGACCCCCAGGACGCCGAGGACCTCTGGCCCGACGAGGAGCCCCTCTGGGACGACGAACCTCTCTGGGACGACGAACCCCCGGCCGGGGACGAACCCCTGGTCCACGAGGGGCCTCCGGCCTACGACGCGTCCCCTGCCTACGACGAGCCCCCGGCCGGCGAGGTCCCCGCGCCCCGAGCGCCCCGGGACGACGCTCCTGAGCCGGCCCTCACCCCCGAGCCGGCCCTCACCCCCGAGCCGGCCCTCACCCCGGAGCCGGCCCTCACCCCGGAGCCGGCCCTCACCCCGGAGGAGGCCAGAACCCTCGCCTCCTGGGACCGCGACCTCACCGCGCTCACCACCGAGCTCCGCCGCGCCCGCGCCACCACCCGCGATGTCCTCCTGCCCGCCTACCTCTCCGCCTCCCAGGTCCTCCGCCTCGCCGCCGATCCCGACGGCTTCGCCCAGGACCTGGCCCGGCCCATGCCCCGCCCGCCGCAACCCGCGGCCCGCCGCGGCACCCGGTTCCACGCGTGGGTGGAGTCCCGGTTCGAGGAGCTGCCGCTCCCCATGCTCGGCCCCGACGAACTCCCCGGCGGAGAGGACTTCGCCGGCGAACCCGAGATCGTCGACGAGCGGGACCTCGACGTCCTCAAGGAGGCCTTCGCCCGCACGCCGTACGCCCGCCGCACCCCGTACCGCGTCGAGGTCCCCGTCCATCTCTCCCTCGCGGGACGGGTGATCCGGGGCAGGATCGACGCCGTCTACCGGGACCCGGAATCCGGTGCGTACGAGATCGTCGACTGGAAGACCAGCCACCTCCGCACCGCCGACCCGCTTCAGCTCGCGATCTACCGTCTCGCCTGGGCCGAGCAGCACGGCGTCCCCGTCGAGGAGGTGGCGGCCGCCTTCGTCTACGTCCGCACCGGAGAGGTCGTACGGCCCCGCAGCCTGCCCGGCCGTGCCGAGCTCGAGGACATCCTGCTCGGGGGAGAGGAGCCGGGAGGGGAGCCCGGTGCGGAGCCCGCCTCTGAGGGCGGTCCGGAGGGCGGACCGCCGAGCCGCCCCGCCCGGGGCGCCGGATAGGCTCAGGAGCATGAGCTACACCCCGGACAGCGCCGTCCAGACCGCCCGTACCCAGGCCGTACGCACGTACATCGAGCAGCACCGCGCCGCCTTCCTCGACGACCTCGCCGAGTGGCTGCGCATACCGTCCGTGTCGGCGCGGCCCGACCACGCCGCGGACGTACGGCGCAGCGCCGACTGGCTCGCGGCCAAGCTGGCGCAGACGGGGTTCACGACGGTCGAGGTCTGGGAGACCGACGGCGCGCCCGCCGTCTTCGCCGAATGGCCCTCCGAGGACGCCGGCGCCCCCACCGTGCTCGTCTACGGCCACCACGACGTCCAGCCCGCCGCCCGCGAGGACGGCTGGAACACCGACCCGTTCGAGCCGTACATCACCGACGGCCGGATGTACGCGCGCGGTGCCGCCGACGACAAGGGCCAGGTCTTCTTCCACACCCTCGGCGTCCGCGCCCACCTCGCGGCGACCGGCCGCACCGCCCCCGCCGTCAACCTCAAGTTGATCGTCGAGGGCGAGGAGGAGTCCGGCTCCCCGCACTTCCGCGACCTCGTCGAGTCCCGCGCGGACCGGCTCGCCGCCGACGTCGTGATCGTCTCCGACACCGGCATGTGGTCCGAGGACACCCCGACCGTCTGCACCGGCATGCGCGGAGTCGCGGACTGCGAGATCCAGCTGTACGGCCCCGACCAGGACATCCACTCCGGATCCTTCGGCGGAGCCGTGCCGAACCCGGCCACCGTCGCCGGCCGGATCGTCGCCGCGCTCCACGACGAGAACGAGCGCGTCGCCGTTCCCGGCTTCTACGACGGCGTCACCGAGCTCTCCGACGCCGAGCGCGCCCTTATCGCCGAGCTCCCCTTCGACGAGGCCGAGTGGCTGCGCACGGCCGCGTCGCACGGCACCCTCGGGGAGGCCGGTTTCACCACCCTGGAGCGTGTCTGGGCCCGCCCCACCGCCGAGGTCAACGGCATCGGCGGCGGCTACCAGGGCCCCGGCGGCAAGACGATCGTCCCCGCCTCCGCCCAGCTGAAGCTCTCCTTCCGGCTGGTCGCCGGCCAGGACCCGGACAAGATCGAGCTCGCCGTGCGCGACTGGCTCGCCGACCGGATCCCCCAGGGCATCCGGTACGAGATCGTCTTCGGCGCCCCGACCCGGCCCTGCCTGACCCCGCTCGACCACCCCGCCCTGCGGTCGGTCGCCCGCGCCATGAGCCTGGCCTTCGACGGAGCCAAGATCCGTTACACCCGCGAGGGCGGATCGGGCCCCGCCGCCGACCTCCAGGACGTCCTGGACGCTCCGGTGCTGTTCCTCGGCATCTCCGTACCGTCCGACGGCTGGCACGCCCCCAACGAGAAGATCGAGCTCGACCTCCTCCTCAAGGGCGTCGAGACCACCGCTCATCTGTGGAGCGACCTGCCCGCTGCCCTCCCGGCAGCCGTCCCGCAGCGCTGAACGCTGAACCCACACATCGAACCGGGGGAGTTGGAAGCACCTGTGAGCAGCATGAACAACGAGACCGTGGACCGTCCGATCGGGCTCACCGCCCCGAGCGGCATCGACCGCGCGGCCCACCACCGCCTCGACGAGGCATGGCTGGCCGCCGCCTGGAGCCACCCCCGGACCCGCGTCTTCGTCGTCTCGGGCGGCCAGGTGCTGATCGACGACACCCCCGAGGGGCGCACCGAGCTCGTCATGACCCCGGCCTTCGAGGCCCCGGTCACCGAGACCCACCGCTACTTCCTGGGCACCGACGCCGACGGCGTCTCCTACTTCGCCCTGCAGAAGGACTCCCTGCCCGGCCGCATGGACCAGTCCGCCCGCCCGGCCGGTCTGCGCGAGGCCGGTCTGCTGCTCTCACCCCGCGACGCGGGCCTCATGGTGCACGCCGTCGCGCTGGAGAACTGGCAGCGCCTCCACCGCTTCTGCTCCCGCTGCGGCGAGCGCACGGTCATCGCGGCCGCCGGTCACATCCGCCGCTGCCAGGCCTGCGGCGCCGAGCACTACCCGCGCACCGACCCCGCCGTGATCATGCTGGTCACTGATGAGGAGGACCGCGCGCTCCTCGGCCGCCAGGTCCACTGGCCCGAGGGCCGGTTCTCGACCCTCGCGGGCTTCGTCGAGCCCGGCGAGTCCATCGAGCAGTCCGTGGCGCGCGAGGTCTTCGAGGAGGCCGGCGTCACGGTCGGCGAGGTCGAGTACATCGCCAGCCAGCCGTGGCCCTTCCCGTCCAGCCTGATGCTGGGCTTCTTCGCGCGCGCCACCTCCTCGGAGATCACCGTGGACGGCGAGGAGATCCAGGAGGCCCGCTGGTTCTCCCGCGAGGACCTGACCGCCGCCTTCGAGTCGGGCGAGGTCCTGCCTCCGTACGGCATCTCGATCGCGTCCCGTCTCATCGAGCTCTGGTACGGCAAGCCGCTGCCGAAGCCCGGCGACGTGCTCTGACCGGCTCCCATGGCCGAAAAGCGGCCGAAAAGAGCCCCCTGCCGGCAGTGCCGGGAGGGGGCTCTTCCACGCGGTCGGGCCGCCGGTCGCTGCCGATCTCAGCCGGTCGGCTCAGACACCGACCTTCTGCTTGACCTGAGCGAGCGACGGGTTGGTCAGCGTCGTACCGTCCGGGAACAGGACAGTCGGTACCGTCTGGTTGCCTCCGTTGGCCTTCTCCACGAACGCGGCCGATTCCGGGTCCTGCTCGATGTTGATCTCCGTGTACGCGATGCCTTCGCGGTCCATCTGGCTCTTCAGCCGACGGCAGTAGCCGCACCACGTGGTGCTGTACATCGTCACAGTTCCCTGCATGGCCTGGCGCTCCTCTGTTCGCGGGTGGTCCGAGGAGAGAACGTACGCGCCCCCGCACCCATTCCCGCATTCGTACGACCGGTGCCCTCCGCCTGTGGACAACGCGCCGCACCCACCCCACCGAACCTGGCAGCATGGCGGGGTGACAGCAGCAACGCACTCCTCTCTCTTCCCGCGGGTCCCCGAGTCGGCCGACGCGGTGCTCGACGGGCTCGACCCCGAGCAGCGCGAGGTCGCCCTCGCCCTGCACGGCCCGGTGTGCGTGCTGGCGGGAGCCGGCACGGGCAAGACGCGGGCCATCACGCACCGCATCGCCTACGGCGTGCGTGCGGGGATACTCCAGCCCGGCAGTGTGCTGGCCGTCACGTTCACCAACCGGGCCGCCGGCGAGATGCGCGGCCGGCTGCGCGAGCTCGGCGCGGGGGGTGTCCAGGCCCGCACGTTCCACTCCGCCGCGCTGCGCCAGCTCCAGTACTTCTGGCCGAAAGTCGTCGGTGGCGATCTTCCCCGGCTCCTGGAGCGGAAGATCCAGCTCGTCGCCGAGGCCGCCGCCCGCTGCCGCGTCCGGCTCGACCGCAACGAGCTGCGTGACGTCACGGGCGAGATCGAGTGGGCCAAGGTCACGCAGACCGTCCCCGCCGACTATCCGGCGGCCGTCGCCAAGTCGGTCCGCGACGCACCCCGGGACCCGGCCGAGATCGGTCAGATCTACGCCATGTACGAGCAGCTCAAGCGCGACCGCTCGGTGATCGACTTCGAGGACGTGCTGCTGCTCACCGTCGGCATCCTCCAGGACCGTCACGACATCGCCGACCAGATCCGCCGCCAGTACCAGCACTTCGTCGTGGACGAGTACCAGGACGTCTCCCCGCTCCAGCAGCGGCTCCTCGACCTCTGGCTCGGCGACCGCGACAGCCTCTGTGTCGTCGGCGACGCCAGTCAGACCATCTACTCCTTCACCGGCGCCACCCCCGACCACCTGCTGAACTTCCGCACCCGGCACCCGAACGCCACCGTGGTGAAGCTGGTCCGCGACTACCGTTCCACCCCCCAGGTGGTCCACCTCGCCAACGGACTGCTCAGCCAGGCCCGCGGCCGCGCCGCCGAGCACCGCCTGGAGCTGATCTCCCAGCGCGACCCCGGCCCCGAGCCCGCCTACACCGAGTACGCCGACGAGCCCGCGGAGGCCGAGGGCACCGCCCGCCGCATCCGCGACCTGATCGCCGCCGGCGTCCCGGCCGGCGAGATCGCCGTGCTCTACCGCATCAACGCCCAGTCCGAGGTCTATGAACAGGCCCTCGCCGACGCCGGAGTGCCCTACCAGCTGCGCGGCGCCGAGCGCTTCTTCGACCGCGAGGAGGTCCGTAAGGCGGGTGTCGCCCTGCGCGGCGCCGCCCGCGCCGGGGGCAACGACTCCCTTCTCGACGACGCCGAGGACCTGCCCTCCCAGGTCCGCGCCGTGCTCTCCACCAACGGCTGGACCACCGAGCCGCCCGCGGGCTCCGGTGCCGTCCGCGACCGCTGGGAATCGCTGGCCGCCCTGGTCCGCCTCGCCGAGGACTTCGCCCGCGCCAAGCCCGGCGCCACCCTCTCCGACCTGGTCGCCGAGCTCGACGAGCGGGCCGCCGCCCAGCACGCCCCCACCGTCCAGGGCGTCACCCTCGCCTCCTTGCACGCCGCCAAAGGCCTGGAGTGGGACGCCGTCTTCCTGGTCGGCCTCACCGAGGGCATGATGCCGATCACGTACGCCAAGACCGACGAGCAGATCGAGGAGGAGCGCCGGCTCCTGTACGTCGGGGTCACCCGCGCCCGGCTCCACCTCTCGCTGTCCTGGGCGCTCTCCCGCTCCCCGGGCGGCCGCGCCTCCCGGCGCCCCACCCGGTTCCTCAAGGGGCTGCGACCCGGCTCCGGCTCCCTCGGCGCCGGCGGCGCGGGTGGCGGCGGCTCCGTCGAACGGGGGAGCGGCGGCGGCCGGCGCAAGCGCCGGGGTCCGGTGCAGTGCCGGGTCTGCGGCGCCACCCTCACCGAGGCCGGTGAGATGAAGCTGATGCGCTGCGAGGACTGCCCCTCCGACATGGACGAGGCCCTGTACGAGCGGCTGCGCGAGTGGCGCTCCGACCAGGCCAAGCGGCTCGGGCAGCCCGCCTACTGCGTGTTCACCGACAAGACGCTGATGGCGATCGCCGAGTGCGTCCCCTCCACCGACGGCGAGCTGGCCTCCATCTCGGGGGTCGGCGCGCGCAAGCTGGACCGGTTCGGCGCCGATGTCCTGGCCCTCTGCGCGGGCGAAGAGCCAGGTGAGGGGCCCGGAGAAGACGACGAGGAGCAGTGACGAAAACTCGTCGGAAAAATAGTTTGCGCCCGCCCCGTCAAGCCCCATAGGTTCTTAACCACGGAAACAGCGGCTTCTTCGAAGCCCTGTCTTCGTGCTGTACTTATCCGAATACACGAGGGCCCGGTTCACCCCGAGCGCTCCGAGACGCCGAGAGGAGGCGATTCCAGTGATCAGCATCAACCGCAACATCAGCAGCAACGTCAGCTTCGTCAGCACCGACAAAATGATCGATCGCTCGGTCGTCTCCGCATGCTCGCTCGGCCTCTCCGGTTCGGCGTTCATGGGCAGCGGTCTCCCTGGCACCGGTCTGTCCGGTGCCGGCATGGCCGGCGCCCCGGCCCTTCGGCCGGCGGCCGCCCTGGCGGGTCTTCCCGTCATGGAGCGCATCGAGCGACCGACCCAGGCACTGGAAGCAGGAGTAGCGGCAGCCCAGGCGAAGGCCTATGGCTTCGCGGCGACCGGTGCCGGAACCAAGCAGCAGACGACGCAGCACCACACGATGTGGGCCTTCCGTGGGCTCGAACCCTGGAGTGATCCAGCCTGACCTCGATCAGGCCGGCGCCTTCAGGGCCGCGGAACCCCACCCGGGATCCGCGGCCCTTCTGTTTGTCCCCGAACGGGGATGACGGAGCGAAGGGGCCTCGGGACAGCAAGACCCGGTACCAGCCGAAACCCCGGCCAACAGGCCGGAACAACAGACGAGGAAAGACAACCGTGCAACTCGAAGCGCACGCCCCGTCCGTACCGCCTTCCGAAACGATCCCCCCGCCCGGCCTCACGGAGGACTCCACCTTGACCCCCCTCACCGCGCTCTCCGCGCTCGACGACGCCATCGAGAACCTCGGCGTACCCGTCCCCTGCCGCTCGTACGACCCGGAGGTCTTCTTCGCCGAGTCCCCGGCCGACGTCGAGTACGCGAAGTCCCTCTGCCGCACCTGCCCGCTGATGGCGGCCTGCCTCGCCGGCGCGAAGGAGCGGCGCGAGCCGTGGGGCGTCTGGGGCGGAGAGCTCTTCGTCCAGGGGGTCGTCGTCGCCCGCAAGCGGCCGCGTGGCCGCCCGCGCAAGAACCCGGTCGCGGCATGAACGTCACCGGAACCATCGACCGACCCCTCACGCACGATCCCCAGAAGCAGGCCCCGATGACCTCTTCCACGAGCGAGCCGTCCGGCTCCGCCACCCCAGACGTTTCCACCACCGGCGCGAACGCCTCGCGTCAGAACAGGACCCGTGAGATGCAACTCATCCCAGAAGCCCTGGCTCGTGCTCATATGCACGACCTCATGCGCGAAGCCGACGCGGAACGCCAGGCCCTGCGCCTGGTCGCCGCCCGGCGGATGCAGCGGCGCGCCGAGCGCGTCTCGCTGCGCGCCCGGCGCGCGCTGGCCATGGCCGTCATGCACTGACCCGAAGAACCCTCGCGGGGGCCGGTCCGAACGGACCGGCCCCCGCTGGTGCGTTGCCCCGCGACCGGCTTGCCGTCCGACTATCGTCACAGCGTGAACGACGCCCCGACTCCCGAGGAGCCCATCGTGTGCGCCCGCTGCGGCAAGACCGCCGACGAGCCCCCGGTGACCTGGTCCTCCTCCCTGGAGAACGGCGCCCGTCGCTACCTCTGCGACAGCTGCGCCCGCGAGAACATCCGGTCCATCGAAGGCCGTCTCGACTCCACCTGGTGGTGACGGCCCGTCACTCACTCCTCCGCGAGGAAGCCGGGCAGCCACTCCTCCAGCTCGTCACGCATCCGGACCGTCGCGTTCAGCTGACAGAGCACCCCGATCGTGCTCAGGGTCACACGGTGGATCAACAGGTACGACGGCGGCAGATTGAGCTGTTTGCCCAACTGGTGTGCGGGGGACCGAAGATCGGCGATGCGGGCGGCCTGCGCCCTCATCCAGCCCCGGGAGAAGCCGAAGGCGTCGGCGTCCGCGGGCTCGATGATCGGCAGGAGGTACTCGAGCACGGCGTCCGGGTCGAGCTCGATGGACTCCTTCACAAACCCCTCCTCACGGAGCAGTTCATAGACCCCCTCGGCATCGCCCTCCAGCGCCATCCGCAGACACGTACCGATCGTCACCGGGAGGCCGCCCGGCAGCCGGTCCACCGTGCCGAAGTCCAGGACCCCGAGCCGCCAGCTCTCCGGACCGGCCTCGTCCTCCCCGTCCGTCCCGCCGGGCAGCAGCCGGAAATTGCCCGGATGCGGATCCGCGTGGAGCAGCCCCGTGCGCGCCGGCCCCGAGAAGAGGAAGCGGGTCAGGAGCTGCCCGGCCCGGTCCCGCTGCTCGCGCGTGCCGTCCGCGATCACCTCGGACAGCGGGATCCCGTCGATCCACTCTGTCACCAGGACCTGCTCGGACTGGTGCACCACCCCGGGCACGACCACATCCGGATCGTCGGCGAACTCCTCCGCGTGCTCTTGCTGGGCCCGCGCCTCCAGGCCGTAGTCCAGCTCCTCGGACACCCGGTCGCGCATCTCCGTGATCAGCGGCTTGATGTCCATGCCGGGCACCAGCGGGCCGAGCAGCCGCGCGAACCGGCTCAACTGCGCCAGATCGGAGAGCAGCGCCTCGCCCGCCCCCGGATACTGCACCTTCACGGCGACCTCACGGCCGTCGTGCCACACCGCCCGGTGCACCTGCCCGATCGAGGCGGCCGCCGCCGGCTTGTCCTCGAACTCCAGGAACAGCTCCCGCCACTCCTCCCCGAGCCGTTCCGCCAGCACCGCGTGCACCGTCCGGGTCGGCATCGGAGGCGCGGCCTCCTGAAGCTTGGTGAGCGCCGCGCGGTAAGGCCCCGCCACCTCCTCGGGGAGCGCCGACTCGAAGACGGAGAGCGCCTGCCCGAGCTTCATGGCCCCTCCCTTCAGCTCGCCCAGGACCTTGAACAGCTGGTCGGCCGTGCGCTGTTGCAGCTCGCGGGCGACGATCTCCGCGGACTTGCCGCCGATCCGCTTGCCCAGGCCCCACGTGGCCCGTCCGGCGAAGCCCAGGGGCAACGCGGCCAGCTTGGCGGTCCGGGTGACCGCCTTCCGGGGAAGATCAGACATGCGCCCCTCCAATTCCCAGACCGCCGTGCCGCGCAGGGCGGTTACCCCGCCATTGTGTCCTGTGGCATCCCGGCCGCCGAGGCGCGTACCCCCTCTCTGTTGCGTACGGCCCCGCAGGGACACGACGGATGCGGTCTCAACCGGTCCACGCGCCACTCGAGAAGCGGCAGCGAGGCCTCCCACCGCGCCCCCGTGCTCGCCGGCAGCTCGCCGTCCAGGAAGGCGAGCGCGTGGGCGGCGGCCAGTCCCGCCACGGCCGTCGCCAGAGCGAGGTCGCAGGCCGGCAGCGGATGGGGCGCGCCCGAGCGCCACTGCGCCAGCATCCGGGGCCAGACCGGTTCGCGGTCCGTCCGTTCTTCCTGCAGGCATCGCGCGCAGGCCGTGCCGCCCGGGAGCACCAGCGGTCCGACCACACCGGTGGCCTCCAGAACTCCCGCGTAGAGATGAGGGGTGCCGGTGGTGATCCACTCCTCGGCGGGCAGCGGGTCGGGGACGTAGGCGCCGAGGCCGTCCCGGGGCGCCACCACGACGAGGGAGAGCCCGGGCTCGCTCCCGCTGTCCTCCGGTGCGGGGGCCGCGGCTCGTGCAGTCCGGCCGCCCCGGGCCCAGCTCCGCACGAGCCGGCGGGCCGCCACCGCCCGGCGCTCGCCCACCGCCTCGGTGGACAGCCCGGCAGGTGACACCTCCCACGGCTCCACCGACCCGGAGTCCAGCACCTCCACCCGGCCCACTCCGGATGCCGAGAGCAGCGCCGCGACCGCCGCGCCGACCCGGCCCGCGCCCCGGACGTGGACGCGCTTGGCCCGTCGCGCGGCCAACCGCCGCGCCGCCCCGTCCGGCGCCGGATCGACCACGGAGAGCGACGCGAGGTCGGCCCGCAGCGGATCGAGCGCGGGATCCGTCCGCCCGGGCGCGCCGGGTCTGCCCGGCCGGCTCGCCGTGGCGTCCGCGATCAGTCCGGCGTCCGACAGCCGGGCGAGCAGGGCCTCCAGCTGCCCGTCCGGCAACCCGAGCGCCCGGGCCTCCGCCCTCAGCAGCTCCATGCCCCGGGTGCCGTCGAGCAGGGCGAGCAGGCTGCCCGTGGTCGTGTCGAGCGGTCCCACCAGCACCGCGTGCGCGGATGTGGCCCCGAACTGCACACACTGCAGATTCCGCCAGGCGCGTCGCAGCGCCGGTTTCACCATCGGATGCATATCCGCCCCCGTGATCTCGTGCTCCGTGGTCTTGATCGTGATCTTGTTCGTGATCGTGTTCCGTGACCCCGACGTCAGAATGCCCGCGAGCCGGAGCGGACGCGGAAAGTTGTCCACAGGGCCGGTGTGTCAATCATTCGAATAGGGCTGGGCGCGACAGGATCACGGCCGAACCGACCCTGAGGCGGGACTTCCCCCGCTGACAGCGGGTAACGTCGGGCGCGTGCCCGCCGACCCACAGCGCAGCGTGACAAGCAAACCGCCCCGCGGCTCGGGGACCAGTGCGATCGAGGTCCGCAGAAGCTCCCGGCGGAACAGAACCGTCTCCGCCTACCGCGAGGGCGACCGGACCATCGTGCTCATCCCGGCCCGGATGTCCGAGGCCGAGGAGCAACGCTGGGTGTCGGTCATGCTGGACAAACTCGCCGCCCAGGAGAGCAAGCGCGTCCTCGGCGACGCCCAACTGGCCGAGCGCGCCGATCGGTTGTCGGAGCAGTACTTCGGCGGCAGGGCGCGCCCCGCGTCCGTGCGCTGGGTGACCAACCAGAACACCCGCTGGGGCTCCTGCACCCCCTCGGAAGGCAGCATCCGCCTGTCGCACCGGCTGCAGGGCATGCCTGAGTACGTCGTCGACTACGTCCTCGTCCACGAGCTGGCCCACCTCCTCGTGCCCGGTCACGGGCCCCGCTTCTGGCGGCTCCTGGAGGCCTATCCCCGCACTGAGCGGGCCCGCGGCTACCTCGAAGGCGTCGTCGCCGCCGAACGCCTGCCGCATCTGCCGACCGCACACGAGGAGTGACCGCTCCGACTCTGTACCGAATGTGTCCCGACATGGCTCAATGTCGGACACAGCCGTTAGCCTGGCGCGACGCATTGACATTCGGGATGGGGGACGGTCGTTACGCATGGCCAGGGAATTCCAACGCGGCCACAAGGCCAAGATCAGTGATCTGACACCGGGGACCGATCTGTACGTGGGCGTGCAGATCGCGGGGCCCGGGTTGACCTTCGACATCAGCTGCTTCGGCCTCGACGCGAACGAGCAGCTCTCGGACGACCGGTACTTCATCTTCTTCAACCAGCCGAAGTCGCCCGAGGAGTCCATCCAGCTCCTCGGCGCCCAGTCCGGCGACACCGAGTCCTTCCGTGTCACGCTCGACCGGCTCCCGGCGAACATCCACAAGCTGTCGTTCACCGCGACGATCGACGGCGCCGGTCAGATGTCGCAGATCGGCCCCGGTCACATCCGGATCGTGGCGGGCGGCGAAGAGGTCGTCCGGTACGCCTTCACGGGCGCGGAGTTCTCCACCGAGCGTGCCGTGATGCTCGGAGACTTCTACCTCAAGGACGTATGGCGGTTCGCCGCGGTCGGCCAGGGCTTCGACGGCGGTCTGGAGGCGCTGCTGAAGAACTTCGGCGGCGAGGTCGCCGAGGAGGAGCCGGCCGCCCAGCAGCCGCAGGGCGCGGCCCCCGGCTTCGCCCCTCCGCCGCAGGCCGCCGCCCCGCCCGCCTTCGGCGCGCCCACGGCACCGTCCGCGCCCCAGCTCCCCCAGCCCGCCCCGGCGTTCGGCGCGCCGGCGCCCGCCCCCGCGCCGCAGGCTCCGGTCCAGCCGGTGTACGCCGCCCCCGCCGCGGCACCGCCCGTCGCCCCGCCGGCCGCACCCTCGCCGTACGGTCAGCCGCAGCCGCCGCAGTTCGGCCAGGTCCCGGGCCAGCCCGCCCCGTACGGCCAGCCCGCCCCCGCCGCTCCCGGCGCGTACGGCCAGCCCGCCTTCGGCCAGCAGCCCCCCATGGGCATGCCGCCGGCCGGCATGGGCGTCCCCCAGGGGGCCCCGGCCATCGGCGCCGGACTCGCCGCCGCGCTCCAGCCGTACAAGGAGACGGCCACCGGCGCGCGGTGGACCCCACAGAACCAGCAGCTGATGCGGGTCGACCTGGCCATGGGCGGCGTGCCCGTCCTCGCCCGGCAGGGCAGCATGGTCATGTACCAGGGCAAGGTCGAATTCAGCCACAAGGGAGCCGGCTTCACCGGCCGGATCGTCGGCAACGCCACCGGCCAGGAGATGCAGCTGATGCGCTGCACCGGGCGCGGCCAGGTCTTCCTCGCGGAGGAAGGCGCCCATCTGCACCCGATCGAGCTCCAGGGCGACGGGATCTGCGTCTCCGCGGAGAACGTCCTCGCGTTCGACGAGTCGCTGCAGTACGAGGTCCGCCGGATCGAGGGCCACGGCATCCCCGGCGGCGCCCTGTTCACCATGCAGTTCCAGGGCACCGGCACGGTCGTCGTGAAGACCCACGGCATCCCGGTGGTGCTGCCCGTCACGCCGACCACCTTCGCCGACTGCAACGCCGTGGTCGCCTGGTCGTCCGCGTCGCAGGTGATCCTCTCCAGCCAGGTCCGGCTGCGCCGCAACGCGTACCCGGGTCACAGCGGGGAGACCGTGAACCTCCAGTTCCGGGGAGCCCCCGGCAACTTCATCGTCGTCCAGCCGTACGAGGTCTGAGGGAGCCCGAAGAATGAACCAGCAACTCGCGGGCTTCGCCCCGACCCCGATGGCGGCCCGGATGGAGAACCACGGCCGCACCATGCTCAAGGTCGCCATGGCCTCCGGCCAGGACCTGTACGCCCGCACCGGCTCGATGGTCGCCTACGAGGGCTTCATCACCTACGAGCCCAACCCGCCCGCCGTCCGCCAGGTCGCGCAGCAGTGGGCGACCGGCGAGGGCGCGCCCATGATGAAGTGCTCCGGCGACGGCCTGCTCTACCTCGCCGACTACGGCGCGGACGTCGTCGTGATCAACCTGCAGAACGACTCGCTCTCCGTCAACGGCACCAACGTCCTCGCCTTCGACGCCCACCTCCAGTGGGGCGTGGAGAAGGTCAAGGGACTGGCCAAGTTCGCCGGACAGGGCCTGTTCAACGTCGAGATCGCCGGAACCGGCTGGGTCGCCCTGACCTCGCGCGGCACCCCGATCGTCGTCGACTGCGGCCGCGGCGAGGACGAGACGTACGTCGACCCCGACGCGCTCGTCGCCTGGTCGCCCGCGCTCAAGGTCAAGGGCAAGCGCAGCTTCAAGGCCTCCTCCCTGATCGGGCGGGGCAGCGGCGAGGCGTTCCAGATGGCCTTCTCCGGCCAGGGCATCGTCGTCGTACAGCCGAGCGAGGACAGCACCGACCGCCTGCGGATCCGGGGCTGAGGGGGAGCGAGAACACACCATGCAGAGCCCGCTTTTCAACTATGCCGAGCAGCAGAGCCAGGAACGGTACGTCGTCCAGAACCCGCAGCTGCTGAGGGTCGCCCTCAACGGCCAGGACGACGTCCTCGCCCGCAAGGGCGCCATGGTCGCCTACCAGGGGCTCGTCGACTTCGACGGCGAGTACCAGACGCCCACCCAGCGCCGAGCCCGCGCCAGGACCGGTGAGGGCCTCGACCTGATGCGCTGCTCCGGTCAGGGCACGGTCTACCTCGCCAACCTCGCCCAGTACATCCACGTCGTGGAGGTCGAGCAGGAGGGCATGACCGTCGACAGCGCCTATGTGCTGGCCCTGGACTCGACCCTGCACACCGAGGTCATCGCCGTGGACAGCCAGTACGGCATCTCCGGCTCGGGCAAGTACCAGCTCAACATCTCCGGCCGCGGCAAGGTCGCCCTGATGACCTCCGGTCAGCCGCTGATGATGCAGGTCACCCCCGAGAAGTACGTCAACGTCGACGCGGACGCGATCGTCGCCTGGTCCACCGGGCTGCGGGTGCAGATGCAGGCGCAGACGACGAACTCCAACGTCCGCCGCCGCCGCGGCAGCACGGGCGAGGGCTGGGAACTCAGCTTCCTCGGCCAGGGATACGCCCTGGTCCAGCCCAGCGAGGTCATGCCGCCGCAGAACGCCGCCATCGGCCAGGGCATCGCGGCCCAGTTCGGCGCCGGGCAGCACGGCTCGCACGCGCAGAACCAGAACAACGCCTGGAACTGAGCCGGTTCGACGAGTAAGGGGCGGTCACCCTGGTGACCGCCCCTTACCGCTGCCCTATGGGACCGCTGCCCTACGAGAGTCTGGCGCGGGTCCGCTCCGTCAGCCGGACCACCGACTCGTCGGCCACGCCCGCCACCTCGTCGTAGGCGTACCAGCGCAGGTCCAGCGACTCGTCGCTGATCGCCTCCACCGCGCCGGCCGGAGCCAGCGCCGCGTACTGCACGTCCATGTGCCAGTGGCAGGGTGCCGGAATCGGATGCCGGTCCAGACGCACCGGACCGCCGGGGAGCAGCGTCAGACCGGCGATCCCGGACTCCTCGGTCGCCTCGCGCAGCGCCGCCGCGGCGACCGTCGCGTCCCCCGGCTCGCAGTGGCCGCCCATCTGCAGCCACATGCCGAGCTTCTTGTGCAGCGTCAGGAGGACCCGGCCGCGCTCCGGGTCGACCACCAGCGCGCTGGCCGTCAGATGCCCGGCCCCGCACGCCTTCCACATACCGTCCGGATGGGCGTCCAGGTGCTCCAGATAGATCTGGCGCAGCTCTCCCTGGTCGCCGTTGTCCTCGTACGCCTTCAGTACGAGGACGGCGTCGTCGTGCAGACTCACTTGTCGTCGTCGCCCTCGTCGTCGCCGTCACGCCTGTCGGCCGCTTCGCCCAGCATCTTGTCCAGCTCGGAGAAGTCCAGCTGCTCGCGGTGGACGAAGCCGTCGGGGTCGTCCAGGTCGGACGCCGTCGGCAGCATGTCCGGGTGCTCCCACAGGCCGTCGCGACCGTCGACACCCCGCGCGTCCGTGAGCGAGGCCCACAACCGGGAGGCGTCCCGCAGCCGGCGCGGACGCAGTTCGAGCCCGATCAGCGTGGCGAAGGTCTGCTCGGCGGGGCCACCGCTCGCCCGGCGCCGGCGCAGCGTCTCGCGCAGCGCGTCCGCCGATGTCAGCCGGGACTTGGCGGCCTCGTGGACCACCGCGTCGACCCAGCCCTCGACCAGCGCGAGCGCCGTCTCCAGACGGGCCAGGGCGGCCTTCTGCTCCGGGGTGTCCTCGGGCTGGAACATGCCCTGCTGGAGAGCCTCCTGCAGCTGCTCCGGGTGCGTCGGGTCCAGCTGGCCGACCGCGTCCTCCAGCTTGGAGGTGTCGACCTTGATCCCGCGGGCGTACCCCTCGACCGCGCCGAACAGATGCGCCCGCAGCCACGGCACATGGGCGAAGAGCCGCTGGTGGGCCGCCTCACGCAGCGCCAGGTACAGCCGCACCTCGTCCTTCGGCACGCCCAGGTCCTTGCCGAGCGCCTCGATGTTCAGCGGCAGCAGCGCGGCCTTGCCGGCCGGGCCCAGCGGCAGACCGACATCCGTCGACCCGACGACCTCGCCCGCCAGCGCGCCCACGGCCTGACCGATCTGCTGGCCGAACATGGCGCCACCCATGGAGCGCATCATGCCGATCAGCGGGCCCGCCATGGCCTGCATCTCCTCGGGCAGCACATCACCCATCGCCGCGCCGACCCGCTCGGCGACCGGGTCCACCAGCTGCTGCCACGCGGGCAGCGTCGCCTCGACCCACTCGGCGCGGCTCCACGCCACGGCCGTGCTCGCCCCGGACGGCAGCGACGTCACTCCGTCCAGCCACAGGTCGGCCAGACGGACCGCCTCCTCGACCGAGGACTTCTCGGCGGGGCCGACACTGGCGTCCTTGGTGCCGTCGGACGTGCCCTGCGCGACCACCTGGCGGGCGATCTGCTTGGCCATGTCCCAGTTGACGGGACCGCCCTCGTAGCTGAGCATCTGGCCGAGCTGCTGGAAGGCCGCGCCCAGGTCGTTGGGGTTCAGCGAGCCGAACATCGCCGCGAACGGGTTGTCGCCGCCCGGGCCGCCGGGCAGACCGCCGAAACCGAACGGATTGGCACCGAACGGGTTCCCGCCCTGGCCACCGGACCCCTGGCCACCTCCGGCGGGGTCCTTCTTCTTGCCCTCGTCGCCGTTCTCCGGCTCCTCCGGCGGAAGGCCGAATCCGAATGGGGTGTCACTCACAGGTTTCCTCGGCTCGTAGGGCCGCCGGCTTCCTGCCGACGGCGACTGCCCGTCTCTCCACACCACCAGCGTAGACATCCGGGCCGGATATGGGCTCGGTGCTCCGCCGGGCCGTGGCCTGCGGCAGGATGGACGCCACCTGGTACGTACGCGTCATTCGGGTACGTACTGAAGACAACCGCTGGAGACGCCCGGTGAGTTCCCCAGATCCTCAGGTTCGCGGAGCGCGAAACCACTCAACCCGGTCCGCCGGACGTGGCCCCGTCGTGGCCGTCACCGGCGCCGCCTCCGGGGTCGGTGACCTGCTGACCAGACGCCTCGCCGCGTCGGACGAGATCAAGCGGGTCGTCGCGATCGACGAGCGGCGCGGCGAGGTCCCCGAGGCGCAGTGGCACATCCTCGACGTCCGCGACCCGGCCATCGCCGAGAAGCTGAAGGGCGCCGACGTGGTCGTGCACCTCGCGGTCGACCTCGACCTGGAGTCGGACGCCGCCGCCCGCACCGCCTACAACGTACGCGGCGCGCAGACCGTCCTGACGGCCGCCGCCGCGGCGGGCGTCCACCGGGTGGTGCTGTGCACCTCCGCCATGGTCTACGGCGCCCTGCCCGACAACGACATCCCGCTCTCCGAGGACGCCGAGCTGCGGGCGACCGCCGAGGCCACCGGCGTCGGCGACATGCTGGAGATCGAGCGGCTCGGCCGCCGCGCGCCCCGCGCCCACCCCGGCCTCCACGTCACGGTCGTCCGGCCCGCCGTCCTGGTCGGCGGTACGGACACGGCGCTGACCCGCTACTTCGAGTCGCCCCGGCTGCTCGTCGTCGCCGGATCCCGCCCCACCTGGCAGTTCTGCCATGTCGAGGACCTGGTCAGCGCGCTGGAGTACGCGGCGCTCGGCAAGGTCGAAGGGGAGCTCGCGGTCGGCTGCGACGGCTGGCTTGAACAGGAGGAGGTCGAGGAGCTCTCCGGGATCCGGCGCATGGAGCTGCCCTCCGCCGTCGCCCTGGGCGCCGCCGCCCGGCTGCACCGAATCGGGCTCACCCCGTCCCCGGCCGGGGACCTGGCGTACACGATGCATCCGTGGGTGGTGAGCGTCGGCCGGCTGCACGACGCGGGCTGGCGGCCGAAGTGGACCAACGAGGAGGTGCTGGCCGCGCTCCTGGAGGAGGTCGAGGGCCGGCACACGGTCGCCGGACGGCGGCTCGGCCGGAAGGACGCGACGGCGGCGGGCGCGGCCGGCGCGACGGTGGCGCTGCTCGGCACGGCGGCACTGGTACGGCAGATGCGGAAGCGGCGGGGCCTGTAGGACCCTCCGAGGGAGGGACGGGACAGCCGGTCGAAACCGCTATTCCGGGATGTCAGTGCGGTACGGCACCATGGGCACCATGGCACGCACCCCTGACCACCCCGGCGAGCAGGCCGCCGCCGACCCGATCAAGCTGCTCGCGATCCGCGACACCCCGCTCTCGGTCGACGAGGTCTTCCGGGCCGTCGGCGACGACGCGGCCGGGGGCGCCACTCTGTTCGTGGGCACCGTGCGCAACCACGACAGCGGCGCGGACGTCGACGCCCTGGGCTACTCCTGCCACCCCACGGCCGAGGCCGAGATGCGCCGGATCGCCGAGAAGGTCGTGGCCGACTACCCGGTCCGCGCCCTGGCCGCCGTGCACCGCGTGGGCGATCTGCGCATCGGCGACCTCGCGGTCGTCGTCGCCGTCTCCTGCCCGCACCGCGGCGAGGCCTTCGAGGCCTGCCGCAAGCTGATCGACGACCTCAAGCACGAGGTCCCGATCTGGAAGCACCAGAAGTTCTCGGACGGCACCGAGGAGTGGGTGGGCGCCTGCTAGGGCCCCCACCAATTCCCCTGGGCCGCAAGCGACGCGCCGACGGCCTGTAGTCGAACGCCCGATTTGCGTAACCGGGCCCCTGGCGGCAGCGTTGAAGCAGCAGAACGCTAATCTGCTGATCGGCCGTCGGCCGTTTTGCGGTCGCTCATGGGGATGGGAGGTCGGGATGGCAGCGCTCGCCTGGTTGCTGATTCCGCTTTTCGCAGTCGTCGGCGCGGCGATATGGGGAAGCTGGGCCCAGAGGAACAAGACCATCGGGGACGTCGCCGAGCTCGCCGGATACGCGCGGTTCAGGGACGCCATGGAGCGGTCCCGTTCCGCCGCTGAGTGCGAGCTGAGCGAGATGACGTCGTCGTCGCCCCCTTCACCCGTTCGCAGCAGCCACGTCTCCGGCTGACCCCCTCCCCGTCGGCCGCCTCGTACGGACCCGCCCCACAGGTGCACTCACAGGCCGGTCCCGTACTGTCGTTCCATGCCACGCCGCACTGCGACGATGCTCGCCTCCACCCTCGTCCTGATCACCCTGCTCTGTGTGGGCGTCTTCGTCCGGGTGCCGTACGCGGAGATGAGCCCGGGCCCCACGGTGAACACCCTCGGCGACGCCCGCGGAGAGCCCGTGCTGCAGATCTCGGGGCATAAGACGTACCCCACCACCGGGCACCTCAACATGACGACGGTCCGCGTCACCAGTGCGGACTACCGGATGAACGTGGTCGAGGCGGTCTACGGCTGGCTGGCCCACGACAACGTCGTGGTGCCCAAGGAGACCCTCTACCCGGACGGCAAGACCGAGGAGGAGTCGAGCCAGGAGAACGCCGAGGAGTTCAGCCAGTCCCAGGAGAGCGCGAAGGTCGCCGCCCTCCGAGAGCTGAAGATCGGCGTGACCACCCGGGTGGTCGTCGCCTCCGTCGTCAAGGACAGCCCCGCGCAGGGCGTGCTGCACGCAGGCGACGTCATCACCTCCGTCGACGGCGTTCCGGTGAAGGAGCCCGGGGACGTCGCCGAGCAGGTGACCAAGCGCAAGCCGGGCGAGAAGGTCGAGTTCACGATCGTCCCCGTCAAGGAGGCGGCCGCGGCCGAGAAGGCCGGGAAGGAGCCGACCGCCACCCGGAAGGCCACGATCACCACCGTGAGGTCGAAGGAGGGCGACCGGGCCATCGTCGGCATCCAGGCCGGCACGGACCACGTCTTCCCGTTCACCATCGACATCAAGCTCGCCGACGTCGGCGGCCCCAGCGCGGGACTGATGTTCGCCCTCGGCATCGTCGACAAGCTCACGCCCGGCAGCCTGACCGACGGCAAGTTCGTCGCCGGCACCGGCACCATCGACGAGAAGGGCAAGGTGGGCCCGATCGGCGGCATCGACATGAAGCTGGTCGGCGCCCGCAAGGCCGGTGCCCAGTACTTCCTCACCCCCGCCGACAACTGCGAGTCCGCCGCCTCCGACACCCCCGACGGCCTCACCCTGATCAAGGTGAACACCATCGCCGACGCGACGGCGTCCCTGGAGAAGCTCCGCAACGGCGACACCCGGAACCTGCCCAGCTGCTCCACGAGCTGAGCCGCGGCACCACGCGCGCGGGGGCGCCACGGCCGACGGCCGAGCGCCCCCACCCGTACGGGACTCAGCCCTCGAAGGTCGCCGCCAGCGCGTCCGCGAGTCCGGGCACCAGGTCCGCGCCCGTCAGCACCTCGTTCGGCGAGTCCTTCTCGCGCAGCCGGATCGCCGCCTCGCGCGCTCCGTCGCGCAGCACCGCCACGGTCATCCGGACCTCCTGACGGTCGGGGTGCCGGGCCACCCACTTCGCCAGACCGGCCTCGTCGAGGCCGTCCGGCACGGACGCCTCCGCCGACGGCGGCAGCATCAGGCGCTCCACGGTCAGCGCGCAGCCCGCCACGGCGTCGGGCCAGGCGATCGTGCCGAGGAACTCGTCGAGGGGCTTCCCGGCGGGCAGCTCCTCCTGCTCGATGGGGGTGTACGCGGCGACCTCGCCGGCTTCGAGGCCGAGCTGGGAGGCGAGCCCCGGCTCCTGGGCGCGCAGCTTGGCGGTGTCGACGAGGGCGAAGAGCCGGGCGGGCCGGTCCCAGCCGAGGCCGGAGGCGTACTCGTCGATCTCGAGCACCGCGCGGGTGAGGGGGCTCGCGGCCATGGGGGTACCGGAGGGGGAAACGTTGGACATGGATGACATCCTGCCTCCTCGTGCCCCGAAGACGGGAACTAGGTAAAGCTTCAGTAAGTTGCATCAGTGGGCTCTACGATCGCGGGGCCTGCTTATCGACGCATCAACCTCGAGGGGCGCACGTTGGCTTTCCAGATGCCGGACCGCGGAGGCGGCGGAGGCCCGTCCGGGCCAAGGATCAGAGTCGGCCGGCCGTCCCGGCGGGCCCGCACCCTGCTGATGACATTGGGCGTGCTGGCCGTGCTGGCCATGGCGTTCGTCATGTTCGCCGGGTTCTGGACGGACTGGCTCTGGTACCGCTCCGTCGCCTACTCGTCCGTGTTCACCACCACCCTGTGGACCAAGATCGGCCTGTTCCTGGTCTTCGGTCTCCTCATGAGCCTCGCCGTCGGCCTGAACATCTGGCTGGCGCACCGGCTGCGGCCGCCGCTCAGCGCCATGTCGCTGGAGCAGCAGAGCCTCGACCGGTACCGGATGGGCCTGGCTCCCTACAAGAAGTGGGTGCTCCTGGCGATCTCGGCCCTGGTGGGCCTGATCGCCGGCGCCTCGGCCTCCGGACAGTGGCGGACCTGGCTGCTGTGGGTGAACGGCGTCCCGTTCGGGCAGAAGGACCCGCAGTTCGGTCTCGACGTGTCGTTCTTCGCCTTCGACCTGCCCTGGTACCGCTTCCTGCTCGCCTTCGGCTTCGCCGCGACCGTGCTCTCGCTCATCGCCGCCGCGCTGACCCACTATCTGTACGGCGGCCTGCGCGTCACCAGCCCCGGCGCCCGCGCCACCGCCGCCGCGACCGGCCACCTGTCGGTGCTGCTCGGCGTCTTCGTGTCGCTGAAGGCCGTGGCGTACTGGCTCGACCGGTACGGCCTCGCCGTGAAGTCCAGCGACTTCAAGGCGGCCGGCAACTGGACGGGGCTGCGGTACGTCGACGCCAACGCCTATCTGCCGGCGAAGACGATCCTCTTCTGCATCGCGGCCATCTGCGCCGTGCTGTTCTTCGCGACGCTCTGGCGGCGCACCTGGCAGCTGCCGGTGATCGGCTTCGGCCTGATGGTGCTCTCGGCGATCCTGATCGGCGGCCTGTACCCGGCCATCGTGCAGAAGTTCCAGGTCCAGCCGAACGAGCAGGCCAAGGAAGCGCCGTACATCCAGAAGAACATCGACGCGACGCGCAAGGCGTACGACATCGACCAGACGAAGCCGGAGAACTACTCCGGCAAGTCCACGGTCAAGGACAAGGGCACGCTCCGCTCGGACTCCGAGACGGCGGCGAGCTACCGCGTCCTCGACCCGAACATCGTGTCGCCGACGTTCCAGCAGCTGGAGCAGAAGCGGAAGTACTACCAGTTCCCGACCACGCTCGACATCGACCGCTACAAGGGCAAGGACACGGTCGTCGGCCTGCGTGAGCTGAACATCAAGGGCATCCCGAAGCGGAACTGGATCAACGACCACTTCACGTACACCCACGGCTACGGCGCCATCATGGCCACGGGCACGCAGACGGACGCCAACGGCTCCCCGATCTTCACCGAGTCCGGGCTGCCGACCACCGGCGAGCTCGGCACGTACGAGCAGCGGATCTACTACGGCGAGAAGACGGACCAGTACTCGATCGTCGGCGGCCCGCAGAAGGAGCTGGACTACGAGGAGAACGGCGAGAAGACCACCAGCTACGAAGGCAACAGCGGGGTCAACCTCTCCAACGCCTTCAACCGCGCCGCCTACGCCGTCGCGTTCAGCGAGCCGCAGATCCTCTACTCGGGAGCCATCGGCGAGGGCTCGCGGATCCTGTACAACCGCACGCCCAAGGAGCGCGTCGAGGCGGTCGCGCCCTGGCTGACCATCGACGGTGACGCCTACCCGGCGGTCGTCGGAGGCCGGATCCAGTGGATCGTCGACGCGTACACGACCACCAACGGCTACCCGTACGCGTCGCGCACGACGCTCGGCGAGACCACGGCCGACGCGCTGACGGTCGGCAACCAGCAGCGCGCGGTGGTCGCCCAGCAGAACCAGGTCAACTACATCCGCAACTCGGTGAAGGCCACCGTCGACGCGTACGACGGCACGGTGACCCTCTACCAGTGGGACAAGGAGGACCCGGTCCTCAAGACCTGGATGAAGGCGTTCCCGGACACCGTGGAGCCGCGTGAGGCGATCAAGCCGGACCTGATGCAGCACCTGCGCTACCCGCAGGACATGTTCAAGGTCCAGCGCGAGCTGCTCACCCGGTACCACGTCACCAACCCGGCGCAGTTCTACAGCGGCTCGGACGCCTGGCAGGTGCCGGACGACCCGACCACCAAGGAGGGCAACGCCGTCCCGCCGTACTACCTGAGCATGAAGATGCCCGGGGAGACGGACCAGCGGTTCTCGCTGACGACGACGTTCACCCCGAACGGGCGGCCCAACCTGGGCGGCTTCATGGCGGTCGACGCGGAGGCCGGCAGCAAGGACTACGGCCGCATAAAGCTGCTGAGGGTGACCTCGGAAGTGCCGGGCCCGGCCCAGGTGCAGAGCAAGCTCAACGGCCTGCCCGAAGTGGCCCAGTTCGTCCGGGACATGAGAGGCGCCGACTCCGACATCCAGTACGGCAACCTCCTCACCGTGCCGCTGGACGGAGGCTTCCTCTACGTCGAGCCGGTGTACGCCCAGGGCCGCAACGCGCTCTACCCGCTGCTGAAGAAGGTCGCGGTGTCGTACGTGGACGCCGATCAGCCGGACGGTGACACCACCAAGGACACCACGGTGTTCGAGAACAACCTCACCGAGGCGCTGAACAAGGTCTTCGGAGTCGAGGGTGTGACGCCGCCGCAGCCGGAGCAGCCGGGAACGACCCCGCCGACGACGCCGAGCACGAACGACGAGGCGCTGAAGAAGGCGATCGCCGACGCGCAGAAGGCGTACAACGACGGAGAGGCCGCGCTGGCGAAGCAGGACTGGGCGGCCTACGGCAAGGCCCAGGACGCCCTCCAGCGGGCGCTCCAGCAGGCCGCGGAGGCGGGGGCCAAGCTGAAGTCGGATCAGAAGCCGGCCGACAAGCCGGCGGACCAGAAGCCGGCGGACAAGCCGGCGGGTGGCGCCCCCAAGCCGGGGACGACACCGTCCAGCAGCGCGAGCCCGCCGAGCGGCTGAGAGGCCTGGTCAGGCGCCACCCCGCGTCGTGGTACCTTTGAGGAACAACGACGCGGGGTGGAGCAGCTCGGTAGCTCGCTGGGCTCATAACCCAGAGGTCGCAGGTTCAAATCCTGTCCCCGCTACTGAAGACGAGGGCCCGGATCCATTCACTGGATCCGGGCCCTCGTCATGTTCCGGTGGTCCGCCACGCGCCCCGAAGAGCGCGCGGTTGAGGGCTAGTTGGGGCGAGACGTGTTTGACTTATCTCTCTGTGGGCATGTCGACAAAACGCTGAAGTGACCTCACTGGCTGCGGTATACCAGGTGTACGCGCGTTGCGGGTGGTGCGACGATGGGATTTATGGGGGACAGGGCAACTCTGTTGGAGACAGGGCGGTTTGTGCAGCGGCACGCCAAGAATGCCGCGGATGACATCATCGAGGCCGCGGGAGCCGTCGATGCGGCCGTCGACACCACCGCCGAGACCGAGACCGAGACCGAGACCGAGGCGCGTCACCGCCGCGCCGCCGAGAACGGCGACGCCGCGTCGATGAGCGTGCTCGGCGCGCTGCTGCTGCGCCGCGGGGACCTGGACGGCGCCGAGCCGTATCTGCGCGGAGCCACGGCCGAGGGGGACCGCGCCGCGGCGAACAACCTGGGGGTGCTGCTGCACCAGCGCGGATACGCGGACGAGGCCGCCGGCTGGTGGCGCGTCGCCGCCGTGGCGGGCTCCGCCGCCGCCGCCCACGCGCTCGGCCGCCACCACCGCGAGCGCGGGGACGAACCGGCCGCCGAGTACTGGCTGCGCCAGGCCGCCGAGCAGGGCCACGCCCTGGGCGCGTACGCCCTTGCCGACCTCCTGGAGCACCGCAGCGACGTCGGGGCCGAGCGCTGGCTCCGCGCCGCCGCCGAGCGCGGCCACCGCGAGGCCGCCTACCGGCTCGCCCGCACCCTGGAGCGCCGCGCCGCCGGCGCGGCCGGAGGCCCCGTCACGGGGGCCGCCACGGCCCCGCACGGCATCGGCGCGGGCGCCGGCACCGACCGCCGTACGGACGAGGGAGCCGGCGCGGGCCCGAACGCGGCCACCGGTGAGCGCCCGGACGAGGCCGCCCGCCCCGCCGCCCGTACCGGGACCGGGGCCGTCGGCACCGTGCCCCCCGGGGACGACCTGGCCGAGGCCGAGCAGTGGTTCCGGCAGGCCGCCGCGCGCGGTCACCGGCGGGCCGCCCTCCACCTCGGCGCGATCCTGGAGAAGCGGGGCGAGCTCAAGGAGGCCGGCCGCTGGTACCTCAGCTCCGCCAAGGCGGGCGAGGCCAAGGCCGCCTGCGCGCTCGGGTTCCTGCTGCGGGACGCCGGTGACGAGGAGAGCGCCGCCGTGTGGTGGCTGCGCGCCGCCCAGGACGGCGACGGCAACGCCGCCAACGCGCTGGGCGCCCTGCACGCCGCCCGGGGCGAGCAGCAGACGGCCGAGCGCTGGTACCGCGCCGCGATGGATGCCGGGGATGTGAACGGGGCGTACAACCTCGGGCTGCTCTGCGCCGCCCAGGACCGCACCCAGCAGGCCGAGCAGTGGTACCGCCGCGCCGCCTACGCCGGTCACCGCGAGGCCGCCAACGCGCTCGCCGTGCTGCTCCTGCAGGCCGGTGACGCCGGCGGCGCCGAGCCGTGGTTCTCCAAGGCGGCCGAGGCGGGCAGCGTCGACGCCGCCTTCAACCTCGGCATCCTCTACGCGGGTCGCGACGACGACCGTACGGCGCTGCGGTGGTACGAACGCGCCGCCGCAGCGGGGCACACCGAGGCCGCCCTCCAGGTCGGCATCGCCTGTCTGCGGGACGGCGACGAGCAGTCCGCCGAGCGCTACCTGCGGTGCGCGGCGGGCGGGGGCAGCCCCGAGGCCGCGTTCCGGCTCGCCACGGTCCTCGACGCGCGCCGGCCCGAGCCGGGACCGCCCGCGCTCGGCGCCTCGCGCGAGGAGAAGAGCGAGTGCGAGGAGTGGTACGAGCGGGCCGCCCAGCAGGGGCACCGGCGCGCCCAGGTCCGGGTCGGCATGCTCGCCGCCGCGCGCGGTGACGTGGCGGAGGCGGCGCACTGGTACCGCGAGGCGGCGGAGGCCGGCAGCCGTAACGGCGCCTTCAACCTCGGTCTGCTCCTCGCCCGCGAGGGCAGCGAGCGCGAGGCGGCCCTGTGGTGGACCCGCGCGGCCCGCGCCGGACACGGCCGCGCCGCCCTGCGCCTCGCGCTGCTCGCGGCGCGGCGGGGCGAGCTGACCGAGGGGCGCCGCTGGTGCGCCCGCGCGGTGGAGCTGGGCCCCGCGGAGGTCGCCGAGCGGGCCGCCCGCCTGAGCGAGGCGCTGCACCAGGAGCTCACCGCGTAGGGCGGCGCGGAAGGGATTTGCGCTGGTCGTGGGCGTCCCGTAAGGTTGGGTTCACCGACGCGGGGTGGAGCAGCTCGGTAGCTCGCTGGGCTCATAACCCAGAGGTCGCAGGTTCAAATCCTGTCCCCGCTACTCAGTAGCGACGAAGGCCCGGATCCAGTCACTGGATCCGGGCCTTCGTCATGCGTGCCGTGCGCGCCCGGTGCTCGGGCCGGGCATGGAAGAAGCCCCCACCGCGGTGGGGGCTTCTCGTCGTCTCGGGCCGAGGGCGCGTCTCAGGCGGAGGCGGCGCAGTTCGGGCAGATGCCCCGGTACGTGACCTCGACATCGGAGATCGTGAAGCCGAAGCGCTCCGTGTCCGGGAGGTCCGCCAGCGGGTTGCCCGCCGGGTGTACGTCACGGATCGCGCCGCAGCGGCCGCAGATCAGGTGCTGGTGCGGGCGGTGCGCGTTCGGGTCGTACCGCTTGGCGCGGCCGTCCGTCGCGACCTCCATGACCTCGCCGAGCGTGACCATCTCGCCCAGCGTGTTGTACACGGTGGCCCGGGAGATCTCCGGCAGCCTCTCCACAGCGCGCGCGTGGACCTCGTCGGCGGTCAGGTGCACATGATCCCCGTCGAGGACCTCGGCCACGACGCGGCGCTGCGCGGTCATCCGCCAGCCGCGGCCGCGCAGTCGTTCCAACAGGTCACTCATAGGACCAGCCTAACAGTCATGGGATCCGCATCCCGAATGGGTGTGACTTTGGAAGTTCACTTGACTTAGACAATGTCTATCGTAGGATCGAACTCGGCATTGGCCAAGTGTTCCCGGGGTGTGTGACCGGGCGAGTCGGCCGAAGGACAGGACTTGCAGGAATTGACGCAGGAGGCGCACGTGACGCAGGGACCGCTCACCACGGAGGCCGGAGCGCCGGTCGCCGACAACCAGAACAGCGAGACGGCGGGCGTCGGCGGTCCCGTCCTCGTCCAGGACCAGCTCCTCCTCGAGAAGCTCGCCCACTTCAACCGTGAGCGCATCCCGGAGCGCGTCGTCCACGCGCGTGGTGCGGGCGCCTACGGCACCTTCACGGTCACCCGTGACGTCTCGCAGTGGACGCGTGCCAAGTTCCTCTCCGAGGTCGGCAAGCAGACCGAGACGTTCCTGCGCTTCTCCACCGTCGCCGGCAACCTCGGCGCGGCCGACGCGGTGCGCGACCCGCGCGGCTGGGCGCTGAAGTTCTACACCGAAGAGGGCAACTACGACCTCGTCGGCAACAACACCCCGGTGTTCTTCATCAGGGACGCCATCAAGTTCCCGGACTTCATCCACACCCAGAAGCGCGACCCGTACACGGGCTCGCAGGAGGCGGACAACGTCTGGGACTTCTGGGGCCTCTCGCCCGAGTCGACGCACCAGGTGACCTGGCTCTTCGGTGACCGCGGCATTCCCGCCTCGTACCGCCACATGGACGGCTTCGGCTCGCACACCTTCCAGTGGAACAACGAGGCCGGCGAGGTCTTCTGGGTCAAGTACCACTTCAAGACCGACCAGGGCATCAAGAACCTCACCCAGGACGAGGCCAACAAGCTCGCCGGTGAGGACCCGGACAGCCACCAGCGCGACCTGCGCGAGGCCATCGAGCGCGGTGACTTCCCGAGCTGGACCGTGCAGGTCCAGATCATGCCGGCGGCCGAGGCGGCCACCTACCGCTTCAATCCGTTCGACCTCACCAAGGTGTGGCCGCACGCGGACTACCCGCCGATCGAGATCGGCAAGCTGGAGCTCAACCGCAACCCGGAGAACATCTTCGCCGAGGTCGAGCAGTCGATCTTCAGCCCCGCGCACTTCGTGCCCGGCATCGGCCCGTCCCCGGACAAGATGCTCCAGGGCCGTCTCTTCGCCTACGGCGACGCCCACCGCTACCGCGTCGGCATCAACGCCGACCACCTGCCGGTGAACCGCCCGCACGCCACCGAGGCGCGCACCCACTCCCGTGACGGCTTCCTGTACGACGGCCGCCACAAGGGCGCGAAGAACTACGAGCCGAACTCCTTCGGCGGCCCGCACCAGATCGACCGCCCGCTGTGGCAGCCGGTCCCGGTGACGGGTATGACCGGCGACCACGCCGCTCCGATCCACTCGGAGGACAACGACTTCGTCCAGGCGGGGAACCTCTACCGCCTGATGTCCGAGGACGAGAAGGGTCGTCTCATCGACAACCTGGCGGGCTTCATCGCCAAGGTGTCGCGTGACGACATCGCCGAGCGGGCGATCAACAACTTCCGCCAGGCGGACGGTGACTTCGGCAAGCGGCTCGAGGCCGCGGTCCAGGCCCTGCGCGGCTGAGGACGCTTGTCGTAGAAAGAGGGCCGGGCTCCCGTACGGGAGTCCGGCCCTCTCGCGTTGTCCGAGGCTATCCGGCCAGCGAGGGCGCGCTCCGCAGCGCGGGGGTCCAGCACCGGATGATGTCGCGCACCGAGACGATGCCGACCGGCCCCGCCTCGTCGAGCACGACGAGATGGCGGAACCCGCCGTGCGTCATGGCCGCCGCGGCCTCCTCCAGGGTCCAGGTCGGCGCCGCGAAGACGACGTTGTTGGTGGTGTGCGCTCCGACGGTCTCCAGGTCGGGGTTCTGGTCCGCGCCGATCGAGTTGAGGATGTCGCGCTCGGTGAGGATGCCGAGCCCGCTGGTGTCGGTGTCCAGGACTATGGCCGCGCCGACGCGGCGGGCCGACATCAGCCGGGCCGCCTGCCGGAGGGTGTGGGCGGGTCCGAGGGTCAGGGCCAACGCGCTCATGGCGTCACGGACGAGCATGGATGGAGCCACCTCCTTGGCGAACAGGTTCCGCCTTCAACGAGAACCGATTCACAAGTTCACAAGTGGGGGGACTCTCAGAGTGGCATCGGGGAGCGGACCCAACAAGGGGGCGTGCAAGGCGCCTTGGGGGCGCCCGAGGCGATCAGCCCTTCTGGTTCAGGTAACTCAGCAGTTCGCCGTGGAGGAGTCCGTTCGACGCCGCCGCGTTGCCGCTGTGCGGACCGTGCTGACCGTCCAGACCGGTGAAGGTGCCGCCCGCCTCCTGCACCACGATCGCCGTCGCGGCCATGTCCCACAGGGACAGCTCCGGTTCGGCGCAGATGTCGACCGCGCCCTCGGCGACCATCATGTACGGCCAGAAGTCGCCGTACGCCCGGGTCCGCCAGCACGCGCGCGTGAGGTCGAGGAAGCCCTCCAGCCGGCCCCGCTCCTCCCAACCGCTCAGCGAGGAGTACGCGAAGGAGGCGTCCGCCAGGTCCCCGACCTTCGAGACGTGCATACGGGTCGCCGACGTCAGGCTGCGGCCGGTGTACGCGCCCGCACCCTTCGCCGCCCACCAGCGGCGGCCGAGCGCCGGAGCGGAGACCACGCCCACCACCGGCTGGAAACCGGTGTCGCCGGCCTCCATCAGCGCGATCAGGGTCGCCCAGACGGGCACCCCGCGGACGTAGTTCTTGGTGCCGTCGATCGGGTCGATCACCCAGCGGCGGGGGCCCGTGCCCTCCACGCCGTACTCCTCGCCGAGGATCGCGTCGCGCGGCCGGGCCCGCTGCAGCTGGCCGCGGATCAGCTCCTCCGCGGCCTTGTCCGCCTCGCTCACCGGCGTCATGTCCGGCTTCGTCTCGACCTTGAGGTCGAGCGCCTTGAACCGGTCCATGGTGGCCGCGTCGGCGGCATCCGCGAGAACGTGGGCGAGACGCAGATCATCGTGGTAATCGGCCATGGTCGAAACTCTATCCCCCGAAGACACGTGGTCACACGAGAGCCCTTGACAGTGCGTGGTCGCCCGTCAACGCTGAGCGCAGAACCGTTCTGGCCGGGAGGCGACGATGCCGACTGCCCGTGAGGCCCTGCTCGGCGCCGCGCTCACGGCCCTCTCGACGCTGCCCTGGTCCGCCGTCCGGATGGTCGACGTCGCCTCGGCCGCCGGGGTCTCCCGGCAGACGCTCTACAACGAGTTCGGCAGCAAGGAGGGCCTGGCCCGCGCCCTGGTGCGACGCGAGGCCGACGCGTACCTCCAGGGCGTCGAGCGACTGCTCGCCGTGCCGGCGCCACCCGAGCGGAACCTGGTCACCGTCGCCGAGTGGACCCTGGCCCAGGCCCGGGCCCGCCCGCTGCTGCGCGCGCTGCTCACCGGCTGCTGGGGCGAACGCCTCCCCATGCCCCGCCCGGCCGGAGCCCGCTCCCGGGCCGCCGCCGTCCCCGCCCAACGGCGCGCCGACGCGGGCACGCCGACCCCCGCCGAACTGCTCGGTCAGGCCAGGGACCGGGCCGCCGCCGCGCTGGGCGCGGCATGGCCCGCCGGCGGCGGGGCCGAGACGCTGCGCTCCTGCGAGATCGTCCTGCGCCTCACCCTGTCGAGCGTCGTCGCGCCGGGGGATCCGGCCGATCCCCTCTTCCTGGTACGCGAGGAACTGGCCCGGATGCGGGTGCGGCAGTCCCTCGGCGGGCAGTCCGTCGGCGGGCAGTCCGTCAGTGGGACGAACCCGAGAGCTGGAGACCGATGACGCCGCAGATCACCAGCGTGATCGAGACGATCTTGAGCGTGGAGACGACGTCCCCCAGGAAGACCATTCCGTAGATCGCCGTACCGGCCGCGCCGATCCCGGTCCACACCGCGTACGCCGGGCCGACGTCCAGCTTCTTCAGCGACAGGGTCAGCAGGCCGAAGCTGCCCAGGGCGAAGACCGCGAAGGCGAGGGTCGGCCAGAGCCGGGTGAAACCGTGCGACAGCTTCAGGCAGACCGCGAACCCCGTCTCCAGGATCCCGGCGAGCACCACCAGCAGCCACGCCATCGTCAGTGCCTCCCACGCCGTCGGTGACTGCTTCGCCCCACTCGGTGCGATTATGCACTTACCCACGGCGGTCGACCGCGAACGGGCGTGACTCAGTCGCCCTCGCGTCGCTCGCGGGTGGCGAGCAGTCGCCGCAGTGAGTACAGCCGCGCCGGATCCGCGTGCCCCTCCGCCACCCACGCGTCCAGCGCGCACTCCGGCTCGTCATGGCTGCAGGCCCGCGGGCAGTTCTCCGTGCCCGGCACGAGGTCGGGGAAGGCCAGGATCACCCGGGACGGGTCGACATGGTTCAGCCCGAAGGAACGCACACCCGGAGTGTCGATCACCCAGCCACCGGCCGGGTCGTCCAGCGGCAGCGCGAGTGCCGAGGTGGTGGTGTGCCGGCCACGGCCCGTGACGGCGTTGACATGGCCGGTGGACCGGCGCCTGTCCTCCGGCACCAGGGCGTTGACCAGCGTCGTCTTCCCGACGCCCGAATGCCCGACGAACGCGGTGGTGCGGCCCTTGAGGTGCTCGTGGACCCGCTCCGCCGCGACCCCGTCCACGAACTCGTCGCGCGTGGTCACCACATACGGCACGCCGAGCGCGCCGTACATCTCCAGCAGCTGGTCCGGCTTCGCCAGATCCGACTTCGTCAGCACGAGCAGCGGGGTGAGACCGCCGTCGTACGCGGCCACCAGACAGCGGTCGATCAACCGCGGCCGCGGCTCGGGATCGGCGAGCGCGGTGACGATCGCCAGCTGGTCGGCGTTGGCGACCACCACCCGCTCGAACGGATCGTCGTCGTCGGCCGTGCGGCGCAGGACGGAGCTGCGCTCACCGATGCGGACGATGCGGGCCAGCGTGTCCTTCTCGCCCGACAGATCGCCCACCAGGGAGACCCGGTCCCCGACGACCGCGGCCTTGCGGCCCAGCTCGCGCGCCTTCATCGCCATCACGACCCGGTCGTCCACCAGTACGGTGAGCCGGCCCCGGTCGACGGTGAGGACCATGCCCTCGACCGCGTCCTCGTGCTTCGGGCGGATGCTGGTGCGCGGACGGTTGCCCTTGCGGTTGGGCCGCTGGCGGATGTCGTCCTCGTCGGTGTGCTTCCCGTAACGCCGCATGGCTCAGACTCCGAGCATTTCGGTCCACATCGTCGGGAAGTCCGGCAACGTCTTGGCCGTCGTGGCCACGTTCTCGATCTGCACACCCTCGACCGCGAGACCGATGATCGCGCCCGCCGTCGCCATCCGGTGGTCGTGGTACGTGCGGAAGACACCGCCGTGCAGCGGGCGCGGGCGGATGTGCAGACCGTCCTCGGTCTCCGTCACATCGCCGCCGAGCTCGTTGATCTCCTTGGTGAGCGCCGCGAGGCGGTCCGTCTCGTGGAGCCGCAGATGGGCGACGCCGCGCAGCGTGGACGGGGAGTCGGCCAGCGCCGCGACCGCCGCGATGCCGGGGGTCAGCTCGCCGACCTCGCCCAGGTCGACGTCGATGCCGTGGATCCGGCCCGTGCCCGTGAAGGTCAGCCCGGCGTCGGTCAGCTCGCAGGAGCCACCCATCTCGGTGAAGATCTCACGCAGCGCGTCACCGGGCTGGGTGGTGCGGGCCGGCCAGTCCGGGACGGTGACCCGGCCGCCGGTGACCAGGGCCGCGGCCAGGAACGGCTGGGCGTTGGACAGGTCAGGCTCCACCGTCAGGTCACGGCCGAGCAGCGCCGAGGGGGAGACCCGCCACACGTTCGGCTCGCCGCCCGTCTCCGGCTCGTCGACCTGGGCGCCGACCAGCCGCAGCATGTCGACGGTCATCCGGATGTGCGGGAGGGACGGCAGCTTCGCACCGACATGGCGTACCTCCACCCCCTGGTTGAAGCGGGGTGCCGAGAGCAGCAGGGCGCTGACGAACTGCGAGGACGAGGAGGCGTCGATCTCCACCGGGCCGCCCTCCAGGGCGCCACCGCCGTGCACGGTCATCGGCAGCGCGCCGCGGCCGTCGTCCTCGACCCGGGCGCCCAGCACCCGCAGCGCGTCGATCACGCCATGGAGCGGCCGCTCGTGCGAACGGGCGTCGCCGTCGAAGTGCACCGGCCCGTCGGCGAGCGCGGCGACCGGCGGCAAAAAGCGCATGACCGTCCCGGCGTTGCCGACGTCCACGGTCGCCGGGCCGCGCAGCGTGGCCGGAATGATCCGCCAGGCCTCGCCCGTACCGTCCGGGCCCACGCCCTCCTCGATACGGACGCCCAGCGTGCGCAGCGCCTCCGCCATCAGCAGCGTGTCGCGGGAGCGCAGCGGGCGGCGCAGCCAGCCCGGCTCGGCGGCGAGCGCGGCGAGGACCAGGCCGCGGTTGGTGACCGACTTGGACCCGGGCACGGTGACGGTCGCGTCGACTGCTCCGCTCGCGTACGGGGCGGGCCAGAGGTCGGTGGAAAGGTCGGTGTGCTCGGAGCGTTCGGTCATGCCCCTCACTTTAGTGGGGCCCCGCCGACTACAGCCCCAGCAGCCAGCGGCCTCCGCCGATCAGGGAACAGATCGAGACCGCGTGGAAGAGGAAGAGCCACATCGCCGCGTGCGCGTGCGTGAGGCGGGCGAGCTGGTCGACGTCGGAGTCCGGCGCGCCTCCGTGGCGCCTCTTGCGCTGGAGCTCGAAGACCGGCCGGACCCCGCCGATCAGCAGGAACCAGACGACGGCGTACGCGAACGCCGACTGGACGTCCGGCCCGGTCAGCCAGGAGACCAGGAGGAAGGCCCCGCCCGTCAGGAGGACGGTGAAGATCCCGTACACGTTGCGGACCATCACCAGCAGGGCCAGCAGCAGCGCGGTCGCCACCCACAGCAGCAGGGTGATCCGGTGGTCGGCGAGCAGCCAGGCGCCGCCGAGGCCGAGCAGCGGGGCGGCGGTGTAGCCGGCGGCCGCCGTCAGGATCATCCCGATGCCCGTCGGACGGCCGCGCGAGACGGTCAGGCCGCTGGTGTCGGAGTGCAGCCGGATGGACTGGAGCCGGCGGCCGGTGACCAGGGCGATCAGACCGTGGCCGCCCTCGTGGGCGATGGTGATCGCGTTGCGCGACAGCCGCCAGGCCATCCGGGGGACGACGACGGCGAGCGCGGCCACCGCGGTGACGAGCACCAGCCACTGCTCGGGGGCGGGCTGGGTGCCGAGGACTTCGGTCATTTTCTGGACGGCCTCCTCGGAGCGGACGTGGATCGTGGCAGTGTGGCACGTATGTGCGGAAGGTATGCGGCGAGCAGGCGGCCCGAGGACCTGGTCGGTCTCTTCGGGGTCGAGAAGTGGGAGCCCGAGGAGACCCTGGCTCCGGACTGGAACGTGGCCCCCACCAAAGAGGTCCACGCGGTACTGGAGCGTCCTCTGAAAGACGCGGAATCACCCCGGCCGGTTCGCCAGCTCCGCACGCTGAAATGGGGCCTCGTGCCCTCCTGGTCGAAGACACCGGAGGGCGCCGCCCGGATGATCAACGCGCGGGCGGAGACGGTGCACGACAAGCCCTCGTTCAAGCGGGCCTTCTCCGCGCGCCGGTGCATCCTGCCCGCCGACGGTTATTACGAGTGGGTGACCGGGTCCGGCGAGCGGGAGCTGGAGGTCGAGGGGAAGAAGAAGCGGCCGCGGAAGCAGCCGTACTTCGTCACCCCGGCGGACGGCTCGGTGTTCGCGATGGCCGGCCTCTACGAGTTCTGGCGGGACCGGACGCTGCCCGACGACCACCCGGCGGCGTGGTGGGTGACGTGCTCGGTCATCACCACGGAGGCGGCGAAGGACCCGCTGGGCGTCGCACCGGCGGAGGGGCCCCGCTCCCTGGCCGACATCCACCCCCGGATGCCCCTCATGCTGACCCCGGACCACTGGGACGCCTGGCTGGACCCGCGCAGGACGGACGTGGAGGAGCTGCGCTCCCTCCTCGCGCCGCCGCCGGGGGGCCTGATGCGGGCGTTCCCGGTGGCGACCGCGGTCAGCGACGTCCGCAACAACGGGCCCGAACTCCTGAAGGAGCTGGAGGGGCCGGAGCTCGGCACGCTCTTCTGACCCCGGGCTGCCACGCCCCGGCGCCCCCGGGCGGCAGGATGGGGACGTGACGAAGAGCGAGATCGTATCGACCGAGGCCGGGGACGCGCGGATCACCTGGCACCCCGGGAAGAAGCCCTGGGCGGTCCTCGCCCTCGGCCATGGCGCCGGGGGCGGGATCGAGGCACGGGACCTGGTGGCCCTCGCCGAGGCGCTGCCCGCCCACGGGGTGAGCGTGGCGCTCGTCGAACAGCCCTGGCGGGTCGCCGGGAAGAAGCTCGCGCCCGCGCCGAAGACCCTGGACGCCGGGTGGCGCGGGATCTGGCCGGCGCTCGCGAAGCCGGGCCTGCCGGTGATCGCGGGCGGACGCAGCGCCGGCGCCCGGGTCGCCTGCCGCACCGGCGCGGAGCTCGGCGCGGCCGCCGTACTCGCCCTGAGCTTCCCCCTCCATCCGCCCGGCAGGCCCGAACGGTCCCGCGCCGAGGAGCTCCTCGGCACCGGCCTGCCCACCCTCGTCGTCCAGGGCGGCAACGACCCCTTCGGCAGGCCCGAGGAGTTCCCCGGGATCGAGGCGGCGCGCCCCGGGCACGGCCGTGCCCGGGTGGTGAGGGGAGACGGAGGGGAGTACACGCTCGTCGAGGTACCCCACGGCGATCACGGCTTCGCCGTCGCCAAGCGCGCCCCCGTCGGCCAGGACGAGACCCTCGCCCTCATCACCGCCGAAGTCACCACGTGGGCCACATCACTTCGGTGACCCCGGGCGCCGCCCGGGAATGTCGAGCGCGTGACCTCTGTTGTGACGGACATCGGTGTGAGAGCAAAGGAAGAGGGAGTCCGTCGCATGGGTTCGACCATCTGCCCCGAACGCCCGCAGGCCGCTGACCTCGACTGGACGGTGCTGCCCGCGGCCAGGGTCGCCCCTATTCGGGCGGCGGGCGGAGCGGTTCCTCGTCTATCCTCCGAAACGAGCGGGTCCGCATTCGGGTTCGCCGCAGCGTTGGAGGAGGTGGGTCCGGTCACTGGGACCGACACAGGGACCGACGACGGCCCCGAGGAGACGACCGCGGAGCGCAACGCGCGCTTCGAGCGGGACGCCCTCGGCTACCTCGACCAGATGTACTCCGCCGCGCTGCGCATGACGCGCAATCCCGCGGACGCGGAGGACCTGGTGCAGGAGACGTACGCCAAGGCGTACGGCTCCTTCCACCAGTTCCGCGAGGGTACGAACCTGAAGGCCTGGCTGTACCGGATCCTCACCAACACCTTCATCAACTCGTACCGCAAGAAGCAGCGTGAACCCCAGCGCAGCGCCGCCGAGGAGATCGAGGACTGGCAGCTCGCCCGCGCCGAGTCGCACATGTCGACCGGTCTGCGGTCCGCCGAGTCCCAGGCTCTCGACCACCTCCCCGACTCCGACGTCAAGGAAGCGCTCCAGGCGATCCCGGAGGAGTTCCGCATCGCCGTCTATCTCGCCGACGTAGAGGGCTTTGCGTACAAGGAGATCGCGGACATCATGGGGACACCCATCGGTACGGTGATGTCCCGACTGCACCGGGGCCGCCGCCAGCTGCGCGGCATGCTCGAGGACTACGCCCGCGACCGCGGGCTGGTTCCCGCGGGCGCCGGAGAGTCGTCGAACGATCTGAAAGGCTCGGGCTCATGAGCTGCGGAGAGCCGCACGAGACGGACTGCTCAGAGGTCCTGGATCATCTCTACGAGTTCCTCGACCGCGAGATGCCCGACAGTGACTGCACCAAGTTCGAGGTGCACTTCGAGGAGTGCTCCCCGTGCCTGGAGAAGTACGGCCTGGAGCAGGCGGTGAAGAAGCTCGTCAAGCGGTGCTGCGGCAGCGACGACGTGCCCACCGATCTGCGGGCCAAGGTGATGGGCCGGATCGACCTGATCCGCTCGGGCCAGGCGGTGCCCGAGCAGGACGTGACGGCGACCGCCCAGGAATGACCCCGCGGGCGTGACGCCCGACGCCGAGGAAAGGGCCGCCGCGATGTGATCGCGGTGGCCCTCGTGCGTATATCAGCTTGTATCACCCGAAGGTGCGAATCCGTCGCACCTCGCCGCCCCGGGCCGCCCGACTCGCTAGCGTGGCCGGGGTGATGGGCGTGATGGTGATTCCACGAGCGGCACGCGGGTACATCTGCTGCGCCCTGCTCGGCGCCGCCCTGTGCTGCGCGCCCGCCCTGCGCCCCGGCGCGCAGACCCCGTGGAGCACGGTGGTCCTGCTCGCCGCCCTGTACGCCGTCTGCGAACTGCCCGCCCGCTGCCGCCTCCTCAACCGGGCGCTCGGCGGCTCGCTGTTCATGGGCGCCGGCTCCTTCTTCCCCGTCCTGCTGGCCGCCGCACTGCTCCTGCCGCCCGCCGCGGCCGCGCTCACCGCGCTGCCCGGAGCGCTCGTCGCCCGGGTGGAGCAGCCCCCGGCGGCGGTACGGCGGGCCTGGCGGGCGGCCCAGCTGGTGATCGCGGTCTGGGCCGCCGGACTCGTCGCCGGGGCCCTGCGCCGCGACGACGCCCTCGGCAGCGGCCCGCACGCCCCCGACTTCCCCTACGTGCTGGTCCCGGCCGGCGCCTCCGCGCTCACCTTCTGCCTGGTCCTGACCGCCCTGGACGGCGGGATCCGGGCCACCGCCGAAGGAGTGTCCGCGCGCACCGCCTGGCGCGGTCTTCTCGGCCGGGCGCTCGCCTCGCACACGGTGCACGGGCTCGCCGGACTGATGATGGCGGTGCTCTGGCTCAGTACGTACGGACCCGTCGCCGCGCTCTTCGTCCTGCTCCCCATGTACATCTCCTGCTGGGTGTTCGCCCAGTACCACCGCGAACGGGCCGCCCACCAGGCGACGATCCGCGCCCTCGTCCAGGCCGTCGACATCAAGGACGGCTACACCCGCGGGCACAGTGAACGGGTCGGCCGCGCCTCGGTGCTGATCGCCCGTGAGCTCGGCATGGCGGAGGAGCGGCTGGAGATCCTGCGGTTCGCCGGGATCCTCCACGACGTCGGGAAGCTCGGGGTGCCGACGCGGGTGCTGAGGAAGGACGGCCCGCTGACCCCGGAGGAGCGCCGGATCATCGAACTCCATCCGGAGTACGGACACGAGATCGTGCGGGGAATCGGTTTCCTCGGGGAGGCGCGGTCGGCGATCCTGCACCACCACGAACGGATGGACGGCAGCGGGTACCCCTACGGGCTCACCGGGCAGCAGATCCCGGAGTTCGCCCGCGTGGTCGCCGTCGCCGACGCCTTCGACGCGATGACGTCGACCCGCTGCTACAGCCGCGCACGGCCGGTGGAGACGGCGGTGGCGGAGCTGGAGCGGTGCGCGGGCAGCCACTTCGACCCGCGGATGGTACGGGCGCTGGTACGGGCCCTGGACCGGCACGGCTGGCAGAAGGCGGTCACCGCCGACGAGGCCCCGCTGCCGGGCGACGGCGTCCCGCTGCCGCGCCCGCCGGCGACGACCGGCGGCGACGAGGCGGCCGGTGGGGGCGCCGTGTCCGGCTCGGGCGGGGCGCCTGGCAGCCGGGGGGCGCCCGGCGGCCGGGAGGCGCCCCGTAAGGGTCAGGCGCCCGGCACGCGGGAGACGCCCGGCACGCGGGAGGGGCCCCGTAAGGGTCCGGCGCCCGGTGCCGGTGGCGCGCCCGTCGTGCCCGTGCCGAGCACCCGGGCGCCCAAGGGGCGCCGGTGAGAGGCGGAACGGCCACCGTCCGGGCCGTCCACGGCTCGGCGCTCCTGCTCACCGCCGGCGGGTTCGCCTCGACGCTCTGGTACGGCGTCGCCCAGCCCGGCACCGCCCTCGCCTTCGGGGCCCTCATCGCCCTCGGTGAGCTCGCCCGCTGGGGCACTCCGCGAAAGCGGGGAGTACCCCCCGTACTCGAAGAGCTACGGGGGAGGGAACCCGCCCCGCTCGCCGCCGCCGGGGCGCTCGCGTACGCCCTGCTCGGCGAGAGCGGGGGCAGCCCCAGCACCCACGACGTACCGCAGATCATCGCGGTCGTCGTCGCCGGCGGGCTCGTCGGCATCGTGCCGCACGTGGCCCGGGACAAGGGCCCCGACCTCGACCACCTCGCCCGGCGCGTCCTCACCGTCTGCTTCGCCGCCCTCTGCTTCCAGCCGCTCTACAACAGCGGCTGGGTCACCCGCCATCTCGGCCAGGGCTCCTCCTACGCCCTCTTCCTGCTTCTCCTGCTCCTCCTCACCGCCCTGTGCGACGCCGTCCTCGCCGCCCTGATGCTCCGGGCCCGCACCGGGCACCCCTACGGGCCGCTGCTCCGGGACGAGCTGCGCGCCCTGATCGGCATCGGCTCCGCCGTCTGCGCCACCGGCGCCGTCATGGCCCTCGGCGTGGCCGCCGCGGGACTGTGGGCGCTGCCGGTCTTCTGCGTGCCGCTGCTGCTCACCCAGGTCTCCTTCCGCCGCTACACCGCCGTGCGCACCACCAACGGCCAGACCATCGCCTCCCTCGCCCGCGCCACCGAGATCGCCGGCTACACCCCGCCCGGCCACGCCCGCAGGGTCGCCGCCCTGAGCACCGCCGTCGGACGCGAGCTGGGCCTGTCCGGGCCCGAGCTGACCGTCCTGGAGTACGCCGCGCTCATGCACGACATCGGGCAGCTCTCCCTGGTCGACCCCGTCCCCAAGGGCGCCACGGCCCTCCTGCCGGCCGAGGAACAGCGCCGGATAGCGCTCCTCGGGGGCGCCGTGGTGCGCCAGACCGGCGTCGCGCGGGCCGTCGCCGTGGTCGTGGAACGGCAGGCGGACCCCTACCGGGAACAGCCGCTGCCCGCCCGGATCGTCCGTACCGTCAACGCGTACGACGATCTCGCGGCGGGCAGGGCCGGCGGCGCCCTGAGAGCACTGGAACGCCTGCGTCTCGGCACCGCCCACGACTTCCATCCGGAGGTGGTGGAGTCCCTGGCCAGAGTCCTCGCACGAGGCGGCGTCACCCCCCTCCCTCCTGGGTAACCCATGGGTAATGAGCGCGCGTCCAACCGGGCATGGTTGGATGCGAACAAGAGGGTGAAGCGACCGGCAGGCGGGAATCGTGAGGATCTTCGGGAAGGTACGGCATCGGCCCTCCGCCTCGTGGCGGCAGGCCACCGACCGCGCGTTCACGCTGATCGGTGACGGCCGGTACGAGGACGCGGGCGCGCTGCTGACGCGCGCGGCGGACCTGGAGCCCTGGCTCTCGGAGTCCTGGTTCAACCTGGCCCTGCTGCACAAGTTCCGGCACGACTGGGAACAGGCCAGGGCCGCCGGGCTGCGCGCCGTCGCGCTGCTCGACAAGGAGACCGGCGCTCCCGACTGGTGGAACGTCGGCATCGCCGCCACCGCGCTCCAGGACTGGCCGCTGGCGCGCCGCGCCTGGCAGGCCTACGGACTGAAGGTGCCCGGCGCCTCCGCCGGTACGGGCGAGCCCGCCGGAATGGAGCTGGGCAGCGCGGCCGTACGGCTCTCGCCCGAGGGCGAGGCCGAGGTCGTGTGGGGCCGCAGGCTCGACCCGGCCCGGATCGAGGTGCTCTCCATCCCGCTGCCGTCGTCCGGGCGGCGCTGGGGCGAGGTCGTCCTCCACGACGGCGTGCCCAACGGCGAGCGGACCACCACCGCGGGGCCCTCCTACCCCGTCTTCGACGAGATCGAGCTGTGGGCGCCCTCGCCCGTCCCCACCTGGGTGGTCCTCCTGGAGGCCGCGACCGAGGCCGACCGGGACGCCCTGGAGCAGCTCGCCGCCGACGCCGGATTCGCCGCCGAGGACTGGTCCTCCTCGGTGCGGCTGCTCTGCCGCGCCTGCTCCGAGTCGACCATGCCCAGCGCCGAGGGCGAGGGCGAGCACCTCGACCCGCACGACCACAGCGAACCGGGCCACCCCGGCCCGCTCGGGCACCGCTCACCCGGCGAGCTGTGGGTTCCCGAACGCGAGTGCGGTATCGCGGCCCCCGCCGGCCTGGTCCGCGGGCTCCTCGACGGCTGGGTCGCGGACAGCCCGGACAGCCGTGAGTGGCGGGATCTCGAAGAGGTCTGCTGACCATTGCCCGTAGGCTGTACGCGACCATCGCTGGGGTTTTGAGGAAGGCGCAGAAGCGACATGGCGCAGCAGGAGACGGACGAGCAGATCAACGACGGGTTCGTCGTGGACACGGAGGACTGCGAGGCGCGTGAGCTCGCCCACCGTGAGCGCGGCACCGCACGCCCGATCACGGTCGTCGGCAACCCGGTGCTCCACAAGGAGTGCAAGGACGTCACCGAGTTCGACGACAAGCTCGCGGCGCTGATCGACGACATGTTCGCCAGCCAGAAGGCGGCCGAGGGCGTGGGCCTGGCCGCCAACCAGATCGGTGTGGACCTCAAGGTCTTCGTCTACGACTGCCCGGACGACGACGGTGTGCGGCACACCGGTGTCGTGGTCAACCCGGTCCTCCAGGACCTGCCGGCCGACCGCCGCGTCCTCGACGACTCCAACGAGGGCTGCCTCTCCGTCCCCACCGCGTACGCCTCGCTGGCGCGCCCGGACTACGCCGAGGTGCACGGCCAGGACGCCAAGGGCAACCCGATCAAGGTCCGCGGCACCGGCTACTTCGCCCGCTGCCTGCAGCACGAGACGGACCACCTCTACGGCTACCTCTACATCGACCGCCTCTCCAAGCGCGACCGCAAGGACGCCCTCCGGCAGATGGCCGAGGGCACGCCGCGCTACGAGACCGTCCCGAACGACTGACGCGAGCCGCTTCGCGTCCGCACGGCGCGGTGGCCGGCCCATCCGACCGCCGCGCCGATCGCGTACCAGAAGAGGTCCGGCGCGTTGAACGACGTACCGAGCACGAGCCGCGCGAGTACTGTGCGCGGCCGGCGCCGCCGGCACGCCGCTGAGCTGGAACAGCTCATGCCCGTCGTTGCCGTGCCAGTGCCATGGGTGACGACCACCTTGGGGAGCATCGGCAGCGGACCATACGCCCCTCCGCCTTCATGGCCCCGGCCCCTTCCGGGAAGCCGTACCGGTGGCTCACCGAGGCCGCGCGGCTCGGCGCACGGCCCCACAGCACCCTGCTGGAAGTGGCCGAGGCGCAGCCTCCGGCCGACGTCTGCCGCCTTGGGTCTCGGGCGTGGCGAAACGGCACTGCTGCGCAGTCAGGTGCTGTCCATCGACGACGAACCGGCGGAACTCGTGCTGTCCTACTACCCCTTGAGTATTGCCCGCTCCACCGCTCTCATGGAGAGACGCAAGATCAAGGGCGGCACCCCGACGCTCCTGGCCGCCTTGGGCTTCCCGCCGCGGCTCAGCGTCGACCGGGTCTCGATTTCAGTGCCTGAGGCCACGTCCCCCGTCGCACGAGATGGGGGACGTGGCCGGCATGCAGTGGTGCCTCAGAAGTCCTCGTCCAGGTCCACCGAGCCCTCGACCGCGACCTGGTAGGCCGACGGGCGGCGCTCGAAGAAGTTCGTCAGTTCCTGGACGCCCTGGAGCTCCATGAACGCGAACGGGTTCTCCGAGCCGTACACCGGGGCGAAGCCGAGGCGGGTGAGCCGCTGGTCGGCGACGCACTGGAGGTATTCGCGCATCGACTCGGTGTTCATGCCCGGCAGTCCGTCGCCGCACAGGTCCCGGCCGAACTGCAGCTCCGCCTCCACGGCCTCCTTCAGCATGTCCGTGACCTGCTGCCGGAGCGCGTCGTCGAAGAGGTCCGGCTCCTCCTTGCGGACGGTGTCCACGACCTCGAAGGCGAAGTTCATGTGCATCGTCTCGTCCCGGAACACCCAGTTGGTGCCGGTGGCCAGGCCGTGCAGCAGGCCGCGCGAGCGGAACCAGTACACGTACGCGAAGGCGCCGTAGAAGAACAGGCCCTCGATGCAGGCGGCGAAGCAGATCAGGTTGAGCAGGAAGCGGCGGCGGTCGGCCTTCGTCTCCAGACGCTCGATCTTCTCCACCGAGTCCATCCAGCGGAAGCAGAACTGCGCCTTCTCGCGGATGGAGGGGATGTTCTCGACGGCGGCGAACGCGGCGGTGCGGTCCTCCGGGTCGGGCAGGTAGGTGTCGAGCAGCGTCAGGTAGAACTGGACGTGCACGGCCTCCTCGAACAGCTGGCGCGAGAGGTACAGCCGCGCTTCGGGGGAGTTGATGTGCTTGTAGAGCGTCAGCACGAGGTTGTTGGCGACGATCGAGTCACCGGTCGCGAAGAACGCCACCAGCCGGCCGATCATGTGCTGCTCGCCCGGTGTCAGCTTGGCGAGGTCGGCGACGTCCGAGTGGAGGTCGACCTCCTCCACGGTCCAGGTGTTCTTGATCGCGTCCCGGTAGCGCTCGTAGAAGTCCGGGTAGCGCATCGGACGCAGGGTCAGCTCGAAGCCCGGGTCGAGCAGGTTCTTGTCAACGGACATTACTGGCAGGCCTCGCAGGACTCGGGGTTTTCGAGGGAGCAGGCGACGGCGTCTTCCGGCGTCGCCTGTACGGGAATCGGGGCGGCGGCCTGGGCGGCGCGGGCGATCCGGGTCGCCGGGCGGGAGCGCAGGTAGTACGTCGTCTTCAGGCCCTGCTTCCAGGCGTACGCGTACATGGACGACAGCTTGCCGATCGTCGGCGTCTCCAGGAACAGGTTCAGGGACTGCGACTGGTCCAGGAACGGGGTGCGGGCCGCCGCCATGTCGATGAGGCCGCGCTGCGGGATCTCCCACGCCGTCCGGTACAGCTCGCGCACCTCGGCCGGGACCCAGGTGAAGCCGGCCACCGAGCCGTTGGACTCGCGCAGCGCCTCACGGGTCTGCGCGTCCCACACGCCGAGCCGCTTCAGCTCGTCCACCAGGTAGGAGTTGACCTGGAGGAACTCGCCGGAGAGCGTCTCGCGCTTGAAGAGGTTGGAGACCTGCGGCTCGATGCACTCGTACACGCCCGCGATCGAGGCGATCGTCGCGGTCGGCGCGATGGCGAGCAGAAGGCTGTTGCGCATGCCGACCGCCGCGATCCGCTCGCGCAGGGCGGCCCAGCGCTCGGGCCAGTTCAGCTCCACGTCGTAGTGGTCGGGGTGCAGGACGCCCCGGGCGGTGCGGGTCTTCTCCCAGGCCGGGAGGGGGCCGTTGCGCTCGGCGAGGTCGGCGGATGCCTCGTACGCGGCGAGCATGATCCGCTCGGCGATCCGCGTCGACAGGGCGCGTGCCTCGGGCGAGTCGAAGGGCAGCTTCAGCTGGAAGAAGACGTCCTGGAGGCCCATCGCGCCCAGGCCCACAGGCCGCCACTTGGCGTTGGAGCGCCCGGCCTGCTCGGTCGGGTAGAAGTTGATGTCCACGACCCGGTCGAGGAAGGTGACGGCCGTACGGACGGTCGCGTCGAGCCGCTCCCAGTCGATGTCACCGCCGGTCACGAAGGCGCCCAGGTTGACCGAACCGAGGTTGCAGACGGCCGTCTCGCCGTCGTCCGTCACCTCCAGGATCTCCGTGCAGAGGTTGGAGGAGTGGACCGTGTGGCCCGGCTCCGCCGTCTGGTTGGCGGTCCGGTTCGAGGCGTCCTTGAAGGTCATCCAGCCGTTGCCGGTCTGGGCCAGCGTGCGCATCATCCGGCCGTACAGGTCGCGGGCCGGCATGGTCTTGCGGGCCAGGCCCCTGGACTCGGCGGCGCGGTAGGCGGCGTCGAACTCGTCGCCCCACAGGTCGACCAGCTCGGGCACGTCGGCGGGGGAGAACAGCGACCACTCGGCGTCGGCGTTCACCCGGCGCATGAACTCGTCGGGGATCCAGTGCGCCAGGTTGAGGTTGTGCGTACGCCGCTGGTCCTCACCGGTGTTGTCGCGCAGCTCCAGGAACTCCTCGATGTCCGCGTGCCAGGTCTCCAGGTAGACGGCGGCCGCGCCCTTGCGGCGCCCGCCCTGGTTCACGGCGGCGACGGAGGCGTCCAGGGTCTTCAGGAACGGCACGATGCCGTTGGAGTGCCCGTTGGTGCCGCGGATCAGCGAACCGCGGGCGCGGATGCGGGAGTACGAAAGACCGATGCCGCCGGCGTGCTTGGAGAGCCGGGCGACCTGGTGGTAGCGGTCGTAGATGGAGTCCAGCTCGTCCAGCGGCGAGTCGAGCAGATAGCACGACGACATCTGCGGGTGGCGGGTGCCGGAGTTGAACAGCGTGGGGGAGGAGGGGAGGTAGTCGAGCCGGCTCATCAGCCCGTACAGCGCCGCGACCTCGTCCAGCGCCCGTACGGAATCGTCCTCGGCCAGCCCGGCCGCGACCCGCAGCATGAAGTGCTGGGGCGTCTCGATCACCTTGCGGGTGATCGGGTGCCGGAGCAGATAGCGCGAGTACAGCGTCCGCAGCCCGAAGTAGCCGAACCGGTCGTCGGCGGCCGGGTCGATCAGCGCGTCCATCCGGTCCGCGTGGGCGGCCACGAACGCGGCCGTACGGTCCGCGATCAGACCCTCCCGGTGCCCCACCGCCACCGACGCCGAGAACGCCACCGCGCCCTGCCCGGCGGCCTCCTCCGCGATGGTCCGGGTCAGCAGCCGGGCCGCGAGCCGGGAGTACGCCGGGTCCTCGGCGATCAGACCGGCGGCCGCCTCGGTGGCCAGCTCCCGCAGCTCCGCCTCGTCCGAGGCGGCGTTGCGGCCGCGCAGCGCCGCGGCGGCGACCTTGCCCGGGTCGGTGTCGGGGAGGTCGGCGGTGAGGTCGGTCAGGGTCCGGAGCAGCAGCGTCCCGGGTCCGTCGCTCTCGATCGCCGCGGCCGGATCGGCTGGCGCGATGGTCACGTGGGGCTCTCCCTCGCTCGGCCCGGGGGGCGGCGACGGGGAGGCGGACGGCAGGCGCACCCGTACGCGGGCGCGCTCCGTGTCCACCGGCCCACTCCGCGAGGCCCGGACGACTCTGGCACCCGGAACGGACGGACCGGGCGCACTGTCGGCAGGTGTTCGGACTCGAAGGAGCGCAAAAGCACGCCAACACACCGTTGCGGGACAGTTCCGGATTTCCACCGGATTCCCCTGCGGCGACAGCGAGCACGAGCATACATGTGGGGGGCGCTTCTCGAAGCACCCCCCACATGTAGTGGCGTTGGGTGTCGGAGCTCCTCGCCGAAGCCGAGGTGTCCGTCGTCGGGGAGACGCGCGCGGTGAGTTCGCCGGGGGCCTCACATAGCGGGCCGCCGCCTCCCCGGGAGGGGGGAAGGCGGCGGCCCGTCGGACGGCCGGTGAGGGCTCAGCAGCAGCGGAACCCCTCGCGCGGATCGGCTTCCCGCGCGTCGGTGCGGCTGCGCTCGAACTCCCGCCGGGTCATCACCTCGGCGTCCGGGTCGCAGCTTCTGGCGTGGGCGACGTACCGGTCGTAGACGGCCTCGCCGGACAGCTCCCGCACGTACCAGCGGATCGCGTGCACCGCGCGCCGCAGATGGCGGACCGTGTTCGCCGTGCTCGTGCTCATGCCGAGCCGGTCCCGGTCGGCACGTCACCCCGCGGCTCGCCCGGTGCGCTCTCCTTACGCATGCCGCCTCCGGCGCCGAGTCCGGCGGCCACCAGCTCCGCCTTCTCCTCCTTCGTGGGGAACATGCCGGCGGGCGCGACGAGTTTCGACTCGGTGTGCGGCGCCTCGGAGAGCCGGACGCCCTCCGGGTTCCTGATCGCCTTGAAGCAGACCCGGCCCGCGTCGGCGATCACCACGATGATGAGGATCGCGAACAGCGCGGACAGCACGCCGTCCACGGTGGAGTTGGTGACGACGGTGTGCATGTCGTCGATCGACTTGGCGGGCGGGAGCACCTTGTCGGCGTCGATGCCCGCCTGGTACTTGTCCCGCTGGGCGAAGAAGCCGACCCTCGGGTCCTCGGAGAAGATCTTCTGCCAGCTCGCGGTCAGGGTGACGGCGACGTCCCAGGCGAGCGGGACGCCGGTGACCCAGGCCCACTTCAGGCGACCGGACTTGATGAGCAGCGTGGTGCAGACGGCCAGCGCCACGGCGGCGAGCAGCTGGTTGGCGATGCCGAACAGCGGGAACAGCTGGTTGATACCGCCCAGCGGGTCGTGCACGCCGACCCAGAGGAAGTAGCCCCAGCCGCCGACGACGACCGCGCTGGCGAACCAGACGCCCGGCTTCCAGCTGACCTGGCGGAACGGCTTGTAGACGTTGCCCAGCATGTCCTGGAGCATGAACCGGCCGACGCGGGTTCCCGCGTCCACGGTCGTGAGGATGAACAGAGCCTCGAACATGATCGCGAAGTGGTACCAGAAGGCCTTCATCGCGGTACCGCCGATGACGGCGGAGAAGATCTCCGACATGCCGAGCGCGAAGGTCGGGGCGCCGCCGGTACGCGAGAGCAGGCTCGCCTCCTCGACGTCCTTGGCCGCCTGGGCCAGCGCCTCGGGGGTGATGGTGAAGCCCAGGTTGGCGACGGCCTCGGAGGCTGACTGGACCGTGGTGCCGACGACTCCGGCGGGGGAGTTGATGGCGAAGTACAGACCCGGGTCGATGATGCACGCGGTGATCATCGCCATGATGGCGACGAACGACTCGGTGAGCATGGCCCCGTAGCCGATCATCCGGACCTGCGTCTCCTTCTGGATCATCTTCGGGGTGGTGCCCGAGGAGACCAGGGAGTGGAAGCCGGAGAGCGCGCCGCAGGCGATGGTGATGAAGACGAACGGGAACATCGAGCCGGCGAAGACGGGACCGTCGCCGCGCGTCGCGAAGTCCGTGACGGCGTCCATCTTCATGGTCGGCAGGGCGATGACCACGCCGAGCGCGAGGAAGACGATGGTGCCGACCTTCATGAAGGTCGACAGGTAGTCGCGGGGCGCGAGCAGCATCCAGACCGGGAGCACGGAGGCCAGGAAGCCGTACACGATCATCCAGATGACCAGGGTGCCCGGTTCGAGGGTGAAGGTGTCGGCCCAGGACGACTCGGCGACCCAGCCGCCCGCGACGATGGCGAGCAGCAGCAGCGCCACGCCGATGACCGAGACCTCGGTGACCCGGCCCGGGCGCAGGACGCGCAGGTAGACGCCCATCAGCAGGGCGATCGGGATCGTCATGCCGATGGAGAAGACGCCCCACGGGGAGTGGGCGAGGGCGTTGACGATGACCAGGGCCAGCACCGCGAGCAGGATGATCATGATGGCGAAGACCGCGATCAGCGCGGCGGCGCCACCGAACGGGCCGATCTCGTCACGGGCCATCTGGCCCAGCGACCGGCCGTTGCGCCGGGTGGAGAAGAACAGCGTCACCATGTCCTGGACGGCGCCGGCGAAGATGACGCCGACGATGATCCAGATGGTGCCCGGCAGATAGCCCATCTGCGCGGCGAGCACCGGGCCGACCAGCGGGCCCGCGCCGGCGACCGCCGCGAAGTGGTGTCCGAAGAGCACCCTGCGGTCGGTCGGGTGGAAGTCGACACCGTTGTCGAGGCGCTCGGCGGGAGTGGCCCGTGTCTTGTCGACCTTCAGTACGCGCCGTGCGATGAACCGGGCGTAGAAGCGGTAGGCGATCGCGTACGAGCCGAGCGCGGCCGCGAGCATCCAGGCGGCGGAGACGTCCTCACCGCGGGAGAGCGCGAGTACGGCCCAGCCCGCCGCGCCCACCAGGGCGACGAGCGACCAGATGGCGATGGACTTGGGAGTGAGGCCTTTTCGCCCTGTATCGGGTGTTGCTTCCGGCTCTGGCATTGCTGCAACCGTCCCCTCACTGATCACCGTGTAATGCGCAGGAAATCTAGGCGCTGGCTTCGCGCAGCGTCACCCCCCGTCCGCATATCGGTACGGCAACGCTTTTCCGCTCAACTGCCCGGCGGGGAACGCCGAAGGCCCCGCGGAGGGTGCTCCGCGGGGCCTTTCGGGGGCGTTCGGGGGTGTTCGGCAGGTGGGTCTCAGCCGTTGGGGCGCTTGAGCCGTGCGACGAACTTGTACCGGTCGCCGCGGTAGACCGAACGCACCCACTCCACGGGCTCCCCCTGGGCGTCCAGCGAGTGCCGGGAGAGCATCAGCATCGGCAGGCCCACGTCCGTACCGAGCAGACCGGCCTCGCGCGGGGTGGCCAGCGAGGTCTCGATCGTCTCCTCGGCCTCCGCGAGGTGCACGTCGTACACCTCGGCGAGCGCGGTGTAGAGCGAGGTGTACTTCACCAGCGAACGGCGCAGCGCGGGGAAGCGCTTGGCGGACAGGTGCGTGGTCTCGATCGCCATCGGCTCGCCGCTGGCGAGGCGCAGCCGCTCGATCCGCAGCACCCGCCCGCCCGCCGCGATGTCGAGCAGTCCGGCGAGGGTGTCGTCGGCGGTGACGTAACCGATGTCGAGCAGCTGCGAGGTGGGCTCCAGGCCCTGGGCCCGCATGTCCTCGGTGTAGGAGGTGAGCTGCAGCGCCTGGGAGACCTTGGGCTTGGCCACGAACGTGCCCTTGCCCTGGATGCGTTCGAGGCGGCCCTCGACGACCAGCTCCTGGAGGGCCTGGCGCACGGTGGTGCGTGAGGTGTCGAACTCGGCGGCGAGGGTGCGCTCCGGCGGGACGGGCGTGCCGGGCGGCAGGGTCTCCGTCATGTCGAGCAAGTGCCGCTTCAGTCGGTAGTACTTGGGCACGCGCGCGGTACGGGTGGCGGCACCGCCCTCCGTCTCCGTGCTGCCCGGGTCCGTGGCCATGCTCCGCCTTCCCGACTCCTGTGCTGCTGCCGTCACCGGCTCCTCCGTCTGTCGCGGCTCACATGGTGGCACGGACCGGTCACGGGTCGTCGCCCTCCCTCAGGTGTCGGTCCGATAACGGACGCGACTGCCCTTCTTATACACCCTTGACACCCCTAAAGGTCTAGGCCAAGCTCCCGGTACTGGTCTAAACCATTAAAGACCAGCTCCCAGCCCCAAACGAGCGTTACTCGGCGTATGTCTTCGCGCGGCGGGCAGGGGTTGCAGGCATCCCTGAGGAGGGTGGCGTGAAGCGCAAGCTCATCGCGGCGATCGGCGTCGCGGGCATGATGATCAGCATCGCGGCGTGCGGCGGTTCCGGCAAGGGTGGGGACTCGGCCGGGGGCGACGTCAAGGAGATCACCGTCTGGCTGACGGTCGACGCCCAGAACAACTGGCCCGAGCTGGTCAAGGCCGCCGACGACGCTGTGACGAAGAAGCACCCGGGCATCAAGATCAACCACGAGTACTACGGCTGGCCGGACAAGAACACCAAGCTCGACGCCGTACTCGCCACGGACAAGGCCCCGGATGTTGTCGAGATGGGCAACACCGAGATGATCAGCTACATGGCCAAGGGCGCCTTCGCCGAGGTCGACGCGTCGAAGTTCGAGAACTCCGACAAGTGGCTCGACGCGCTCAAGGACTCGGTCACCTACAACGGCAAGACCTACGGCGTCCCCTACTACGCCGGTGGCCGCGTGGGCACCTGGCGCAAGGACATCGCCGCCGAGGCGGGCGTCAAGGCCGCCCCGAAGACCTGGGCCGAGCTGACCGCCGCGCTCGACGCCATCCAGAAGAAGAAGGGCGACAAGTTCAGCGCCTGGTACCAGCCGTCGCCCGACTGGTACGCCGCGATGTCCTTCGTCTACGACGCCGGCGGCTCCATCGCCGAGCAGAACGGCGAGACCTGGAAGGCGAACCTGTCCTCGCCCGAGTCCCTCAAGGGCCTCAACGAGTACAAGAACATCGTCGACAAGTACATGCACGGCGACAAGACCAAGGACGAGTCCGACCGCCCGGTCGTCTTCGGCCAGGGCAACGCCGCCACGATGTTCGCCGCCGGGTGGGAGGGCGCCACCGCCGCCGACCCGAAGACCGACAAGGTCGGCGGGCTGAAGGACAAGCTCGAGAACTTTGTGATGCCCGGCCCGTCGGGCAAGAACCTCCCCGTCTTCCTCGGCGGCTCGGACCTGGCCATCCCGGTCAAGTCCAAGGCGCAGGGCGTCGCGGCCGAGTGGATCGCCGCCTTCACCGGCGCCGAGGGCCAGAAGGGCCTCGTCGCCAAGGGCAACCTGCCCAACAACAAGGCGGACCTCGCCCCGTTGAAGTCCGACCCGGCGACCGCCGTCCCGGCCACCGCGGCCGAGTCGAGCTGGTTCGTCCCGACCGCTCCCGGCTGGGGCCAGGTCGAGAAGGCCCAGACCCTCAAGACGATGCTCATCGACATCGCCAACGGCAAGAAGTCGGTCGAGGCCGCCGCCAAGGAGGCGGACGCCGCGATCGACAAGGTCATCAACACCAAGTGACCTAGGAGCAGGGCCCCCTGGCGAGTCAGCCGAAGGGGCGCCCGGGTGTCGAAAGGGAGAGCGCGCGGAGGGCCGCGAGGAACGAGCGGCCCGAGCACGGTCGACCGTCGACGCACGGTGAGAGCGCCCCGGAGGAGAACCGAGCCTCGAAAAAGGGGCCGCGGGGCCCTGCTTCCCGTATGCACGAGAGGGATCGCTGAGGAGCACGGGATGAGTGCCGCAGACACAACCACCGCGAAGGTGCCGCCGGTGCGGCAATCGCCACCATCCGGCCCGCGGGCCGGTGCCCCGAGGCCGGGGAAGAAGCCCACCGGCGGCGGAGGCGGGATCCCCTGGCTCCTGCTCGCGCCCTGCCTGCTCGTCCTGCTCCTGGTGCTCGGCTATCCGCTCGTGCGCCTGGTCACCCTCTCCTTCCAGCGCTTCGGCCAGCCGCAGCTCTGGGGCTTCCAGGAGGCGGAGTCGGCCGGCTTCGCCAACTTCGCCACGATCCTGTCCGACGGCGAGTTCTGGGCCGTGGTCCTGCGGACCGTGATCTTCGCGGGCGGCGCGGTGATCCTCACCATGGTGCTCGGCATGATGATCGCGCTGCTGCTGCAGAAGGTCTCCGGCTGGGTCAAGGCGCTGATCAACATCGTGCTCGTGGCGAGCTGGGGCATGCCCATCATCGTCGCGACCGCCATCTTCAAATGGCTCTTCGACGCCGACTACGGCGTGCTCAACTGGCTGCTGGACAAGCTGCCCGGCGTGGACATGATCGGCCACAACTGGTTCGCCAGCGGCCCGCAGGGCCTCGCCGTGATCGTGCTCCTCGTCGTCTGGGGCGCCGTGCCCTTCGTCGTGATCACCCTGAGCGCCGGTCTGACACAGGTGCCCAAGGAGCTCGTAGAGGCCGCCCGCCTCGACGGCGCCGGGGCCTGGGGCGTCTTCCGGTTCGTCACCCTGCCGATCCTCAAGCCGATCATCGTCATGCTGACGACGCTCTCGGTCATCTGGGACATGGGCGTCTTCCCCCAGGTCTACGTCATGCGCAACGGCCACCCCGAGGCCGAGTTCCAGCTCCTCACCACGTACTCGTTCGACAAGGCGTTCGTCGTCAACGACTACGGCACCGGCTCCGCCATCGCCCTCGTCACGGTCGCGCTGCTGCTGGGCGTCGTCGCCGTCTACATGCGCCAGATGCTCAAGATCGGAGAGGTGGAGTGACCACGACCACCCCGGCCCCGGCCGCCCCGGCCCCCGGCGTCACCCGCCCCCGCCGGTCCAAGCTCGGCTGGAACCTGCTCGGGCTGCTCGTCTTCGTCGTCGTCGGCTTCCCGGTCTACTGGATGGTGAACACGGCCCTCAAGCCGGCCAAGGACGCCATCGACCCGAACCCGCACTTCTTCCCCTCCACCTTCACGCTGGAGAACTTCAAGCGCGCCCTGGAGATCGCGGACTTCTGGGGGCCGGTCGGGCGCAGCCTGGTCGTCTCGGCCACGGTCGTCGTCATCGGCATCGTCGTCGGGATGCTGGCGGCCCTCGCCATCTCCCGGTTCGCCTTCCGCGGCCGCAAGATCGTGATCGTCGGCATCCTCGCGGTCCAGATGATCCCGCTCGTCGCGATGATCATCCCCGTCTTCCTGATGCTCAACGATCTCGGTCAGTACGACAGGATCAGCGGCCTGATCATCACCTATCTCACCTTCATCCTCCCCTTCACGGTGTGGACCCTGCGCGGCTTCATCGTGAACATCCCCAAGGAGCTGGAGGAAGCCGCCCAGGTCGACGGCTGCACCCGCACCGGTGCGTTCGTCCGGGTCGTCTTCCCCCTGCTCGCGCCGGGCATGGTCGCCACGTCCGTGTACGGCTTCATCCAGGCGTGGAACGAGTACCTCTACGCGCTGATGCTGATGAGCCAGCAGAACCAGACGGCCACCGTCTGGCTCTCCAACTTCATCACGAAGAACGGCACCGAGTACGCCCCGATGATGGCCGGCTCCACCATGATGGCCGTCCCCATCGTGATCCTCTTCCTCCTTGTCCAGCGCAAGATGGCCGCGGGACTGACCGCGGGCGCGGTGAAGGGATAACGCCTCCCCATGACCACTCTCGTAACCGGCACGGACACCCTGACGCGTGACGCGCTCACCGTCCTCCAGCCCGGCTTCGTCGGCACGACGGCGCCCGACTGGCTGCTCCGCAGGATCGGTGAAGGACTCTCCTCCGTCGGCCTGTTCGGCCGGAACATCGCCTCTCCCGAGCAGCTCGCCGCGCTCACCGCGCGGCTGCGGGCCGAGCGCGGCGACGTCCTGGTCGCCATCGACGAGGAGGGCGGGGACGTCACCCGCCTGGAGGTCCGGCACGGCTCCTCGTTCCCCGGCAACTACGCGCTGGGCTCCGTGGACGACACCGGCCTCACCCGGGACGTCGCCCGCGAGCTCGGCCGCCGGCTCGCCGCGTGTGGCGTCGACCTCAACTGGGCGCCCTCCGCCGACGTGAACTCCAACCCGGACAACCCGGTCATCGGCGTCCGCTCCTTCGGCGCCGACCCGGAGCTCGTCGCCCGGCACACCGTGGCGTACGTCGAGGGCCTCCAGGCCGTCGGCGTCGCGGCCTGCACCAAGCACTTCCCCGGGCACGGCGACACCAACGTGGACTCCCACCACGCGCTGCCCCGCATCGATGTGGACCTCGACACACTGCACGCCCGTGAGCTGGTACCTTTCCGCGCCGCGATCGCGGCGGGTACCCAAGCCGTCATGAGCGCGCATATTCTTCTCTCCGCGCTCGACCCCCACCGGCCGGCCACCCTGAGCCCGCGGATCCTCACCGGTCTGCTGCGCCAGGAGCTGGGCTTCGAGGGGCTGATCGTCACCGATGGCATGGAGATGCGCGCCATCGCGTCGACGTACGGCATCGAGCGCGGATCGGTCCTCGCGATCGCCGCGGGCGCCGACGCCATCTGCGTCGGCGGCGGGCTGGCCGACGAGGACACCGTACTGCGACTGCGCGACGCCCTGGTCGACGCGGTACGGACCGGCGAACTGCCCGAGGAGCGGCTGGCCGACGCCGCGGCGCGAGTGCGCGCCCTGGCGTCGTGGACCCAGGCGCACCGGGTCAGGGGGGCTGTATCGGGGCCGGGCGCGGCAGTGCAGGAGGGGACCGCGCCCGGCACCGACATCGGACTGGTGGCGGCCCGCCGCGCCGTGACGGTGACGACGGGGGAGCGGCCCCACACGCCGATGACCAGCGCTCCCTACGTCGCCGCCTTCACCCCGGTCGCCAACATCGCCGTCGGGGACGAGACCCCCTGGGGCGTCGCCGCGGAGCTGGAGCGGCTGCTTCCGGGGACCGCGACGGGCACCTACGACGAGCCGTCGGTGGACGCGGTCCTGGCCGCGGCGGGGGAGCGCCGCATCGTCGCGGTCGTACGGGACTCCCACCGGCACCCCTGGATGACGCTGGCGCTGGACGCGCTGCTCGCGGCGCGCCCGGACACCGTGGTGGTGGAGATGGGCCTCAACCAGGCGGAACCCCGGGGGGCCCTGCACATCGCCACGCACGGCGCCGCCCGGGTCTGCGGCCGCGCGGCGGCGGAGGCCGTCGCCGGAGTCTGACCGGAGTGCGCGAAAGCGGTACGCGAAAGGGGCCCGGCACCTGGACATGGTGCCGGGCCCCTTCACGTACGTCTCAGATGCCCTGCCAGGCGGGCTTGTTGGCGAACGTGTGGCGGAAGTAGGGGGCGAGCTTCAGCTTCGACGCGGCGGCCTCGTCCACGACGACCGTGGCGTGCGGGTGCAGCTGCAGCGCGGAGGCCGGTACGAGCGCGGCCACGGGGCCCTCGACGGTCTGGGCCACGGCCTCCGCCTTGCCCTCGCCGGTGGCGAGGAGCACCAGGTGGCGGGCCTCCAGGATGGTCCCGATGCCCTGCGTGATGACGTGGTGCGGCACCTGCTCGATGTCGTCGTCGAAGAAGCGCGCGTTGTCGACCCGGGTCTGCTCGGTCAGCGTCTTGATCCGGGTGCGGGAGGCGAGCGAGGAGCACGGCTCGTTGAAGCCGATGTGCCCGTCGGTCCCGATGCCGAGGATCTGCAGGTCCACGCCGCCGGCGTCGGCGAGCGCCTTGTCGTACGCCTCGCAGGCCGCCTGGACGTCCTCGGCCGAGCCGTCGGGGCCCATGAAGGCGTCCGGGGAGAGCCCGAGCGGCTCGACGACCTGGCGCAGCACGGTCGAGCGGTACGACTCCGGGTGGCCCGCGGGCAGCCCGACGTACTCGTCGAGCTGGGCGATCCGGGCCCGCGAGGCGTCGATGGCGCCGGCCTTGACCTGGGCGATCAGGGCCTCGTAGATGGGCAGCGGAGTCGATCCTGTGGCCACGCCGAGCAGCGCGTCGGGCTTGCGGCGCAGAAGGCCGGCGATGCCGTCAGCGATCAGCTCGCCGCCTGCCTTGGCGTCCGGGACGATGACAACTTCCACGCTGTGCCTGCCGATCGTGTGAGGGGCGGGTGGTATAGACCAATTGTAGCGCTGAATCTAGCAGAGCGCGGGCCCCCGGCACGGTCCCGTCCGCTCGCCGGACCCCTCCCCTCCCATCGTCGATCGGCGTCTGCGCTCCAGCCACCCGGGCCCGCTTGCTCCGGAGCCGCGTTCCGTAGCGTGCGCTATAGAATCGGTCGCCATGACGACCAAGCGGCGCGGCCGGCCCCGCTCCTTCGACCGCCGGGCGGCGCTTGAGCAGGCCATGACGGCGTTCTGGGAGCGGGGGTACGAGACGACGTCCGTCGCCGACCTCACCCGCGCCATGGGCATCAGCGCCCCGAGCCTCTACGCCGCGTTCGGCGACAAGCGGACGCTCTTCGAGGAGGTCGTGGAGGCGTACGCCGTCTCGTACGGCGCCTTCGGCGACCAGGCCCTGGCGGAGGAGCCGACCGCGCGCGGCGCCCTGGCCCGGATGCTCGGGGAGGCGGCCGACGCCTTCACCGACCCGTCCCACCCGCGCGGCTGCCTGGTGATCTCCTCCGCGATCAACTGCGCGAACCCGGAGGTCGAGAAAGCCCTGCGCGAGCGGCGCAACCGTAATCTGGCGTCGTTCGAGACCCGGATCCGACGCGGCATCGCTGCCGGGGAGCTGCCCGGGGGCACGGACGCGGTCGCGCTGGCCCGCTTCTGCGGCGCGGTCCTCCAGGGCCTGTCCCAGCAGGCGCGCGACGGCGCGACCCGGGAGGAGCTCCGGGCGGTGGCGGAGGTGGCGATGGCGGCCTGGCCCGTGGCAAGCGGAAGGCCTCGGGAAGAACCCGCGGGCCGCGGCGCCTGACGGGACCCTCAACCCGTCCGGCACCGCAGCCCGGAGTTGCCCGGCCGGGGGTGTGCGGTCCCTCGGCCGTGTGGGAGGTCTCGGCGCAGTCAGGGCAGAGAGCGCCGGGTACCTCGATCCACCCTCCTGTGCGGGGAGGGCGGAGGTCGTACAGGATGCCGCTCCGCCATTGTGGACTAGACCATTCTTGTCTGTCCATCCATGGGAACCGCTTCCTTCCTGGCCCATCCTCCATCACGAACGCCCCGAGATCCAGGTTCATGGCCCCTGAATTCCGCGGGTACGCTCGCACCTGTGCCCTCCATGAACGACCTCGTCCGCCAGCACACCGCTCTGAGTGAGTCCGACCTCGAGTGGCTCCATCTGCTGGTGTCGGAGTGGCAGCTGCTCTCCGACCTCTCCTTCGCCGACCTGGTGCTCTGGGTCCCCACCCTGGACGGCACCCGGTACGTCTCCGTCGCCCAGATGCGGCCCAACACCGGCCCGACCTCCTACCAGGACGACATGGTCGGCCACCTCGTGCCCCGCGGCCGCCGCCCGCTGCTCGACGCCGCCCTCGACGAGGGCCGGATCGTGCGCGAGGGCGACCCCGAGTGGCGCGAGGAGGTTCCGGTCCGGGTCGAGTCCATCCCCGTACGCCGGGAGGGCCGCGTCCTCGGCGTCATCGCCCGCAACACCAACCTCCTGACCGTACGGACCCCGAGCCGGCTGGAGCTCACCTACCTCCAGTCCGCCTCGGACCTCGCCCAGATGATCGCCGCCGGCTCCTTCCCGTTCCCCGGGGAGGCCGTCGACATGGACTCCTCGCCCCGCGCCGGCGACGGACTGATCCGTCTCGACGCCGACGGCATCGTCCAGTACGCCTCGCCCAACGCGCTCTCCGCGTACCACCGCCTCGGCCTCGCCGCCGACCTCGTCGGCCAGCACCTCGGGCAGATCACCGCCGAACTCGCACCCTCCCGAGGCCCCGTCGACGAGGCCCTGGTCAAACTGGCCTCCGGCTACGCGCCCCGGGAGGCCGAGGTCGAGGGCAACGGCGGGGTGATCCAGCTGCGAGCGATCCCGCTCAAGCCCAAGGGCGCCCGCATCGGTTCACTTGTCCTGCTCCGCGACGTCACCGAACTGCGCCGCCGCGAGCGCGAGTTGATCACCAAGGACGCCACCATCCGGGAGATCCACCACCGGGTGAAGAACAACCTCCAGACGGTCGCCGCGCTGCTGCGCCTCCAGGCCCGCCGGATGGACTCGCCCCAGGGGCGCGAGGCGCTCAACGAGGCGGTGCGCAGGGTCGGTTCGATCGCCATCGTGCATGAGACGCTGTCTCAGAACCTGGACGAGCGGGTGGAGTTCGACGAGATCGCCGACCGGGTGATCGCGATGGTCGCCGAGATCTCCCCGGGCAAGGTGACCTGCCGGCGCAACGGCCGCTTCGGCATCCTGGACGCCGAGGTCGCCACCCCGCTCTCCATGGTCCTCACCGAAGTGCTCCAGAACGCCCTCGAACACGCCTTCGCCCCTGCGGAGCTGGGCACCGTCGAGGTCACGGCCGTACGCGGTGAACTTCGCGCCGACGCGCGCCTGTTGATCACCGTTCAGGACGACGGCCGCGGCCTGCCCGAGGGCTTCGACCCGCAGCGCGCCGGAAACCTCGGACTGCAGATCGTCCGCACTTTGGTCGAGGGCGAGTTGGGCGGCACCTTCGACATGCGGCCGGGCGCCGAGCGCGGCACGAAGGTCGTCCTCGACATCCCCGTACTCCCGCAGAAGTGACCGCCCCGCCGAGCGCGGCCGCGCCCGGCACCGCGTACGGCTGACTCCGGCCGAGCACAGCAGCGAGCCCCGGACCGAAGAGATCGGTCCGGGGCTCGAATGCTGTGGGTTACTGCTGCGCGCTGCGGCTCGGGGGCGGTGATTGCGTACGCGATGTACGCGCCGCTTGCCTCAGGCTTGTCAGGGTGTTCAGGCGCTGGCGTTGCGCGCCCGGTTGCGAGCGGCGCGGCGCTTCATCGCACGGCGCTCGTCCTCGCTGAGGCCACCCCAGACGCCGGAGTCCTGGCCGGACTCGAGCGCCCACTGCAGGCACTGCTCCATGACGGGGCAGCGGCGGCAGACGGCCTTGGCTTCCTCGATCTGCAGCAGCGCAGGACCGGTGTTGCCGATGGGGAAGAACAGCTCGGGGTCTTCCTCACGACAAACGGCGTTGTGACGCCAGTCCATGGCTGCTACCTCTCTTGGTGTTACGTGCGGGTTGCTTGTGAATGTGAACGCTTTCACGAATCCCCCCGCAAGTGAAGGGCCGACTGCCAGATGAACTGGTGTGGTCCAGGATTCGTGGAGGGGTTCTGGCTCTCAGTGGAGGCCGGTCCTGCGGGCCGTCCCGATCGCCATGAAGAGATTCGCAAACCTCGGCGGCGGATACAACCCCTTCAGGAAAGTTTTTTTTGATTCCTCGGTGTCGGCTAGGTCACAGCCGTACTTCTTAGGGGTGGATGCCAGCCTAAACGTTCGAGTGAAAGGACTTTCGGCCCTTCCGCTCACACAATCACACGCAGTGCACGGCGTACGCCTGTGAACGTCACGCTGGTACGCAGTCCCAGGTGGTCTCCGTCCATCTGCAGAGGGAGCGGAACCTTGGAATGCAAGGTGAAGTCGGTCAGATCGTGTAGAGACAGTGCGTGCTTGCCGTGGGGACCGCGCTCGGGTGTCGACGTGAGCAACTGGGTGGCGTAGCGGGCCACCGCGGGGGCCGACAGGCGGCTCAGTCCGAGGACGTCCAACGCCGTCTCGAAGGACGCCTCCGGGGACGCGTACACGGGACGATTGCCCAGGTAGGTCCAGGGGGAGGTGTTGCAGATTATCGACAGGACCAGGTCCTCGACCGGGTCCTGTCCCGGGCGCTCCAGGGTGATCGTGCCGTTGCGCCGGTGCGGTTCGCCCAGGAACTGGCGGACCACCTGACGGAGGTAGAGCGCGTGGGTGGATCTCCTGCCGCGTTCCCGCTGCTGTTCGACCCGGCCCACCACGCCGGCGTCGAAACCGAAGCCGGCGCAGAACGTGAACCAGCGGGGCGGCACCCCCTCGTCCTCGCTGCCCGGCGTGCCGGAGGCAAGCCCGAGGCTCACTGTCCGTGTACGGCGCTCACGCAGGGCGTCGAGAAGGGCGCCGGTCGCCTCCACGGCGTCGTTCGGCAGCCCGAGGGCGCGCGCGAAGACATTGGTCGAACCACCGGGTACCACCGCGAGGCCCGGGAGCCGGTCGGGGTCCGGGCCGCCGTGGAGGAGCCCGTTCACGACCTCGTTGACGGTGCCGTCGCCGCCCAGGGCGACGACCAGCTCCACATCCTTGGACTCGGCGGCCCGCCGACCCAGGTCGCGGGCGTGCCCGCGGTACTCGGTGGTGACCGCCTCCAGCTTCATCTCGCTGGCGAGCGCGTGGATGAGGACATCACGGGTGCGGGCACTGGTGGTGGTGGCTGCCGGATTGACCACAAGAAGTGCGCGCATGGCCGCCAGCGTACCTACCCGGCGGTACCGGGCCCAGAGGGGTGGGTCCCGCCGGCCCGGCTACCCTGCCAGGTATGAGCAGTACGGAACGGACCACCGAGCACACTTCCCGCCCCGCCCGGCTGACCGCGGCGGCCGCGGTGGCCGGGATCGAGGCGCTGGCGCTGGTGGCCGGGGGCCTGTACGTCCTCGTGACCGGCGTCACCGGCAGCCCGGACAGCCTGACCCAGGCCGTCACCGGCGGGGCCACGCTGGTCGTGCTCGGCCTCTTCCCGGCGGCGGCGGCGCGCGGACTGCTCCTGCGCCGCGCCTGGAGCCGCGGGCCGGCGATCATCACCCAGATCCTGGCCCTGCCCGTCGCCTGGCAGCTGCTCCACACCAGCAGCGCGATGATCCTGGCGGGCATCGCCCTCGCCGTCCTCGCGGTGACCGGCCTGGTGCTCCTGGTGAACCCGGCGACGACCGAGGCCCTGGGCATCGGCCGCCGCGGCGCGGCCTGAGGTTCCGTGACCCCGGCGCACCGGCGGCGGCACGCGAGGACGCCTACTCCTCCACGAGGAGCTTCTCCCGGAGCTGGGCCAGCGTGCGGGCCAGCAGCCGGGAGACGTGCATCTGGGAGATGCCGACCTCCTGAGCGATCTGCGACTGCGTCATGTTGCCGAAGAACCGCAGCAGCAGGATCCGCTTCTCCCGCGGCGGCAGGTCCTCGAGGAGCGGCTTGAGGGACTCCCGGTACTCGACACCCTCCAGCGCCTCGTCCTCCGCGCCCAGGGTGTCCGCGACGGCGGGCGACTCGTCGTCCGTGTCGGGCACGTCCAGGGAGAGGGTCGAGTAGGCGTTCGCCGACTCCAGGCCCTCCAGGACCTCCTCCTCCGAGATCCCGAGGCGCTCCGCCAGCTCGTGCACCGTCGGGGAGCGGCCGTGCTGCTGGGAGAGCTCCGCCGTCGCCGTCGTCAGCGAGAGCCGCAGCTCCTGCAGCCGGCGCGGCACCCTGACCGCCCAGCCCTTGTCCCGGAAGTGGCGCTTGATCTCGCCGACGACCGTCGGAGTCGCGTACGTCGAGAACTCGACACCCCGCTCCGGGTCGAAGCGGTCCACCGACTTGATCAGGCCGATGGTCGCGACCTGCGTCAGGTCGTCCAGCGGCTCGCCGCGGTTGCGGAAGCGCCGGGCGAGATGCTCGACCAGCGGCAGATGCATCCGCACCAGCCGATTGCGCAGCTCCGCCTTCTCCGGGGAGCCCTCCGGCAGCCCGCGCAGCTCGATGAAGAGCGCCCGCGCCCCGGTCCGGTCGTGCGGATCCGGAACCTCGTGCGGCTCGGAGTCCGCGAGGATCGCGGAGGCCTCCGCCGCCTCGGGAACCTTGCTGTGCTGCTCGTGCTCGCTCATGTGGACCGCCTGCTCCGTAGCGACCTCGACCTCGACCTCCGGATGCGGCCGCGCCTGCTGCTCAGGGATGCCGGCCGTCGCGTCCCCGCTCCTCACGCCGGGCCTGGCCCCGCGCCGCGCTGTTTGTACAGGCTGATGGAGACCGTACGGTCCTCGGCGACGGACGACTCGACCTTCCCGGCCAGCGCGGAGAGCACCGTCCAGGCGAAGGTGTCGCGCTCCGGCGCCCGTCCGTCCGTCGTCGGGGCGGAGACCGTCACCTCGAGCGAGTCGTCGATCAGCCGGAACACACAGCTGAGGACGGACCCCGGCACGGCCTGCTGGAGCAGGATCGCGCATGCCTCATCGACCGCGATCCGCAAGTCCTCGATCTCGTCGAGGGTGAAGTCCAAGCGCGCCGCGAGGCCGGCCGTGGCCGTACGCAGCACGGACAGGTAGGCACCCGCAGCGGGCAGCCGGACTTCCACGAAGTCCTGGGTCCCGGGCTCGCCTGCGATCTGGGACACCCTCACCTCCAAGGTGGCACAAGCTCATTCGGGGCCCGGGGAGAAAGCCCCCCGAACCAGGCGGTACGCAGTCGGTTGCGCAGTCCGCCGTGACGCTATCGCGATCCATGCCGCCGTGTCGCCGTGGGTCCCACGGACCCCACCCCACGCCTGTCACTCATGGTAAAGCCATGAGTACGCACAGTGGCTAGGGGTGTGCGGGGCCCAATTGCAGGGGCTCGACGGGCGTTTGGCCGCGGGGGTGTGACGTACCCAACCGTCAGACGATCGAACCGTCCACGAAGCACCAGCGCCAGCGCTCGTTGGGCTCGAAGGTCCGCATCACCGGATGCCCGGTGGCCGAGAAGTGCCCCGTGGCGTGCCGCCCCGCCGAGGAGTCGCAGCAGCCGACGTGCCCACAGCTCAGGCAGAGCCGCAGCTGCACCGGGTGGGTCCCGTCGGACTGGCACTCCGGGCAGGTGTCGCTCAGCGGCGCGGGTTCGGGGCGCGGCATTTCGGCAACATGGGGACACTCGCTCATGATGGCCAGGTTACGCGGTCGATCGAGGTGGGGACGGGGCATGGACGCGCTGGAACTGGTGGCACTGGTCGCGGGGAGCGCCGCGGTGGCGGGCATCGCCCGCAGGACACCGGTGCCGGCGCCGCTGCTCCTGGTCGCGGTCGGCCTCGCCGCCTCGTACGTCCCCGGCGTACCGGACTACGCCCTGGATCCGCACATCGTGCTGCCGCTGATCCTGCCGCCGCTCCTCCACACCGCCGCCGTGGAGTCCTCCTATCTCGATCTGCGCGCCAACCTCCGGCCCGTCGCCCTGCTCTCCGTGGGCTACGTCCTCTTCGCGACGGTCGCGGTCGGCTGGCTCGCCTACGTCCTCGTTCCCGATCTGCCGCTGACCGCCGCGCTGGTCCTCGGCGCGGTGATCGCGCCCCCGGACGCGGTCGCCGCCACCGCCATCGCCCGCAAGCTGGGGCTGCCGAACCGGATCACCACCATCCTCCAGGGCGAGTCCCTGGTGAACGACGCCACCGCGATCACCGCCTTCAAGGTCGCGCTCGCCGCGGCGGTCGGGGCGGGCGTCAGCTGGGCGGGCGGCATCGGCGAGTTCGCCCTCGCGGCGATCGGCGGGATCGGCGTCGGGCTGGTCCTCATGGTCCCCCTCCACTGGCTGCGCCGCCGCCTCGGCGGCGAGGCCCTGCTGCAGAACACCCTCTCGCTGCTGATCCCCTTCGTCGCCTACGCGGCGGCGGAGGAGGTCGGCGCCTCCGGGGTCCTCGCGGTGGTCGTCGTCGGCCTCTACCTCGGCCACCGCAACTCGCAGGTGGACTTCGCCACCCGCCTCCAGGAGGAGGCCGTGTGGAAGATGGTCGCGTTCATCCTGGAGTCCGCCGTCTTCGCGCTGATCGGACTGCAGCTGCCGTACGTCGTCCAGGGGCTCGGCCGGTACGGCATCGGCGAGGCGGCCTGGTACGCCGTGGGGGTCTTCGTGGCCGTCGTCGTGGTCCGGTTCGTCTGGGTCTTCCCGGCCACCTTCATCCCGCGCCGGCTCTCCCGGCGCATCCGCGAGCGCGAGCCCGGGGTGGACTGGAAGGCGCCGCTGATCGTCGGCTGGGCCGGGATGCGGGGCGTGGTCTCGCTCGCCATCGCCTTCTCGATCCCGGTCGCCACGGACGGGGTGGAGTTCCCCGCGCGGAACCTCGTCCTCTTCCTCACCTTCACCACGGTGATCGGGACGCTGGTGGTGCAGGGGCTCACCCTGCCGCCGCTGATCCGGCTGCTGAAGCTCCCGGGCCGCGACCGCCAGGCCGAGACCCTGGCCGAGGCCCAGGCCCAGAGCGAGGCGTCCAGGGCCGCGGAGGAGCGCCTCGAACAACTCCTGAGCGACGAACGCAACGCCCTGCCGCAGCCGCTGGCCGACCGGCTCCGCACCGTCCTGGAGCGCCGCCGCAACGCGGTCTGGGAGCGGCTCGGATCGGTCAACGAAGTCACCGGGGAGACCGCCGACGACACCTACCGCCGGCTGGCGCGCGAGATGATCGACGCCGAACGCGAGGTCTTCGTCCGCCTGCGCGACGAGCGCCGCATCGACGACGAGATGATGCGCACCCTGCTGCGCCGCCTGGACCTGGAGGAGGCGGCGGCGTACCGCGAGGAGATCGGCTGAGCGGTCCCGCGCGCGGGTCCTCACGACGGCGCGGCGGCGTACACCGTGGAGACGGTGGAACCCGTCCCGCGCGCGGTGGGTCCTCACGACGGCGCGCCGGTGATCACCGCCGCGATCCGGGTGCCCGGGGCGAACGCCCCCTCCTCCGCCAGGGCGACAAGTCCGTACAGCATTTTGGCGACATACAGTCGCTCGACGGCGATTCCGTGCCGCGCCTCGAAGTCCCGCGCGAACGCTTCCAGGGCCGGGCTCGTACGGGCGTACCCGCCCCCGTGGAAGCGCTCGTCGAGGCTCCAGTCGCCCCGGGGGCCACCGAAGGCCGCGCCCTGCAGGGCGCGTATCTCCGCGCCCAGGAAGCCGCCCTTGAGGACCGGGACGCCCAGCGCCCGTTGCCCCGGCGCGAGGCCGGCGGCCAGACCCGCGAGCGTGCCGCCGGTGCCGCACGCCACCGCCACGACGTCCGCCGCGCCCGACAACTCGCGGCCGAGCGCCGTACAGCCCTCGGCGGCGAGCGCGTTGCTGCCGCCCTCGGGGACCACGTACGTCTCCGGGGGAGCGTCGGCGAGCAGACCGGCCAGCACGGCGGGGTCGTTCTTCGAGCGGTACGTGGAGCGGTCCACGAACACCAGCCGCATTCCGTCCGCCGCGCACCGCGCGAGCGAGGGGTTCAGCGGCCGGCCGGCCAGCTCGTCCCCGCGTACGACGCCGGTCGTCGGGAAGCCCAGCAGCCGGCCGGCGGCGGCCGTCGCGCGAAGGTGGTGGGAGTACGCGCCGCCGAACGTCAGCACCGGCCGCCCGTCCGCCGCCCGCAGGTTGAGCGCCAGCTTGCGCCACTTGTTGCCCGGCAGGTCCGGGTGGATCAGGTCGTCGCGCTTGAGCAGCAGCCGCACGCCGCGGCGGGCGAAGCGCTCGTCCTCGACCGGCTCCAAGGGGGACGGGAGCCGGGGCCGCAGCCGGGAGAGAGCGAGGTCGAACGCGTTCACCCGGCCATTGTCCACCGCGGCCTACCGCAGGCGTTCTCCGATCCGCTGCCGCATGGACGCCATGGTGAAGCCCCGGGGGTCCACCTTCCCCGGCTGCCACTCCAGGTGCCCGATGACCGAACGCTGCGTCCAGCCGTGCACCCGGCACACCGCCGCGGCCGCCTTCTCGATGGCCTCCAGCTGCACCTTCGGCCACGGGTCCTTGCCGTCGCCGAGGTTCTCGCACTCGAAGCCGTAGAAGTGCCGGTTGCCGTCCGTGGTGGCCTCGTTGTCCGGCGGCAGCCGCTGCTCGGCGATGACGGCCCGCAGAACGTCGTCGTCACCGGCGCCCGCGTGGTTCGCGCGGCCGTAGCCGACGAGGTGGACCGTGCCGTTCTTGGCGATCACGCCGTGACAGAGCGGTCCCGGCAGGGAGGCGTGGCCGTCCCGGCAGAGCCGGACGGTGTTGGCCGTGCCGCGGGTGACGGTGTGGTGGATCATCACGCCGTGGACGGGCCCCCAGGGGCCTTTGTGGTTGCGGTTGTGGGTACGCCAGTCGCCGACCTCGACGACCGAGAGGCCCTCGTCGCGCAGCGCGTCGAGGAACCTGCTCGCGGACATGGGTGGGGCCATGGCCGACTCCTTCGGATAAGAGGAACGGGGAGGGGCAGGGACGCAAGCGGGCTGCCGGTTACCGTGAGTGTTCCCGGAGTAACGGAGCGATCCACTCGCGCACCAGCCGTTCGGACCGTGTGCGAGCCGATCCGGACAGGGGGCCATGAGGCCGACGGGGCTGGGCTGTTCGAGTGGAAAGCGTGTGACATGCCCAGTTGGAGATGATCCACTCCCACTCATTTGTGTAATGGCGCTGCCACGTTCCGTGCTGAAAGGCTTCCTCTCGCAGGTCAGTCATACGAGAGGGAGTTCCATGTCCGTTGGTTCGGTTGGCGACGAGGTCCGCGCGGAACAGGCAGGCCCGCAGCAGAGTCTCGGTACCGCCGCCGCGCGGAACCTCGCGACCACGACCAAATCGGCCCCCCAGATGCAGGAGATCACCTCCAGGTGGCTGTTGCGGATGCTGCCGTGGGTGCAGGTGCAGGGTGGTACGTACCGGGTCAACCGGAGGCTCAGTTATTCCGTGGGAGACGGACGCGTCACGTTCGTGCAGACCGGTGAACAGGTCGCCGTCATCCCCGCCGAGCTCGGCGAACTCCCCGCACTGCGGGGGTACGACGACGAGGAGGCCCTCGCGGAGCTGGCGGCGCGCTGCCGTCAGCGTCAGTACGCGCCGGGCGAGCTGATCGCCACCGCGGGCGAACCCACCGACCGGGTGCACCTGCTGGCCCACGGCAAGGTCGAGCAGCTGCGCGAGGGGCCGTACGGCGACGAGGCGATCCTCGGAGTCCTCGCGGACGGCGCCTACTTCGGCGACAGCTCGCTCACCCACTCCGACGCGACATGGGAGTGGACCGCCCGCGCGGCCACCGCCTGTACCGTCCTCGAACTCACCCGCGACGACGTCCGCAACCTCGCGGACCGCGTCGGCTCGCTCGCCGCCCACCTCGCGGGCGTGGCCGCACTGCCCCACCAGCGCACCAACAAGTACGGCGAGGCGGCGATCGACCTCTCCGCCGGCCATGTCGGCGAGGCGATCGTCCCGCACACGTACGTCGACTACGACGCCTCGCCTCGCGAGTACGAACTGTCGGTCGCCCAGACCGTGCTGAAGGTCCACAGCCGGGTCGCGGATCTCTACAACCAGCCGATGAACCAGACCGAGCAGCAGTTGCGGCTCACGGTGGAGGCGCTGCGCGAGCGCCAGGAGCACGAGCTGGTCAACAACAAGGAGTTCGGCCTCCTCTCCAACTGCGACTACGGCCAGCGGCTCCAGCCCCACGACGGCGTTCCCGGCCCGGACGACATGGACGAGCTGCTCTCGCGCCGCCGCGGCTCCAAGATGTTTCTCGCGCACCCGCGGGCCATCGCCGCCTTCGGCCGCGAGTGCAACCGCCGGGGTCTGGTCCCGGAGTCCATCGACGTCAACGGCAACCGGATCCCGACCTGGCGCGGCGTGCCGATCTACCCCTGCAACAAGATCCCGATCTCGGACGCCCGGACGACGTCGATCATCTGCATGCGTACGGGCGAGGCGGACCAGGGCGTGATCGGCCTGCACCAGACGGGGATCCCGGACGAGATCGAGCCGAGCCTGTCCGTCCGCTTCATGGGCATCGACGAGCAGGCGATCATCTCCTACCTGGTCACCGCGTACTACTCGGCCGCGGTGCTGGTGCCCGACGCCCTGGGCGTCCTGGAGAACGTGGAGGTCAGCCGCTGGCACTGAGGGGGGCCGCCACCACGTCCGTGCTACGCCCGGCGAGTGAGCCGAAGGGCGCGCGACCGTCGGCAGACGCAGAAAGCGCCCGGAGGCGAACCGAGCCCAAAAAAAGAAGGGAAGGAGTGACCGTGACCATGATCAGCGCGGACGCCACGACCGACGGGCACGGTGCCGCGGCGTTTCTCGACCACACGATGAGCGTCGTCCATCCCCGTCTGCGCTCGCTCGTCGAGTCGTTGCCGGGTTCCCTGCGGCGGGTGGCGATGTACCACTTCGGCTGGGAGCAGGCGGATGGCACTCCGGCGGCCGGGCAGGCCGGCAAGGCGATCCGGCCCGCCCTGGTGCTGGCCGCGGCCCGTGCGCTGGGTGGTGATCCGGCACCGGCGGTGCGGGCGGCGGCGGCGGTGGAGCTCGCCCACAATTTCACCCTGCTCCATGACGACATCGTGGATGAGGATCCGACTCGGCGGCACCGGCCCACGGCCTGGACGGTGTTCGGTGTTCCCGACGCGTTGATCGCGGGTGACGCGATGCTGGCTCTGGCTCTGCGTCTGCTGGCCGAGGACGACCATCCCGCCTCGGCGGCGGCGTCGGCCCGGCTCGCCGCCTGTGTCATCGAGCTGTGTGCCGGTCAGCAGGCGGACTGTGCCTTCGAGGGGCGTGGCCCGGACGAGGTGTCGCTGGAGGAGTGTCTGGCGATGGCGACCGCGAAGACGGGGGCGCTGCTGGGGTGTGCCTGTGCCATGGGGGCGCTGTACGCGGGTGCGGGTGAGGGGGAGGTGGCGGCGATGGACGCGTTCGGCCGGGAGGCGGGGCTCGCCTTTCAGCTGATCGACGACCTGATCGGGATCTGGGGCGACCCCGACCGGACGGGCAAGCCGGCCGGGGCGGATCTCGTCGCCCACAAGAAGTCGCTGCCGGTGGTGGCGGCGCTCGCTTCGGGGACGGCGGCGGGGGAGGAGCTGGCCGCGCTCTATGCCCGGCCGGTGCTCGATCCGGCGGGGGTGCGGTCGGCGGCGGACGCGGTGGAGCGGGCGGGCGGCCGGGACTGGGCGCAGGCGGAGGCGGCGGACCGGATGGCTCTGGCGGTGCGCCATCTCTCCCGCGCGGTGCCGGACCTGTCGGCGGCCGGGGATCTGCTGGCTCTGGCGGAGTTCGTCACCCGCCGGACGCGGTGAGGTTCAGGACTCGGGCACGATCCGGGTGACGACGGTCTCGATCAGGTCGTCCAGTGCCCGGTCGCCGTGGAGGCCGGGGACGGTGAAGTGGTCGAGGAGGAGTCCGGTGAGCGCGAAGTAGAGGAGCCGGACGGTGTCGCCGTCGCCGGGCATGCCCGAGTCCAAGTGGAGGCGGATGTTGTAGTCGAGGTCCGAGCGCAGGATCCCGGTGAGCCGGCCGCGCAGGTCGGGGCGGCGGGCGGCTTCGAGGCGCAGCTCGAAGAGGCCGAGGTAGCAGCTGCGCTCGGCCGCCATGCGCCGGGCGAGCCATCGCATCAGTTCCACGACCAGTTCTCGGCTGGGCTCCGGCCGCATGGCGGTGTCGAGGGAGCCGGGGGCGGGGGTGAGTCGTACGAAGATCCGGTCTCCGACCTGGGAGAGCAGCTGGTCGCGGTCGGTGAAGTAGTTGGACGAGGTGCCCGTGGGGACGCCCGCGCGGGTGTCGACCGCGCGAAAGGTCAGCCCCCGGGCGCCCTCGTCCGCGAGGACCTCGATCGCCGCGTCGAGCAGCGCGGCCCGCCGCTCCGGATTTCTTGCCATCGCCGGCTCCTTCGAGCATTCGAGAAAAGGGTCTTGCGTAACCACTACAGATGAAGCACTATAACTGTCGTGGTTGCGATCGCGGCCGCTTCCCGGAGACAAAGAGGACCGGTTTGCGCAAGCTCACCTACTTCATCGCCTGCAGCATCGACGGCTTCATCGGTGACCCGAAGGGCGATGCCACCTCCACCTACCAGTACGTGGCGGGGGAGTACCTGGAGTATCTGAAGGCGGAGTACCCGGAGACCATCGCCGCCCCTGGCTGGTCCATGCTCGGCGTCGACCCCGACTCCCGGAACCGGCACTTCGACACCGTCGTCCAGGGCATGAACTCCTACCGGCTCGGCCTGGACGCCGGCGTCACCAGCCCGTACGCCCATATGCGGGAGCTCGTCGCCACCCGCTCCCTGACAGAGTCGCCGGACCCCAACGTCGAGCTGATCGCGGACGACCTGATCGGCCGGATCCGGGAACTCAAGGCCGAGGACAGCCCGCTCGGCATCTGGCTCTGCGGCGGTTCCACCATCGCGGGCGAGCTGATCGACGAGATCGACGAGCTGATCATCAAGACCTATCCGCAGGTCTTCGGCTCCGGCATGCCGATGTTCGGCACGGACTTCGAGCCTCGCGACTTCGAACTGGGCGCGGTGCGCGCCTTCGACAACGGCGTGCTGGTCCGGACGTATACCAGGAAGCAGTGACCAGGAGGGCGTTCTACCCTGGAGGTATGGGCACCGAAGGACGCCGCACCGTCCGTGATCCCCAGGCCGAGCCCCGCTGCCCGGCCTGCGGCCAGCCTGTCGGTACGGCCATCAAGCGGCACAAGGTCCTGGGGGCCTGGGTGCCGATCTGGGAGGCACGGCCGTGCCCCAACCCGGACTGCCGACTCTTCGGCCGCAAGGCGGACGGCTCCCGGCCGACCGGTGCGGCTCCGGACGACGCCGAGGGCGCCGAGGGCTCCGGAGGCGCGGGGACCGGGGAGGGTTCCGCGGGCACCGGAACGGGTGGTGCGGAAGCCGCGAGCACGCAGTTGACCGGCAAGAACGACGAGACCGGGAGAAGTCAGGCCCCGGGGTGACCGGCCGCGCGGTGGAGCCGGTCATACCGCTACAGTCCGCGCATGTCATCGGAGTCGACAGAAGTCTGGACCGGCTGGTACCGGGACCGCGGCGGCGCGGAAGCGATCGTCATCAGGGTGGACGGACCGCAGGTGTCCACCCGCATCAGGGGAATCGAGTACTCGGGCGCGAGCTTCGGCGCCCTGCGTGCGGCCGGCGAGGGCGGCGAGACGCTCACCGGCTGCGTACTGGAGTGGGATCTGCCGCTTCCCGTGGTCCTCGACGGGGTCACCGAGCAGGCGACCCTCAGCTGTCTGCTGACGCTCGGTGAACGCGTGGACCTCAGCCTGACGCTGCACCACGCCGGCGCCGCCTACGAATCCGGCATCGCGGGCGGCGACTTCGAGGAGGCCCTCGCCCGGGTCGGACGTCAGTTGCCGCAGGGGGCCGCATTCGGCCGCCGTCCGCTCCAGACCGCCTGACCCCGCCACCCGCCCGCCGCCGCCCACCCTCGCGCTCCGAGCCACGCACGCGGAAGGGGCCCGACCGGGATCGCCGGTCGGGCCCCTTCGGGCGCTCTGCGGGAGGAAGGTCAGGCCTTCTTCGTCTCCCAGAAGATGCGGTCGATCTCGGCGATGAGCTCGAGAGCCTTCTCGCCCGTCTTCGGGTCCGTCGACGCCTTGGCGGTCGACAGGGCCTTCAGCGTTTCGTTGATGAGCAGGTGGAGCTCCGGGTACTTCTCGAAGTGCGGGGGCTTGAAGTAGTCGCTCCACAGCACCGAGACGTGGTGCTTGGCGAGCTCCGCGCGCTGCTCCTTGATGACCGTGGCGCGGGCGCGGAAGTGCGCGTCCTCGTTGGCCTGGTACTTCTCCTGGACGGCCTTGACCGACTCGGCCTCGATCCGGGCCTGGGCCGGGTCGTAGACACCGCAGGGGAGGTCGCAGTGGGCGCTGACCTTCACCTTGGGGGCAAACAGGCGGGAGAGCATTGAGCTGTCCTTCCTCGTGATCGTCTTCTCAGGTGGGACATTACTCCGTGAGAAGCGCGTTTTCGCGAGCGCCCCCTAGGGCTTAGGACAAAAGTCCAGGGTCACCATGGGACTCGTGGACGATCGGACCGGGAGGTGCCGGATGACGGAATCGGGGCGGGAGCCGGGGCGGGAAGCCGGGCCCCTGTTCGGTGTAGCCGAGGTGACCGGGGTGTCCATGGTGCCCACGCTGCTCCACGGTGATCAGCTCCTCGTGCACTACGGCGCCCGGCTGCGCCCGGGGAACGTGGCCGTGCTGCGCCATCCGCTCCAGCAGGACCTGCTCATCGTCAAGCGTCTGGTCGAGCGCCAGGGCGCCGGCTGGTGGGTGCTCGGCGACAACCCCGGCGCCGAGGGCGACAGCCGGGTCTTCGGGGTCGTGCCCGCCGAGCTGGTGCTCGGCCGCGTGCGGCTGCGCTACCGCCCCGTGACTCCCGGCCGCCGGCGCTCGCCAACCGTCGTGCTCTCCTGGCTGCTCTCGGCCGTCAGGCCGGTGTGGTCGTCCTCCCGGTCGCTCCGTTCGGCCTCCAGGCGCTTGCGGGCCCGGTAGGCGGCCACGTTGGCGCGGGTCGCGCAGCGGTCCGAGCAGTAGCGCCGGGAGCGGTTGGTCGAGGTGTCGAGGTAGGCGTTGCGGCACGGTGCGGCCTGGCACAGGCCGAGCCGGTCGGCGCCGAACTCGGTCAGATGGAAGGCGAGCCCCATCGCGGCGATGGCCGCGTAGCCCGCGGTGGCGTTCGAAGGGTGGTCGGCGAGGTGCATGTGCCAGCGCGGCCGCCCCTCGCCGTCGAGGTGGTCGTGCCCGGAGATCTGCGGGCTCACCGGGAACTCCAGGAGCAGGGAGTTCAGCAGGTCCACGGCCCGGGTCTGGTCGCCCTCGTCGGCCGCGGTGAAGACGGCCCGCAGCCGGCCGCGTACCGAACGGAAGCGCGTCACATCGGCGTCCGTCGCCCGCCTGGCCATCTGGGAGGCCGCGCCGAAGAGCTCCCGGACCGCCTCGACCGAGGTCAGGGAGTCCTTGTTGCGGGTCGGCTCCTCGGTGTTGACCAGACGCACGGCGTAATCCGAGTAATAGGCAAGTTCCACTTGTAGTCCTTACTCCGGCGGTCTAGGGTCGGGGCGGAAAGGGGTAACGGCTGTTTCCCCTTCGAGGGTATTACGAAGAGGGCGAGGTAAGGCGATGACGGACGCGGCGACGACCGGAACCGACTGGGCGGCCTGGCAGCAGAGCTGGGACCGCCAGCAGGAGTGGTACATGCCGGACCGCGAGGAGCGGTTCCGCGTGATGCTCGACATGGTCGAGGCCGTGGTGGGGCCGGAGCCCCGCGTCCTCGACCTGGCGTGCGGTACTGGGAGTATCACGGATCGGCTCCTCGCGCGGTTCCCGAACGCGACCAGCACCGGCGTCGACCTCGACCCCGCCCTGCTCGCCATCGCCGAGGGGTACTTCGCCGGCGACGAGCGCGTCACCCTGGTGACCGCCGACCTCAAGGACCCCGCGTGGGTCACGAAGCTCCCGTACGACACGTACGACGCCGTCCTCACCGCCACCGCGCTGCACTGGCTCCACACCGAGCCGCTCACCGCGCTCTACGGGCAGCTCGCCGGCGTCGTCCGCGACGGCGGCGTCTTCATGAACGCCGACCACATGATCGACGAGACCACTCCCCGCATCAACGCCGCCGAGCGCGCCCAGCGCCACGCCCGCATGGACGAGGCCAAGGCCGCCGGCGCCCTCGACTGGGCCGACTGGTGGGCGCTCGCCGCCGCCGACCCGGTCCTCGCCGAGCCCACCGCCCGCCGCTTCGAGATCTACGGCGAGCACGCCGACGGCGACATGCCCTCCGCCCGCCGCCACGGCGAGATCCTGCGCGCCGCCGGCTTCGCCGAGGCGCGCCCGGTCTGGGCCTCGCCCTCCGACACGCTGATGCTCGCGCTGAAGTAGGCCGCGTCCACGGCGAAGGGGCGGTACGGGAGTTCCGTACCGCCCCTTCGCACGCCGTACCGCTTACAGCACCTTGGACAGGAACGCCTTCGTCCGGGCGTGCTGGGGGTCACCGAGGACGTCGCGCGGGTGGCCGGACTCGACCACGACACCGCCGTCCATGAACACCAGGGAGTCGCCCACCTCGCGGGCGAAGCCCATCTCGTGGGTGACGACGACCATCGTCATGCCCGACTCGGCCAGGTCCCGCATGACGTCGAGGACGTCACCGACCAGCTCCGGGTCGAGCGCCGACGTGGGCTCGTCGAAGAGCATCAGCTTCGGCTCCATCGCCAGCGCGCGGGCGATGGCCACGCGCTGCTGCTGACCGCCGGAGAGCTGCGAGGGGTAGTTCCCGGCCTTGTCGGCCAGGCCCACCCGGTCGAGCAGCCGCTCGGCCCGCTCGCGGGCGACCGCCTTCGACTCGCCCTTCACCTGGATCGGCGCCTCCATGACATTGGCCAGGGCCGTCATGTGCGGGAACAGGTTGAAGCGCTGGAAGACCATGCCGATGTCGCGGCGCTGGGCGGCGACCTCGCTGTCCTTCAGCTCGTAGAGCTTGTCGCCCTTCTGGCGGTAGCCCACCAGTTCGCCGTCGACGTACAGCCGACCGGAGTTGATCTTCTCCAGGTGGTTGATGCACCGCAGGAAGGTCGACTTGCCGGAACCGGACGGGCCGATCAGGCAGAACACCTCGCCGTTGTTCACCTCGAGGTCGATGCCCTTGAGGATGTGGGCGGCACCGTAGGACTTGTGGACGCCCTCGGCCTTCACCATTGCCGTCATGTGTTTCACCGCCGCCAGTTGGAGAGGGAGACCAGGTTCGCCTTGACCTTCTGCCACGGCGTCGGGGGCAGCGTGCGCAGGGAGCCGCGGGCGTAGTGCCGCTCCAGATAGAACTGGCCCACGCTGAACACCGAGGTCAGGATCAGGTACCAGATCGAGGCGACGAAGAACATCTCCATCACCGCGAACGAGGTCGACGCGATGTCCTGCGAGGCCCGCAGCAGATCCGGATACTGCACCGCCACGACGAGGGACGAGGTCTTCAGCATGTTGATGAACTCGTTGCCCGTCGGCGGGATGATCACCCGCATCGACTGCGGGAGCACCACGCGCCGCATCGTCTTCGCCTGGCTCATGCCCAGGGCGTGCGACGCCTCGGTCTGGCCCTCGTCGACCGACTGGATGCCGGCCCGGACGATCTCCGCCATGTACGCGCCCTCGTTGAGGCCGAGACCCAGCAGGGCGGCCAGGAAGGGGGTCATGACATCGGTCATCTCGTCCTTGTAGAACCCGATGTTGAAGATCGGGAAGATCAGGGCGAGGTTGAACCAGATCAGCAGCTGCACATAGACCGGCGTGCCGCGGAAGACCCAGATGTAGAGCCAGGCGACGGAGCTGGTCACCGGGTTCTTGGAGAGCCGCATGACGGCGAAGAGCACACCCAGCACGAGGCCCAGCGCCATCGAGGCGACGCTGATGAGGATCGTGTTCCCCAGGCCGGACAGGATGCTGGGGTCGAACAGCTTCTCCGGCACCGTCGCCCAGCGCACATTGCCCTGCGAGAAGGCGTACGCGAGGAGGGCCAGGAGCGCCACGACCAGGACGCCGGCGACCCAGCGTCCGTAGTGGCGGACCGGAATGGCCTTGATGGCCTCCGGCGGGAGCCCGGCCGGGGCGGGCGACGCCCCGGCGGGAACCTTGTCGAGCTTGTCAGTCACAACGACTGCCCTTCAGTGGTGCGTGGGGGTCAGGAGCCGCCGTTGATCTTGGCCGCGGGGATGGCGCCGTCGCCCGCGTTCCACTTGTCGAGGGCGGCCTTGTACGTGCCGTCCTTGATGATCGCGTCCAGCGCTTCCTTGAGAGCGTCGCGCAGCTGGGTGTCCTTCTTGTCGACGGCGATGCCGAAGTAGCCCGCGTCCGTCTTGTTGGCGATCGCGTCGAAGTCCTTGCCGCCGCCCGCGGTCTTCGCGATGTACGCGGCGACCGGGGAGTCGTTCAGGTCGGCGACGGCGCCGCCGGCCTTGACGCGGGTCTGCGCCTCGGCGTCGGTCGGGAAGGACTCGAAGGTGAGGGCCGGCTTGCCGTCCTTCTTGCACTTCTCGGCCTGGTCCTTGGCGGCCTGCTCGTACGTGGTGCCACGCTGCACGGCCAGCTTCTTGCCGCACAGGTCGTCGAGCGACTTGATGTTCTCCGGGTTGCCCTTCTTCACCAGGATGCCGGTGGAGGCGGTGAAGTAGTCGACGAAGTCGACGCCCGTGCCGGTCTTCTTCCCCTTGTCGTCCAGACCCTCCTGGCGGGCCTTGGTGTCCGTCATGGAGGACATGACGATGTCGGTGCGACCGGTGGGCAGGGCGGTGAGCAGGGTGTCGAAGGTGCCGCTGGTGAACTGGAACTTCACGCCGAGCTGCTTGGAGAGGGCGGCGGCGATGTCGGGGTCGACGCCGACGATCTCGTTGCCCTGCTTGAACTCCATCGGGGCGTACGTGGCGTCCGTGCCGACCTTGATGACGCCGGCCTTCTGGATGTCGGCGGGCAGCTTCGAGAAGAGGGGCGCGTTGGAGGCGACGGACTGGGTGCCGCCCTCGGGAGTGGTCTTCGCGCCCTCGGTCTGGTCGCCACACGCGGTCAGCAGCATGGAGCCGGCGACCGCGATGGCGGCGACCGCGGCAAGACGGGAGGTGCGGGTCTTGGCGGTCGTACAGCGCGTGGAGCGTGCGGTCATGGTCGGGTTCCTCCGGCGTATGAGGGAGTTGCCATAGGCCGCGCACGCACCTTCGGGTGTCGCGACCTCGTGTGATTACGGCATCTTGCCATTCGGACCCCCTCAAACAGACTGCCCCGCATGTCAAAATCGGATAACGGGTGACCCCCGAACTTCGAGAGGCCGGTGCTTCCCGGCCGGACCTTCTCCGGAGATGCCTCCTTCGGACCGGAAAATCTCCGGCCCATCTCGCCATTCGGACGACATGAAACGCGCGATTCGGTCCGCGGGCATATCTGTCCGGACATTCGTGACGCGTCCACCCAAGACAAGGTGCCGATACGGCCGTATGAGTCGCATCACCGCTCCACTATGGACTCGTCCGCGGTGCCGTCCGTCCGGTAAGAAGGATCCTTACACCCCTCATCCGGGGCTCAGGGCGCGTTGTGCGGCGCGCCCGCGCGGCTGCCAGACACGGTGGCCGCGGGACCCACCCACCCCCTCCTCAACCAGGAGTGGCCACCCTCAAATGATGAAGACTTAAGGGGTCAACCCAATGGCAGCGGAGATCGTCAACCCTCGCAGCGGGAGCGGTGCGGAAGGGGCTCATGAGGAGCCCTTCGATCCGGCTTTCGCTCTGCACCGTGGCGGCAAGATGGCCGTCGCGGCCACCGTGCCGCTCCGGGACAAGGACGACCTGTCCCTCGCGTACACACCCGGCGTCGCCAAGGTGTGCACCGCGATCGCCGAGCAGCCGGAGCTGGTCCACGACTACACCTGGAAGTCTCAGGTCGTCGCGGTCGTGACCGACGGAACGGCCGTGCTCGGACTCGGCGACATCGGCCCGGAGGCGTCGCTTCCGGTCATGGAGGGGAAAGCCATCCTCTTCAAGCAGTTCGGAGGCGTGGACGCGGTGCCGATCGCGCTCGCCACCACCGACACCGACGAGATCGTGGAGACCGTCGTCCGGCTCGCCCCCTCCTTCGGAGGAGTGAACCTGGAGGACATCTCGGCGCCGCGGTGCTTCGAGATCGAGCGCAAGCTCCAGGAGCGCCTCGACATCCCCGTCTTCCACGACGACCAGCACGGCACGGCCGTCGTCACGCTCGCCGCGCTCCGCAACGCGGCGAAGCTGACCGGCCGCACCCTCGGTGACCTGCGCGGAGTCATCTCCGGCGCCGGGGCGGCCGGGGTCGCCATCGCCAAGTTCCTGCTGGAGGCGGGGCTCGGCGACGTGGCCGTCGCGGACCGCAAGGGCATCGTCAGCCGTGACCGTGAGGACCTCACCGCGGTCAAGCGCGAGCTCGCGGAGATCACCAACAAGGCGGGCCTCACAGGCTCCCTGGAGAGCGCCCTGGCCGGCGCGGACGTCTTCATCGGCGTCTCCGGCGGTACGGTCCCGGAGGCCGCGGTCGCCTCGATGGCGCCGAACGCCTTCGTGTTCGCCATGGCCAACCCGAACCCCGAGGTCCACCCCGACGTCGCGCACAAGTACGCGTCCGTCGTGGCGACCGGCCGTTCGGACTACCCGAACCAGATCAACAACGTCCTCGCCTTCCCGGGCATCTTCGCGGGCGCCCTCCAGGTCCGGGCCTCCCGGATCACCGAGGGCATGAAGATCGCCGCGGCGAACGCCCTGGCGGACGTGGTGGGCGACCAGCTCGCCGCCGACTACGTGATCCCGTCGCCGTTCGACGAGCGCGTCGCCCCGGCGGTCACCGCCGCCGTGGCCGCCGCCGCCCGCGCCGAGGGCGTGGCGCGCCGCTGACGCGTCCCGAGTACCGACGCCCACCGAGAAGGGGCCCCGCCGGACAGGCGGGGCCCCTTCTCGTGTGTGACGGGATGGGGCGGGGCGCCGCCGGGGCGCGCGGGCTGGGAGGGGGGCGCCGTCGGGGCGCTCCGGTCCGGCGCTCCCGGTCCGGTGCGGGGCCGCTATGAGAGAAGTGCGTCACAGGGTCCTGTGGTTCCGCCATCGGCCCCTCGGACCTACGCTCAAGGTCATGTTCGCTGCCTACGCCGCCCGAATCGACCGCGATCAGCCCCTGACCGGACTTGAGCTCGGCGAACGTCCCGAGCCCGAGGCCCGTGCCGGCTGGACCACCGTGACCGTCAAAGCCGCTTCGCTCAACCACCACGACCTCTGGTCGCTGCGTGGGGTGGGGCTGCCCGAGGAGAAGCTGCCGATGATCCTCGGCTGCGACGCGGCGGGCATCGACGAGCACGGCAACGAAGTGGTCCTGCACTCCGTCATCGGCCAGACCGGCCACGGGGTCGGCCCCGACGAGCCCCGCTCCATCCTGACCGAGCGCTACCAGGGCACCTTCGCCGAGCGGGTCACCGTTCCCTCGTGGAACGTGCTGCCCAAGCCCAAGGAGCTCTCGTTCGAGGAGGCCGCCTGCCTCCCGACCGCCTGGCTCACCGCGTACCGCATGCTCTTCACCAACGCCGGGGTGCGGCCCGGCGACTCGGTCCTGGTGCAGGGCGCCGGCGGCGGTGTCGCCACCGCGGCGATCGCGCTCGGCAAGGCCGCCGGGCTGCGCGTCTTCGCCACCAGCCGTGACGAGGCCAAGCGGAAGCGGGCCGTCGAGCTCGGCGCCGTGGAGGCGTACGAGCCGGGCGCGCGGCTCCCCGCGCGCGTGGACGCGGTCATCGAGACCGTCGGCGCGGCCACCTGGTCGCACTCGGTCAAGTCGCTGAGGCCGGGCGGCACCCTCGTCATCTCGGGCGCCACCAGCGGCGACCGGCCCTCGAACGCCGAGCTGACCCGGATCTTCTTCCTGGAGCTCAAGGTCGTCGGCTCGACCATGGGCTCCAAGGACGAGCTGGAGGACCTGCTGTCGTTCTGCGCGGCCACGGGCGTGCGGCCGGTGATCGACGACGTGCTGCCGCTGGACCGGGCCCGCGAGGGCTTCGAGAAGATGGCCTCGGGCGAACTCTTCGGAAAGATCGTGCTGACGACGTCTTGATGGACCGTCAGATGTACTGATGGGATCTCCGGCACCGCGAACACACCGTCGTGCCGGAGGTTTCCCGTGTTACGTACGCCCCTCGCCGCAGCCGCCGTCGTCGCGGCCGCCCTCGCCGCCCTGCTCGCCCCGACCGCCGCCCAGGCCGAGGGCGCTCGTCCGACACCCGTCGGCCGGATACCCGTCCTCACCGACGCGCACGGCCGGACGCTCACCCTGCGGGGCTGGAACGTCGAGGACAAAGTCGGCCGGGGCGAGAACGCCCTGGCGGCGGTCACCGAGCGGCACTTCCGCGACATGCGGGCCAAGGGCTTCAACTTCGCCCGGCTCCTCGTCTTCTGGGACGACCTGGAGCCCCGCCCGGGCCGGTACAGCCAGGCGTACCTGGGGAAGATCGAACGCGTCCTCGGCTGGGCGCAGAAGCACGACATCCAGGTGCTGATCGACGCCCACCAGGACGTCTTCGGCCCGGCGTTCGGACACCGCGGCGTACCGGAGTGGGCCACCCGGACGGACGGGCTGCCCTTCACCCCGCACCCGGACGACTGGTTCGCCGAGTACTTCGAGCCCGCCGTGCAGCGCGCCTTCACCCATCTCTACCAGGACGAGGACCTGCGGCGCGCCCAGGCGGAGATGTGGCGGGTCCTCGCCGATCGCTTCGCGGACCATCCGGCCGTCCTCGGCTACGACCTGATCAACGAGCCGATGGGGGAGCTGCGGGAGGGCGAGGACCTGCCCACCGCCGCCCGGCGGATCGAGCGGGAGCACCTGACCCCGATGTACAACCGGCTCGCGGACGCCGTCCGCACGGTGGACCGCGACACCTGGGTCTTCGTCGAGCCCACCCCGATCGTCGGCGAGGGCGTCCCCACCGGCCTCGGCAGGATCGACGACCCGAAGGTCGTCTACGCCCCGCACTTCTACAACACGGCCATGGAGGCGGGCGCCGACTACGACCCGGCCGCCGGCTGGATCGAGGCGTACGAGCGCGCCGTCACCCGGTATCCCGAGGAGTACGGGGTCCCGGTGGTGGTGGGGGAGTGGGGGCCGCTCAACAACGCCCTGCCGAACATGAACCGCTTCTACCGGGACGCGATGGCCTCCCTCGGCCGGTACGGCTCCGGATGGGCCGGCTATGTGTGGTGCTACGGCGGCGGGTACTGCGCGGTGGACGGCGCGGGAACCTTCCGTACGAACAAGGAGCTGACGGCCGAGCCGTACGCGGAGGCGGTCGCGGGCACGGTCCGCTCCTCCGCGTACGACTCCGGGAGCGGGGTCTACCGGCTGGAGTACGACTCCGCGCGGCGGGGCCCCCGGCGGACGGAGCTCTCCCTCCCGCCGGGCCGCTGGAAGGTCGCGGCCGCCGGCAGGGCGGTCGTACTGCGCGAGGAGCCGGGCAGGGCATGGATCCTCGCCGCGCCGGGAGCCCGGGTGACGGTCACCGCCACCCGGGGCTGACGGCCGCCGACCCGGGCCGGTCCCTCCGCCGGCCGCCCGTCGCCCCCGGGCCGGTGCCGGGCGGGGCAGGCCCGGGCTGGTGTCCGGCCGTTGTGGGGCCGGGGCGGCGGCCCCGGCCCCGTGCAGGGGGTGAGCCCCTGATCGGGCGCCGTGGCCGGGGTGGCAGCTCCGGCCCGGTGTCGCCCCCGGCGGTCAGCGGTCGTGCTTGCGGCTCTGCGGGTGCAGCAGGGCCGTGATGTGGGACGCCGCCGTCGACAGATGGCGGCGGGTCTCCGCCAGTTGCACCGCGTCCACCCCGTGGTCGCGTGCCGCGTCGCGGATGTCGTCGCGGAAGCGGTCCAGGAGCCGGTCCAGATCGCGGGCCGGGTCGCCGGTGGGTTCGTAGTCCTTCGCCCACTCCGACGCGGCCTCCTCCGCGGTCTCCGGCTGCTGGGCCGCCGCCTTGGGGTGCGTCGTCCCCGTCACCAGGCCGCCGAGCTGGGCGGTGAGGTCCGAGATGCCCTCCCAGACGCCCGAAGGCCAGTCGCCCCGACCCAACCGGTCCTGGACCTGCTCCTGGATCTGCCGGGCGATCCGCTGGAACTCCTTGGCCTCGCGGCGCGCCGACTGGGCCTCGGCGCGGGCCTGGCGCGTCTGCTCCTTCCACTCCTGCTGGGCGCGGCGCAGCTCCTCCTTGGCGTCGGCGAAGGGGGAGTCCTTGCGCCGGGTCTCGCTCGCCGCCGCGCGCATCTCGCTGCGCAGCTTGCCGGCCGCTCCGCGCACGTCGTCGCGGATCTCGGCGGCCAGTTCGGAGACCGACTCGCGGATCTCCCGCTCCAGATCGGCCAGTTCACCGACACGCCCGGCCAGCTCCGCGCGGCCGGCGTCGGTGATCGAGTAGACCTTGCGGCCGCCTTCGGTGGCGTGCGTGACCAGGCCCTCCGCCTCCAGCTTGGCCAGGCGTGGATAGACCGTGCCCGCCGAGGGGGCGTACAGACCCTCGAAGCGCTCCTCCAGGAGGCGTATCACCTCATAGCCGTGCCGGGGGGCCTCGTCGAGGAGCTTGAGCAGATAGAGGCGCAGTCGGCCGTGGGCGAAGACGGGCGGCATGTCACAGCACCTTTCCGGGGGTGGTGGGCGCGTCGGGAGCGGACGACGCGGGGCGCTCGTCCTCGGCCGGGTCCGGGCGGCGCAGCAGCGCGATCGAACCGGAGAGCGTGGTCGCCTTGAGCGTGCCCCGACCCGTCCCGAGCGTGCCGGTGATGCTCTTGGCGCCCCACTGCCCGCCGACCCGCAGGTCGTCGAACGCGTTGGAGACGGCGCCGCTGGTGGTGTTCGCCTCGACCCGGGCGTCCGCCGGGTGCGGCAGGCGGATGGCGACCTCGCCGGAGACGCTGGACAGCCGGATGTCCGCCGGCGGCCCCTCCCGGTGGCCGGGGTCGAGGTCGATGACCATGTCCCCGCTGACGGTCTCCGCCTTGACGGAGGCGCCTGCGCCCTCGATCACCGTCACGTCGCCGGTCACCGAGTTGATCCGCAGCGCGCCGGTGACGGACTGGGCCTCCAGACTGCCGGAGACGGTCTCGGCGCGGACCGGGCCGGAGATGCCGACGAGCGTGGTGTCGCCCGTGACGCCCCGGATGTCCGTACGGCCCCGGATGCCGGAGACCACGGCGCCGGCGCCGACCACGCCCACCTCGACGTCCACGCCGGCCGGGACGGCGACGGAGACGACCGCCCTACGGTGGTGGCCCTTGCGGTCGAACCACTTGAGGAACCCCTTCCAGTGCAGGTCCTCATAGGTCACGGTCAGTGTCGAGCCGTCCTGGGTCACGATCAACGGCGGGCCCTCGATCTCCGAGACCTCCAGCCGCGCGGTGGCCTCGTCCGTCCCGACGACATTGACCGCACCGTTCACGATGCGCACCTGGAGCCGGGACACGGGGTCGGTCAGCGTGAGTTTCCTGGGCTCGGCGACGGACCACTCTGTCATGGTGCTGTCCTCCCGTTTCGATGGCGCGGCGACGCACGGTGACGCAACATATCGCGTCTCTCGATGAACACGATATATCGCGGATCAGGGAAGTCAACCCCTTTCAAGAGGTGGCATTTGCCTACGTACACGGACAAATTGACCTAGCGTATGGGCCATGAACGCGAGAACCGGACCGCGCCCCGTAGGGGCGCTGCTGCTCTGCCGTGCCGATCCCGCGGCGGTCCGTCCACCGGCCCAGCTGCTGCGGGAACAGCTGCTCCTCGCCCCGGCCGGGACCGACTGGAGCGTACTCGTCCCCGAGGGGAAGCCCTGGCTGCACGGCGGAGAACCCGTCGACCGCGTCGTCACCGGCTGGGCCACCGCGCTGGCGGTCTCCGCCGCGACCTGGCCGGTCCTCGCGCTCTGGTGGGACGCGGACGGGGCCGGATTCACCCTCGCCGCAGGCTTCCGCCGCACCGTCGGCTACACCTGGCTCACCGACGGCACCCCGGTCGGCGAGGACGAGGCCATGCGCACCTTCGCGGCCCGGCTCGCGCTCGATCCCGTCCTGGACCTCCAGGCGCTGGGGGCGCTCACCGAACCGGACGCCGAGGCAGACGCCGACACCCGGCTCCTCGGCCTCGTGGCCGTCCTCGCGCGCGTGGGCCTGCGGCTGCCCACCGGCCTCACCCCCGGCGAGAGCGCCGACCGGCTCCGCTCGGTCGCCACTGCCCAGGGCGCCGAACAGCTCGAATGGTCCGGCTGGCGCGATGCCGTACGGGCGGAACTGGACGCGATGGAGGGCGGCCGTCTCGGCCCCTACCTGCGCGGCCCCAGGGCCCGGCTGATCGGCGCGGCGCAACTGGGCGCCGGTCTGCCGCTGCTCGCCTGGGGCCTCACCCGCCGCAGCGGCGGCTGGACGGCGGCGGGGGCGCTCCTCGTCGCGCACGGGGCGCTCGGTCTCGCCTACGACCGGCTGCGCGGGGCATAGCGCCCGCCGACCCGCCCGGCCGAGGGGTCCTACGCGTCGTCCTCGTCCTCGTCGTCAAGACGGGCCAGCCAGGTCGCGAGGCGCTCCACCGGCACCTCGAAGTCGGGGTTGAGATCGACGAACGTACGCAACTGCTCGGCGAGCCACTCGAAGGAGACTTCCTCCTCGCCGCGCCGCTTCTCCAGTTCCTCGATGCCACGGTCAGTGAAGTACATGCGATCAGGATAGGCCGTGTGTCCGACGGCCCCTCGCGCTTGTCAGCGCCACGGTCTAGCCTTCTTCATCATCGTTCCGGGGAGCGGGGGGCCGCTGTGACGCATGGGATCGCTCGGGTACGGCTGGACGACGGGACGCCCGTCTGGGCCCGGATCAGCGGGGCCGAGGAGCTCGACGGGGGCGACGGTTTCCAGGACACCGGGATCGGCGACCGGGTCGTCTCGATGGCCGGCGGGCTCACGGACGTGGTGCGCGGGGTGGTCGGCTCCCTGCGGGCCGGGCTCGACCCGCAGGCGCCCGTGGAGGTCGCGGTCAGCTTCGGCATCGAACTCTCCGCCCAGGCGGGCAAGGTGATCGGCGTCCTCGCGGACGGCGGCGGCACGGCCTCGGTGTCCGTCTCCCTGACCTGGACCGAACCGGGCCCGACCCCCGAACCGGGCCCGACCCCCGAACCGGGCGCGACCGCCGAACCGGGCCCGACCCGCGAACCCGGCCCCGGCCCCGCCTCCCGCCCGGCGGCCGATGGCACCGTATGAGCGCCCTCGACGCTCTCGTGCGCTCCGCCCTGGTGCGCATCTCCGACCCCGCCGATGGGTATGACGGGCGCAGCGAGCGGTACTGGGGCTCCGGCTTCTTCATCGCCCCGGGCTGGGTTCTGACCTGCGCCCATGTCGTGGCCAAGGGGGGAAGCGAGGTGTGGAGACACGAGCGGGCCGTCGGCGTGGCCTGGCAGGGCGGGGCGGCCGCCGGGCAGGTGGTCCTCGCCGAGCCGCACCCCGAGCGCTCCGAACAGCGGCTCGACCGCTGGGACTTCCCCGACATCGCCCTCGTCCGCGTCCCCGGCGCCCAGGACGTCTCCTGCGTACGGCTCAGCGAGCGCCCGCCCGTCATCACCCAGCCCATCCCGGTGAGCCTGCACGGCTGGTCCCGGCAGACCGGCAGGGCCGGGGTCCGCCATGCCGTCGGCGAGGCCCACGCCGTCGACGGACAGGCGCTCCTGCTCCGCTGGACGCTGCCCGTGGAAGGGTGCTCCGGCGGTCCCGTCGTCGATCTCGGCAGGGGCGCCGTCATCGGCCTCAACAAAGGCCGGGGCAGGGACGAGGGCGCCGCCGTCCCCATCACCGCACTGCGCCGGCTCTACGACACACCCGGCGGCGAGATCCTCCACGAGGTCATGCGGGACCACGACCGCCACCACCTCGGCCGGTACCGCTCGCTCTCCGGCGAACCCGACTGGACCCGCGAGCAGATCCGGCTGCGGCCCCCCACCACCCAGGGCGTCGGCCCCGGGCGCCGGATCCATCTCTACGGGCGCCTCGCCGAACTGCCCCCGCCCGCGGGGCCCGGCGAGGTGATGAACCTCGTCGACGACGTCAAGCGCCGCGTCCTGCACGACGACTTCCGCTCCGTCCTCGAAGCCGACCCGCGCACCTGGCGGGAGGGCGTCGGACTGCTCCACGAACTGCGCGACCCGCTGCGCGAGGCGATCCAGGACCTCGGTCTCAACGCCGTCTTCCTGTACGCCGCCCGGGTCGCCCGGCACGTCGTCGACCTGCACGGCGACAGCCCGGCCGTCGAGAGCCTCGTCCGCTGGATCACGGACGAGGCCGTGGAGGCCCACCCCGCCATCCAGCAGGAGATCGCCCAACTCCTCGCTTCCGGCCGCCCGGACGCCACCGCGCCCGTCCCCGCCGCCACCGCCGCCACCGGGACCGCCACCGCGACCGTACGGGAGCCCGGGGCGCGCGCCGACGTCCTCGTGGAGATCGACACCCCTCACTACGGCACCCGCTTCCCCTGGCGGGTGAAGCTGCTCTTCGACGGGCGCACCGTCAGCCCGCTGCACGGCGACGACCGGGGGGTGGAGCGCGAGCGGCTGCCCGAGACCCTGCGCGGACCGCTCACCGACGCGCTGCGCCGCGGCGACAGCGGCGAGCATCTGGCCGCCGTCGAGGCGGTGCTGCCGCGCGAGCTGTTCGACCTGCCCATCGACAGCTGGCGCCCCTCCTCCGACGACGAACTCGTCGACGAGTTCTCGCTGACGCTCGGACAGCGCCGGATCGTGGTCATCCGCGACGCAGGCCGCCGCGCGAGGCCCCCCTCGCACGAGTGGCTCAAGCGGTGGCGGGCCGCCGAGCACGAGCCTCTCCGCGCCGTTCCGCTGCGCGCCGAGGTCCTCGGGAAAAATGCCGGCCGGAGCCCCCACACCGCGCACATCCGGCGCGAGACCCCCAGGGAGGCGTACGCCCGGCTCTCCGACGCCGAGGGCGGCGCGGTGCCCGTCTACTGCGGACGGGTCGGCAGCGGCGACGGCCTCAAGGCCATGGCCGCCGCGCTGGCCGCCGGCCACCCCCTCGCCCTGTGGCGGACCGGACCCCACGACCACACCGACTGCGCCGAGTTCCACGAGCGGGCCGGGCGGCTGCTCCTGGAGGCCGGGAAGGCCGAGGGCCTGCACCGCCCCGTCCGTACCCTGCGGATCAGAGCGGGCGACGAGGAGGCCGATCCCCGGGACCGGTCCGCCTACGCCTGGGCCGAGAACCTCGCCGTCCTCTTCGACCCGCCCGACCGGCCCCCGCACGACCCGCCGCTCCACGGTCCGCCGATGCTCGGCGAGGACCCCGCGTGAGGGCGCGACAGGCGCGCCGTGCGCGCCAGGCGCCCGCGCCGGCCATGGCTCCGCACGGACCGGTCCCGGGAGAATTGGTCCGGTTTGAGCATCGGCAGCTCCGCCCCCCGGGCGGTACGTTCGACCTGCCCGGGCACCCCACCACAGCCAGGAGGAGTCCAGCGTGAACGATTGGCGGATCTACCGTGGTGCCGGCCATCCGCACGACGAGATAAGGCGGTTGCCGCCTCCGCCCCCGTGGCGCGACTTCACCACCGGCCCCGACGACACCGACCCGGGCTCCGAACGGCGGCTCGGGGTCCGCCGCCGGCTCGTCCAGAACCACCATCCCCGGCCCGCCGAGACCGACGCCGTCAACGCCGCGCTCTATCTGCGCAGACCGCTCCTCGTCACGGGCAACCCCGGCACCGGCAAGTCCACGCTCGCCCACGCCGTCGCCCACGAACTGGGGCTCGGCCGCGTGCTCCGCTGGCCCATCGTCAGCCGCTCGACGCTGCAGGACGGCCTCTACCGCTACGACGCCATCGGACGCCTCCAGGACGTCCAGCTGGAGCGCGCCCAGGCCGGGTCGCCCGTACCCGCCGCGACCCCGGCCGGTATCGGCTCGTACATCCGGCTCGGACCGCTCGGCACCGCGCTGCTCCCCTCCGAACAGCCCCGCGTCCTGCTCATCGACGAGCTCGACAAGAGCGACCTCGACCTGCCCAACGACCTGCTGAACGCGCTGGAGGAGGGCGAGTTCGCCATCCCCGAGCTGGAACGGCTCGCCGACCGCGAGCCCGTGGTCGAGGTCCTCACCGACGACGGCCGCAAGGTGCCGGTGCACGGCGGCCGGATCCGCTGCAGCACCTTCCCCTTCATCGTGCTCACCTCCAACGGGGAACGGGACTTCCCGGCCGCCCTGTTGCGCCGCTGCATCCGCCTCGAACTGGAACCGCCGGGCGAGGAGCAGCTGGGCGCCATGATCGAGGCCCATCTCGGGGCGGAGGCCGCCGCCGGCGAACAGGGCCTGATCAGCCGCTTCCTGAACCGTGAACCCGGCGAGGTCATCGCCACCGACCAGCTCCTCAACGCGATCTACCTGACCCAGCACGCCCCCCGCACCGAGCGGGTGACCCGGGAACGCATCGCGGACATGCTCATGCAGCCGCTCGATCAGCCGAGGTGATGGCCGGATGCACCGGATGCATCTGGAAGAGCTCACCCGCAGACTGCGGGCCGGAGGCCAGGACCCGACCGCCGAGGAGATGGCGGACGCCGTCTGGCTGGCCCAGTGGCTGCCGCACGCGCCCGCGGACCCGGGCGCGGAGCGGACCACCGGCCCGCCCGCCCCCGGCCCTCCCGGCGAGGGGCGAAAACGAGCCATCGGCGCGGGGACGGAGCAGGTCCGCGAGACCGGCCCCGACCCGGACCTCGGCGACGACCGCACCTCCGAGACCGTCGCCCTCCACATGGAGTCGGGCGGAGCCCGACGGGGCGGCGCCGGCGCGCGCGGCAGCGCGGCCCTGCCCGTACGCGCGCCCGGCGCCAACGCCCTGCCCGGGCTCCTCGGCCTGCAGAAGGCGCTCCGCCCCCTGCGCCACTACACCCTGTTCCCGCCCAGGCCGGGCGAGGACCTCCTCGACGAGGAGGCGACGGCCGAGCGCACCGCCGCCGCGGGCATCCTCACCCCGGTCCTGCGCCCCGCCGCCGCCCGCCGCCCCGACATCCAGCTCCTCATGGACACCGGTCCCGCCATGGTCGTCTGGGCCCGGATGGTGGAGGAACTGCGCCAGGCCTGCCAGCAGTCCGGCGCCTTCCGCGACGTCCAGGTCCACCGCCTGTACGACACCGGCGAGGGCGCGCCGCTCGTCACCACCACGTCCGGCTCCGACGGTCGCCCCCGGCTGCGCCCGGCCGACCAGTTGCACGACCCCACCGGCCGCCGCCTCACCCTGATCGTCAGCGACTGCGTCGGACCCCTCTGGCAGCGCGGCGCGGTCCAGCGGCTCATCCACCAGTGGCCCCGGCAGTCCCCGCTCGCCGTCGTGCAGCCGCTGCCCCCGCGCCTGTGGCCGCGCACCGCGCTCTCCGTCGAGCCCGGCACGCTGCTGCGCCCCTCCGCCCCCGGCGGACACACCGTCTTCCAGCCCGACGAGGAGCCCTGGGAGCCGGTCCCGGCCGACAGCCGGGCCGTGCCCGTCCTCACCCCCACCCCGGAGGCGTTCGCCTCCTGGGCCCGGCTGTTCAGCGGCCACGGCGCCGGTCCGGTCCGCGGCTGGGCCGCCCGGATCGACCCCCAGGCGGTACGGCGGGAGCGCGCGGCGACGACCGCGGCACCGCCCCGCCCCCCGCGCGGCGACGACGAACTGCTGAGCACCTTCCGCGCCGGAGCCTCGCCCGGCGCCCTGCGGCTCGCCGTCCACCTCGCGGCCGCGCCGCTGACCCTCCCCGTCATGCAACTGGTGCAGCGCGCGATGCTCCCCGACACCGGCCCCATGGAGCTGGCCGAGGTCCTCCTGAGCGGGCTGCTGAGACAACTGCCCGGCCCCTCCCCGTACCCCTGCTTCAGCTACTCGCCGGGCGTGCAGCAGTACCTCCTGGGCTCACTGGACCGCAGCGCGGCCGCCCTCGTGCTCAAACACTGCTCCGCGTACGTGGAGCGCAACTTCGGCCAGGGCATGCGCAACTTCCCGGCGCTCGCGGCGGCCCGGCTCGCCGGCCACGGCCCCGAGAACGAAGGGCCCGCGACGGCGGACGAGGCCGACGAGCCGACCGGCCCACTGGGACCCGAGCCCGAACTCTTCGCCCGCATCCCCGCGCGCGTGCTCCGCTTCTACCACCCCGACCTCGTCACCCCCGAACCGCTCACCGAGGCCGAACGGCTGCTCGCGCAGGGCCGCGACCAGTCCGACCCCTCCCTCCTCGCCGACGCCCGCGAACGGGCCGAGGCGGCGCTCCCTGACGACGCCGTCCGCGCCCGGATCGTGCTCGGCCGGGTCCTGCACGCCGAGGCCGACACCGGCGCCGTACGCGGCACACGGCGGCGGCACGAGCTGCTCACCCGCGCCGTGGCCGAGCTGGCACGAGCCGCCGAACTGGCGGGAACCGGCAGCCAGGAGTGGGCTGACGCCCGGCTCGAGCTCGCCGTCGTCCACCATGCCCTGTGGCGCCACACCGACGACCGCGCCCATCTGGAAGCCGCCCTCGACGCGCTCGCCGGAGACCCCGGCGACTGGCCCGAGACCGGCCACGCCACGCTCCACCTCCGCCGGGGCCGTCTGCTGCTCGCCCGCGGCGACGGCCCGGCGGCGGTCGCCGAACTCACCGCCGCCCTGCGCCCGACCGAGAGCGGCCCCGTCCTGCTCGACCTGGCCGACGCCCTGCACCTGGCCGGAGCCGATCCGGCCGAGATCGCCTCCGTACTCGACCGGGCGGGCGACACCCTCGGCGACAGCGCCGCCCTGCGGCTGCGCTGGACCACGGCCAGGGCCAGGCTGTACGACGCCGTGGGCGACGCGCCGGCCGCCGACGCGGCCTACGAGGAGGCCACGCTGCTCGCCCCGGACGACAGCGAGCGGCGCGGACGGATCCTGATGACCTGGGGCGAGTCGCTCATGCGCCGCGCCGCGGCCGACACCGGCACCCAACCGGTCGACCGGGCCGAGAGCGTGCTGCGCGAGGCCCTCACCCGCCTGCCCGCCGACGCTCCGGGCCGCGACCGGGCCCGGATACTGATCGGCAGCGTGCTCGCCCTGCGCTTCCACCGAGCCGGCTTCCTGCCCGACCTGTTCGAGAGCCGCCACCTCCTCGAACAGGCCGCCCGGACCACCCGGGACGCCGGCACGCGCTCCCAGGTGTGGCTGCAACTGGGCCGGGTGAGACTGGAGTTGAGCGAGACCGCCCGGGACGGCGTGCTCGCCGACGCGCTCACGGCGTACGAACGCTCCTGGGAGGACGCCAGGGCCGCCCACGGCGACACCCCGGGCACGGTCACCGGCGCCCGCGCGCTGCACGGCCAAGGCGCCGTCCTGCGGCTGATGGGGCGCAACGGCCGAGCCCGTACGGTGCTGGCCGCCGCGGCCGAGCAGTGGTCGCGCCTGGTGGCCGCGAGGGTGGAGGTGGACGGGGACGACGTCGAACGGACCAGGGAGGCGCTGGCCGAGACGGGCACCGCGCGGGAGCGGGCCACGGGGCAGCTCTCCGAGGGCGACCGCCGCCGGATCGCACCGCCCTGGTGGGCCTGGAGCGAGACGGCCTGAGAGGCGAACGCGAAGACGGCTGGATACGGGGGCGTGAATGGGCGCAGTTGAGTCGAACGGGTTTCTGACTTCCTGGCCTCGGGAAGAACCGGTCCGCCGCTACGACCGTGGGGGACAGGCGTCGGTGAGGAGGAGCCGAGGGTGTTGGAGCACACGGAGTGGGCGACCGGTGTCGACCGGGACGCCGGTCAGGCTCCGCCCCTGCCCGATCTCACCGCTGTCGACCTGCGGACCTTGCGCGTCATGGACCATCCCGACCTGGTGGCCGCGGTCGACGGGGTGCTCGGCCGCTCGCTGGAGCTGGGCGAGTCCTGGGTCAGCGAGGGCAATCCCTGACGCCCACCGCGCCCACCGGCTCTTTCCGGTCAGATGCCGCCCACGGCCGGCGGCCGGTCCCGGGAGCGGACGATGACGGCCGCCCCGCTCTCCCCGGCCGCCCCGCTCCCGCCGACCGACTTCGCCGAGCTGGCCAGGACCGGCCCGGCGCCCTCGGCGATGGCCAGGCTCGACGCCGGACTCCGCTCACGCCGGCTGCTGCTCCTCAAGGCCCTGCTGATACGCGTCCAGCGCCGGCGCGAGAGCGTGGACGGTGCGGTGGCCCGGCGTTTCGAGGCCGCCTGGACCCTCCTCGAACAGGCTGAGCGGACCCACCCGCGCGTGGTCCGCGCGGTCCTCGACTATCCGACCACCGGAGCGTGGCTGGCCGCCGCGCTCGCCGCCCCCGAGGGGCCGGACCTCGATCGCAGGCTCGACCGGCTGGAGTCCATCGCCGTCACCGCCGCCCTGCTGGCCGGCTGCCCGCTCGACCTCACCGTCTCGGCGCCCGGCGGCGTCTTCTCCCTGACCGGCGTCGGAAGGGTCCGGGTGGAGGACGAGCGGATACGGCTGCGGACCCGCGCCCGGACCGTACGGCTGGGCCCTGAAGGCTCCCGTACCGGTCACGCCGTCCTCCTCCTCGCGGACCCCCGTGCCGGCACACTGACCGGGCTCGGCTCCGGCTGGACCCCGCTGCGCACCCTGCCCGGCGCCACCGCCGTCCTCGACGACCTGGACCCCTACCGGGTGCCACCGGACGGGGTCGGCGCCCCACCCCGTACCGCGACCGAGCACGCCCGTACGGACGCGTGCGCCTGGTCCGGGCGCTGGCGCGCCGCCCGCCAGCTGCTGCGGCAGGTCGACCCGGCCCGCGCGGCGGAGGTGGCACGGGTGGTGCGGACGGTCGTCCCGCTGACCGCCAGCGGTCCCCGTCAGGCGCCCATGAGCGCCACCCTCCGCGCCGCGCCCGGAGCCGTGCTCGCCTCCCTGCCGTCGAGCGCGCGGACCATGGCCGAGACCCTCGTCCACGAGATCCACCACAGCAAACTGGCCGCGCTGCACGAAGTCGTACCCCTGCACCGGCCCGGGCGGCCGGCCCGCCACCAGGTCGGCTGGCGCTCCGACCCACGGCCCATCGCCGGAGTGCTCCAGGGCGCCTACGCCCATCTCGCCCTCACCGACCTGTGGCGGCGGGCCGCCGCGGCCGACGGGCTGCCGACCGCGTGGCGGACGGGTGCCGGGCAGCAGTTCGAGCGCTTCCACGATCAGGTGGGCGGGGCGCTCGCGATCCTGCTTGAATCCGATGAACTGACCATCGCCGGGCGGGAGTTCGTCCGTGAAATGAACCGGCACCATGCGAGCCTCGACACCGGCCGGAAGGCCCGTGGGTAACACTGTGTCGACGAACGATGACAGCACGTCGCGCGTGAGCGGAAGAGGGAGACGTTGATGGCGGAACAAGGGCGGTCGGGCGGCGCCGGGGCGCCGGAGCATGTCCTGGTGGTCTTCCCGGGCTATCACCGCCCCTGGGCCACCTGGATCGCACAGCGCCTCGAAGGCCACGGCCTCAGGGTCACCCTGCAACGCTGGGACCCCCCGCGGGAGGTCCCCCTGGAGGACTCCCTCGGCGATCTGCTGCTCGCCCGCGGCCAGGTCCTCCTGGTCCTCAACGACTGGTTCTTCGAACTCGGCCCCCGCCCGGCCGGCGAATGGAACGACGTCCTGCGCGGCTTCGTCGCCGCCCACGCCGACCGGTTCGCCGCCGTCAACCTCACCAACCGGCCGCTGCTCCCCGCCACCGCCGTCCTCGAACCCGTCAGCCTGTGGGGCGTGGGGGAGGACGAGGCCGAGGCCCGCCTGCTCTCCCGGCTCGCCGTCGAACCACGCCGCACCGCGAACCGCCGCGTCCCGCCCGGAACGCTCGCCCGCTACCCCGACACGCCCCCCGAGATCTGGGGCGAGGTCCCACGCCGCAACCCCCGCTTCACCGGTCGCGACGACCTGCTCACCGAGCTCCAGCAGCGCCTCATGGACGCCGAACGCGGCAACGCGGCCTGCACCCTGCTCGGCATGTCCGGCATCGGCAAGACCCAGATCGCCGCCGAGTACGCCCACCGCTTCAGCCCCGACTACGACGTCGTCTGGTGGGTCAACTCCGACGACCGCAACGTCCAGCGCGACCGCTTCGGCGAACTCGCCGCCGAACTGGGGCTCGCCGCGGGCAACGAACCCGGCGAACGCATCCGCGCCGTACGCGAGGCGCTGCGCAGGGGCGACCCGCACTCCCGCTGGCTGGTCGTCTTCGACGGCTGGGACGACACCGACGGCGCCGGCGTCCTGCTGCCCCACGGCCCCGGACACGTCCTGATCACCTCACGCAACCGCGGCTGGGGCGAGCACACCGACATCGTCGAGGTACCCAGCTTCGACCGGGCCGAGTCCACCGCCTACCTCATGCGCCGCGCCCCGCACATCACCGGGCCGGAGGCCGACGAGGTCGCCGCCGAGTTCGGCGACGTCCCCCTGCCGCTCGTCCAGGCCGCCGCCTGGCTCGGCGAGTCCGGCATGGAGGTCCCCGAGTACCTGCGCATGGTCAGGGAGGGACGGCTCTCCACCGTCGACGAACCCGCCCAGGGCGACGGCTTCCCCAACGCCTCCCTCACCTCCTGGTCGATACTGATCAACCGGCTCCGACGCGCCCAGCCGCAGGCCGTCGAGATCCTCAGCCTGTGCGCCTCCTTCGCCCCCGGCCGCATCCCCCTCGGGATCGTCCGCGCCTACCCCCAGGCCGAGCTGCCCGAGGACCTGCGCTGGATGGCGAACGACCTGCCCGCCTGGACCCGGGCCCTGGACACGCTCGTCAACTACTCCGTCCTCACCCGCGAGACCCGCGGCCCCGTCACCAGCACGGAGATGGGACCGCACCAGGAGTCCGTGCACATGCACCGGCTCGTCCACGACATCGTCTCCCGGCTCACCGACGGACCCCACCGCGCCGCCCACCGCAAGGCCGTCCGCACCCTGCTGGCCGAGGCGGACCCCGGCAACCCGATGGACAGCCGGCACTGGCCCCGGTACGCCGAGCTGCTGCCGCACCTGGAGCCGTCCGGCGCCCTCACCAGCCGCAACCCGCGCATCCAGAACGCCGTCCTCAACTGCCTGCGCTACTGCTACCGCAGCGGCGAGTTCACGGCGGGCGTCCGGCTCGCCGAGAAGATCCGCACCAGCTGGACCGGATTCATGGACCCCCTGTCCCAGCCCCTCCTCGACCTGACCACCCAGGAGGGCAACGTCCTGCGCTCCAGCGGCCGCTTCCGCGAGGCGTACCAGCTCGACCACGCCCTCCAGGAGCGGCTGCGCCGCGCCTCACCGCCCAACGAGCTCGGCATCATGCTCTGCAACGGAGCCATCGCCAGCGACCTGCGCCACCTCGGCCAGTACGCGGAGGCCGAGGCGCTGCAGCGGGACGTCCTGAACGAAGCCCAGCGGCTCCTCGGCGACACCGAGTTCGTCACCCTCGTCGCCCGCTACAACCTCGGCGTCGGACTGCGCCTGCTCGGCCGCTACCAGGAGGCGTACGAACTCGACGTCGAGACCCTCGCCCGGCGCGAGGCCATCCTGCGCCCCCGGCACGCCAACACCCTGAACTCCAGCATCGCCTGCGCCCAGGACCTCCGGCTCCTCGGCCACTACCGGGACGCCCTCGCCCGGCAGGAGTCCACCCTCCGGATGCACGTCCAGGTCCTCGGCCCGCTGCACCCGCAGACCCTCAAGGCCCGCGCCCAGCTGGCCCTGTGCCGCCGCAGGGAAGGCGGTTCCCAGCAGGACATCGGCGCGCTGATGTCCAGCGTCCTCGACCAGCTGGAACAGGTCCACGGCCGCGGCCACTACGTCACGCTCTCCTTCGTCAACGACTACGGCAACTATCTGCGCGAACACGGCGACCTGGCCAAGGCCCGGGACCTCATCGCCGAGGCCGAGGCCGGCTACCGCTCCCTCCTCGGACCGGCCCACCCCTTCGCCACCGGCATGCTCGCCAACACCGGCCTCGTCATGCAGGCCGCCGGGGAGCGCGCCGACGCCATGGCCATGCTGGAGGCGTCCCTCGCCGGCCTCTCCGCCTCCCTGGGCCCCGACCACCCCTGGGTCCTGGGCTGCGCGCTCAACGCGGCGGCCGCCAGGAACTTCAACGGCCGGGTCGCGGACGCCACCGAGCTCAGCCGCGACACCCTGCGGCGGGCCCGCCACGTCCTGGGCAACGACCATCCGCTGACGCTCTCCTGCCAGATCGCCCTCGCCGCCGACCTGCGCGGCCTGCGCGAGGTGGAGGAGGCCGGGAAGGTCGAGGAGGACGCGCTGCTCACCCTCACCCGCACCCTGGGCGCCCAGCACCCCCACACCCTCTCCGCACGCCAGCGGAACCGGCCCTACTGGGACTTCGAGGCGTACGTCTGACCTCACCGGGAACGCGACGCCGGAGGCCCGGCACCCCTCGCGGGGTGCCGGGCCTCCTTCCGTACGGGAACGGACAGCGGGTCAGGCGTCGAAGACCTCGTTGACCAGCTGCTGCTGCTCGGCCTGGTGGCGCTTGGCCGAGCCGACCGCCGGGGACGAGGAGTGCGGACGCGAGATCCGGCGCAGGCGCTCGCCGTGCGGGATGTCGGCGCCGACCGCCAGGTCCAGGTGGTCGATCAGGTTGAGCGCGATGAACGGCCAGGCACCCTGGTTCGCCGGCTCCTCCTGCGCCCACAGGTACTTCTCGGCGTTCGGGTACTTGGCGATCTCGGCCTGGAGCTCGGCACCCGGAAGCGGGTACAGGCGCTCCAGCCGGATGATCGCCGTGTCCGTGACACCGCGCTTCTGACGCTCGGCGTCCAGGTCGTAGTAGACCTTGCCGGAGCAGAAGACGACCTTGCGGACGTCGGCCGCGTTGACCGACTCGTCGCCGATCACCGGGCGGAAGCCGCCGGTGGTGAACTCCTCCACCTTGGACGCCGCGGCCTTCAGTCGCAGCATCGACTTCGGGGTGAAGACGATCAGCGGCTTGTGGTGCGGGTTGTGGACCTGCCAGCGCAGCAGGTGGAAGTAGTTCGACGGCAGCGTCGGCATGGCGACCGTCATGTTGTCCTGCGCGCACATCTGGAGGAAGCGCTCCGGGCGGGCGGACGAGTGGTCCGGGCCCTGGCCCTCGTAGCCGTGCGGCAGCAGCAGCGTGACGCCGGAGGTCTGGCCCCACTTCTGCTCGGCCGAGGAGATGAACTCGTCGACGACGGTCTGCGCGCCGTTGACGAAGTCACCGAACTGGGCCTCCCAGATCACCAGGGACTCCGGGCGGGCCAGGGAGTAGCCGTACTCGAAGCCCATCGCCGCGTACTCGCTGAGCAGCGAGTCGTAGACGTTGTAGTGGGCCTGGTCCTCGGCGAGGTAGAGCAGCGGGGTGTAGTCCTCGCCGGTCTCCTGGTCCACCAGGACCGCGTGCCGCTGGCCGAAGGTGCCCCGGCGGGAGTCCTGGCCGGACAGCCGGACCGAGGTGCCCTCCATCAGGAGCGAGCCGATGGCCAGGGTCTCGCCGAAGCCCCAGTCGATCGTGCCGTCGTCGATGGAGGCCGCGCGGCGCTGCATCTGCGGCATCAGACGCGGGTGGACCTTGATCCGGTCCGGGATGTTGACCTGCGACTCGGCGATCCGCTTCACGACCTCCTGGGAGACCGCGGTGGAGACGGCGACCGGGAACTCGGGCTGCGGTTCCGGGCTGTGCGCCGGGGCCGGGGCGGAGGTGGCCTCGCGGACCTCGGCGAAGACCTTCTCCAGCTGGCCCTGGAAGTCCTGGAGCGCCTGCTCCGCCTCTTCCAGCGTGATGTCGCCGCGACCGATGAGCGACTCGGTGTACAGCTTGCGCACCGAACGCTTCTTGTCGATCAGGTTGTACATCTGCGGGTTGGTGAACTGCGGGTTGTCGCCCTCGTTGTGACCGCGGCGGCGGTAGCAGATGAGGTCGATCACGACGTCCTTGTTGAACGTCTGGCGGAACTCGAAGGCGAGCCGCGCGACGCGGACCACGGCCTCCGGGTCGTCGCCGTTCACATGGAAGATCGGCGCCTCGATCATGCGGGCCACGTCGGTCGCGTACATCGAGGAGCGCGAGGACTCCGGGGCGGCGGTGAAGCCGACCTGGTTGTTGATGACGATGTGGACCGTGCCGCCGGTGCGGTAGCCGCGCAGCTGCGACATGTTCAGCGTCTCGGCGACGACACCCTGGCCGGCGAAGGCCGCGTCACCGTGGAGGGCGACCGGCAGGACGGTGAAGTCCGTGCCGCCCTTGTTGATGACGTCCTGCTTGGCGCGGACGACACCCTCCAGGACCGGGTCGACCGCCTCCAGGTGCGAGGGGTTGGCGGTGAGCGAGACCTTGATCTGCTCGCCGTCCAGGCCGGTGAAGGTGCCCTCGGCGCCCAGGTGGTACTTCACGTCGCCGGAGCCGTGCATCGACTTCGGGTCGAGGTTGCCCTCGAACTCGCGGAAGATCTGCGCGTACGACTTGCCGACGATGTTCGCGAGGACGTTCAGCCGGCCGCGGTGGGCCATGCCGATGACGACCTCGTCCAGGCGGGACTCGGCGGCGGAGTCGATGACCGCGTCGAGCAGCGGGATGACGGACTCGCCGCCCTCCAGGGAGAACCGCTTCTGACCGACGTACTTGGTCTGCAGGAAGGTCTCGAACGCCTCGGCGGCGTTCAGCCGGCGCAGGATCCGCAGCTGCTCCTCGCGCTCCGGCTTGGAGTGCGAGCGCTCGACGCGGTCCTGGATCCACTTGCGCTGCTTCGGGTCCTGGATGTGCATGAACTCGACGCCGGTGGTGCGGCAGTACGAGTCGCGCAGCACGCCGAGGATGTCGCGGAGCTTCATCATCGACTTGCCGGCGAAGCCGCCGACCGCGAACTCGCGCTCCAGGTCCCACAGGGTGAGGCCGTGCTCGGTGATGTCCAGGTCGGGGTGCTTGCGCTGGCGGTACTCCAGCGGGTCGGTGTCGGCCATGACGTGGCCGCGGACCCGGTAGGAGTGGATCAGCTCGAAGACGCGCGCGGCCTTGGTGACGTCGTCGTCGTGGGAGGCGTCGATGTCCTTGAGCCAGCGGACCGGCTCGTAGGGGATGCGCAGGGCCTTGAAGATGTCGTCGTAGAAACCGTCCTCGCCGAGGAGGAGGTTGGCGACGATCCGCAGGAACTCGCCGGAGGCGGCGCCCTGGATGACCCGGTGGTCGTAGGTCGAGGTCAGGGTCATGACCTTGGAGATGCCCAGCTTGTTCAGGGTGTCCTGGGAGGTGCCCTGGAACTCGGCGGGGTAGTCCATCGAGCCGACGCCCATGATGACCGACTGTCCGGGCATCAGACGCGGCACGGAGTGGACGGTGCCGAGGCCGCCGGGGTTGGTCAGCGAGACCGTGACGCCGGAGAAGTCCTCCATCGTCAGCTTGCCGACGCGGGCGCGCTTGACGATGTCCTCGTAGGCCTGCCAGAACTCGAAGAAGTTCAGGGTCTCGGCCTTCTTGATGCCGGCGACGACGAGCTGGCGGTCGCCGTTCGGCTTGACCAGGTCGATCGCGAGGCCGAAGTTCACGTGCTCCGGCTTGACCAGGGTCGGCTTGCCGTCCTTCTCCGCGAAGGAGTAGTTCATCGACGGCATGGCCTTGATCGCCTGCACCATCGCGTACCCGATGAGGTGCGTGAAGGAGATCTTCCCGCCCCGGGCGCGCTTGAGGTGGTTGTTGATCACGATCCGGTTGTCGAAGAGCAGCTTCACCGGGACGGCGCGGACGGACGTGGCCGTCGGCACCTCCAGCGAGGCGTTCATGTTCTTCGCGACCGCGGCGGCGGGGCCGCGCAGGGTGATCAGCTCGGGGCCGGCGGGGGCCTCGGTGGCCGGCGCGGCGGCGGCCGGGGCCGCGGGGGCCTTGGCCGCCGGGGCGGGGGCCTGGGCCTTGGCCGGGGCGGGCGCGGCCGGAGCGGCGGCGGGCTTGGCGGGCGCCGGAGCCGGGGCGGTCTGCGCGGGGGCCGCCGGTGCGGCAGGCGCGGCCTGTGCGGGGCCCGCCTGCGGCGCGGCGGGCGCGCTCGGAACCGTCGGCGTGGCCGGCGGGGTCGGGGTGGCTCCGGCCGCCCCCGCGGCGGCGGGAGTGTCCGAGGAGCCGGGCTTGTAGTCGGCGAAGAAGTCCCACCAGGCACGATCGACCGAATTCGGGTCCTGGAGGTACTGCTGGTAGATCTCGTCGACGAGCCACTCATTGGCGCCGAAGGCGGTCGCAGGGTTCTGACCCTGCCCGTCTTGGTCGGTGGAGATGCTCGAGTTACTGGGGGACTGAGACGACACGGCGGTAACCGCCCTCTTCCGCTTCACAAGGTGATGGACAGCGGAAATAAAGGCTACGCCTCCCTGGCCGAGAGGTGCAGGCCGGGCACTCCAACGTCGCGCAAGTCACACTTGACGAGGCGTTTCGGGGCAGGGAATGGCGGGAAACAAGCGTGGTTCTGCCCTCTCCCGGGTACGGGAGACGGGGGTTGCGACCCCCGGGGGCTCGCATCCCTGACCATGTCCTGACCACGTCCTGATCACCTAAACGCAGAACGTGTGCTTCCGGTTCGACCCTACGTCAATCCCGTGCCGGAAAGCTGCCCGGAAGGGTGACCTGGATCCGGCAGCCACGTGATGATTCGGCCACTCCGATCTCCCCGCCGTGCAGATCCACCGCCCAGCGGGCGATCGCCAGGCCGAGACCCGTACCGCCGTCGCTCCCCGGACCCGACTGGGCCGGCACCGATCCGCGGTTGAACCGCTCGAAGACCGTGTGCCGCAGCGCCTCCGGAATGCCCGGCCCCTCGTCCTCGACCTCCAGTGCCAGCGAGTCCGGCCACGGACCGCGCCGGGCCCGTACGGTCACCCGGCCGTGCGCGGGCGAGTGCTTCACCGCGTTGTCGATGAGGTTGGCCATCACCTGGTGCAGCCGCTCCGCGTCCGCGTGCGCCGTCAGCTCGGGCGGCGACACGTCGAGGTGCAGATGGACGTCCGTACGGTTGTGCAGTCCGGAGCTGGAGGTGAGGCCGCGCTGCGAGGCGGCCAGGTTGGCCTCCCGGAGCACCCCCGACAGATACGGCCACACCTCGAAGCGGCGTGTCCTCAGCGCGACGACACCGTTGTCGAGACGTGACAGGTCGAGCAGCGTCTCCACCAGGCGGCCGAGCCGCTCGGTCTGCTTCAGCGCCGTCCGCATCGTCTCCGGATCGGCCTCGGAGACGCCGTCGACGACGTTCTCGAGGACGGCCCGCAGCGCGGCGATGGGGGTGCGCAGCTCGTGCGAGACATTCGCCACCAGCTCCTTGCGGTGCCGGTCGACGGCCTCCAGGTCGTCCGCCATCCGGTTGATCGTCGAGGCGAGGTCGCCCAGCTCGTCACGGCGGCCCGCACCGCGCACCCGCCGGCTGAAGTCGCCCCGCGAGATCGACCCGGCCACCGTGTTCATGTCGTCCAGCGGCGCCGTCAGGGACTGCGCCACGAACTGCGTGATCAGCAGCGTCGCGATCATCGCGAAGATCGTGATGTAGCGGAACTCGGTGGAGGTCCGGATGGCCACCAGGGCGAGACAGGAGGTCAGCAGGACCGCGCCGACGACCAGAGCGCCCAGCTTGGTCTTGATCGAGATCGATATCCGGCGCCCGGTGCGACCCTCCCGTCGCCGGCTCACGGCGCCGGTGTCTCCAGCGCGTATCCGACGCCGTGGACGGTACGGATCCGCTCCGCGCCGATCTTCCGGCGCAGCGCCTTGATGTGGCTGTCCACGGTCCGGGTGCCCGAGGCGTCCGCCCAGTCCCACACCTCGGCGAGCAGCTGCTCACGGGAGAGGACCGCCCGCGGGGTGTTCGCCAGGCAGACCAGCAGGTCGAACTCGGTCGGGGTCAGGTGCACGTCCTCGCTCCGCACCCGGACCCGGCGCTGCGCGTGGTCGATCTCCAGCTCGCCGAGCCGCAGGATCCCGCTGCGCGGGGTCACCGCCGCCATCGCGGCCCGCTCGACCCGGCGCAGCAGGACGTGCACCCGGGCGGCCAGCTCGCGCATGGAGAACGGTTTGGTCATGTAGTCGTCGGCGCCGACGCCGAGCCCCACCAGCATGTCGGTCTCGTCGTCGCGCGCGGTGAGCATCAGGACCGGGACCGGGCGCTGCGCCTGGACCCGGCGGCAGACCTCCAGGCCGTCGAAGCCCGGCAGCATCACATCCAGCACCATCAGATCCGGCTGCCACGCCTCGGCCGCGTCGACCGCGGCCGGGCCGTCGGTCGCCGTCTGGACGAGGAAACCCTCCGCCCGCAGTCGCGCGGAGATCGCATCCACGATCGTCGTGTCGTCCTCGACGACCAGCACCCGCCGCTGCGCGCCCGGAGTGGCCGCCGCACCGTGGTGAGTGGTGTGTGTCTGCTCCATTGCCCTGCCTCGCGTAGCTGATGTCGCTCAGCAGCGTAGAGGCAGCGACGGCGTCCCGGCTACGCAGGCCGGATGCCGAGGTGCACCACGTCAGGGACGCCCCGGGCAACGGGGATCTCTTCCGTCCGTACCCCGCTGAATCCGGCATTCCGCAAGGAGTCTTCGAAATCGGCGGAGGGCCGCGCGGACCACACGGCGAGGACTCCGCCGGGGTTCAGACGCCGGGCGCAGGCCGCCAACCCCTCGGCGGAGTACAGGTTTTCGTTGTCGTCGGTGACGGTCCAGTCGGGCCCGTTGTCGATGTCGAGGCAGAGCGCGTCGTAGCGGTCGGGGGAGGTACGGACGTACTCCAGGAGATCCGTGTGCAGGATCACGCTCCGCGGATCGGCGAGCGCCTCGCCGGAGAGGGCGGCCAGCGGGCCTGCCCGGTGCCAGTCGATGATGGCCTGTTCCCGCTCGACGACCGCGATCCGCGCCCAGCGGGGGTCCGCCGCGGCGTGCGCGAGGGAGAAGCCGACACCCAGGCCGCCGATCAGGACGGAGGCGCCGTGGCGCCCGCCGAGCGCGTCCATCGCCGCGTCGATCAGCAGCCGTTCGGAGCGTCCGTCGGAGGTGTCCATCAGGAAGGTGCCGTTGGCGATGATCTCGAAGTGCTCGCCGCGCCGGCGCAGCACGACTTCGCCGTACGGTCCCTCGCGGCGGTCGAGGGTGACGGGGCTCGGCATGGTCACTCGCTCCGATCTCGGGCTCATCGGGTCGTCGGGTCGTCCGGGGCGTCCGGTCATCCGGGTCATCCTCCCGGGGCGGGCGCCTTGGGGACAAACCCGTTACGGCGCCCACGGCCGGCCGGGGCCGTGCGGCCGGTGCTCGGGGACTCCGACTCGCCGCAACTGCGCAACCCTTACCGGCGAGTTGGGCGCCTGTTCTACCGTGGGATCTCCGTCGTCCGTCAAGGGGGATCGCCACATGGCAAAGGACGAGATCGAGCACATCCGCAAGGAGCGGCCGCCCGCGCCCATCGCCGCCCTCGCCGCCCGAAGCGGCCTGGACGACTGGATCGACACGTTCGCGACGAAGCAGGGCTTCGCGTGGAGGAAGTGGCGGGACTGGCGGCTCCACTTCTTCAAGGGCGGTCTGATCGTCACGGCACCGGACGGCTATACGGCCGCGTACGACTACGGGACCGTGCGCGTCGTGCAGTACCGCAGAACCATCAACGGCGGCGCCGCGGAAGCCTGCTCGACGCTGATCGACCCGGCGGGCAGCGCCCTGAACATAGGGTTCGGCAGACCCCCCTTGCTCAAGTCCGAGAAGACGGCTCTCGGCATCACCTCATGGGTGAACGGCGCCGGGTTCCTCTACCCGTACCTCTGGGGCGACCACATCCAGGAGTGCGTCACCCGCGCCCAGCTGGCCGGGACGCTCACGCGCATCCAGCAGGGCGAGAGGGTGGGCTTCGGCCCCTACACGGTCGATCGGCAGGGCGTCTCGGACAAGAAGTACTCGGTCCCCTGGTCGGACCTCACCGAACTCGACGTGCACACCGGGACCCTGATGTTCAACGGCTCCCGGAGGAGGTCGACGGCCCCGCAGATGTCGAAGGTCTACCTGGTCCCGAACCTCGACCTCCTGATGGCGGTGTGCCGTCATCTGAGCCCCCACCTGAAGGGCTGACGCCTCCACCGCGGAGCACGTGACGGTGTAGGGCACCGAGTGGCAGGAAGTGATCGCTGAGAGCGAACACGGTGCGGGGAACAATCATGGGCTCACAAGCATTGAGTCGGCATAGCTCAACTTGACTGCCGAAGGGGAGATCATGACTGCCGACACCGCCGAGTCGACGGAGTACTCGACGCTCACCCTGCCCGTGCTGCCGCTCGACGACGAGGTCGTGCTGCCGGGGATGGTGGTGCCGCTCGACCTGTCCGACAACGACGTACGCGCCGCGGTGGAAGCCGCCCAGGCCGCCGCGCGCCCCGGGACCGGCAAGCCGAGGGTGCTGCTCGTCCCCCGGGTCGACGGGACGTACGCCGGGACAGGCGTCCTCGGCACCGTGGAGCAGGTCGGCCGGCTCTCCGACGGCGACCCCGGCGCGCTCATCCGGGGTCGCGACCGGGTGAAGATCGGCGCGGGGACGACCGGGCCCGGCGCCGCCCTCTGGGTGGAGGGCAGCATCGTCGAGGAGACCGTGCCCGACCCGCTGCCCGGCGCCGTGACCGAGCTGGTCAAGGAGTACAAGGCCCTCGCCACCAGCTGGCTGAAGAAGCGCGGCGCCTGGCAGGTCGTGGACCGCGTCCAGCAGATCGACGGGGTCTCCGCGCTCGCCGACAACTCCGGCTACTCGCCCTTCCTCACCGTCGAACAGAAGGTCGAGCTCCTGGAGACGGCCGACCCGGTCGCCCGCCTCAGGCTCGCCACCGCGCAGCTGCGCGACCACCTGGCCGAGCAGGAGGTCGCCGAGACCATCGCCAAGGACGTCCAGGAGGGCGTGGACAAGCAGCAGCGCGAGTTCCTGCTCCGGCGCCAGCTCGAAGCCGTACGCAAGGAGCTGCGGGAGCTCAACGGCGAGTCCGAGGGTGACGAGTCCGACGACTACCGCGCGCGCGTGGAGGCCGCCGACCTGCCGGAGAAGGTCCGCGAGGCGGCCCTCAAGGAGGTCGAGAAGCTGGAGCGGTCCAGCGACCAGTCCCCGGAGGGCTCCTGGATCCGCACCTGGCTCGACACCGTCCTCGAACTGCCGTGGAACGAACGCACCGAGGACCGGTACGACATCCAGGGCGCGAAGGGCGTCCTCGACGCTGAGCACGCGGGCCTGGAGGACGTGAAGGAGCGGATCACCGAGTACCTGGCGGTGCGCAAGCGGCGCGCCGAGCGGGGCCTCGGCGTGGTCGGCGGCCGCCGGGGCGGCGCCGTGCTCGCGCTCGTCGGACCGCCCGGTGTCGGCAAGACCTCCCTCGGCGAGTCCGTCGCGCACGCGATGGGACGGAAGTTCGTCCGTGTCGCGCTCGGCGGCGTACGGGACGAGGCGGAGATCCGGGGCCACCGCCGTACGTACGTGGGTGCCCTGCCCGGCCGGATCGTACGGGCGATCAAGGAGGCCGGGTCCATGAACCCGGTGGTCCTGCTCGACGAGATCGACAAGGTCGGCTCGGACTTCCGCGGCGACCCGGCCGCGGCCCTGCTCGAAGTCCTCGACCCGGCGCAGAACCACACCTTCCGGGACCACTACCTGGAGGTCGAACTCGACCTGTCCGACGTCGTCTTCCTGGCGACGGCGAACGTCCTGGAGGCCATTCCGGAGGCGCTGCTCGACCGGATGGAGCTGGTGCGGCTCGACGGCTACACGGAGGACGAGAAGATCGTCATCGCCCGTGACCACCTGCTGCCGAGGCAGCTGGAGCGAGCCGGCCTGGAGCCGGGCGAGGTCGTCCTGGAGGAGGCGTCGCTGCGGAAGCTGGCGGGGGAGTACACGCGGGAGGCCGGCGTCCGCACCCTGGAGCGCTCGATCGCGCGGGTGCTGCGGAAGGTAGCGGCGCAGCACGAACTGGGCGACCGGGAGCTGCCGTTCACGATCACCCCGGACGACCTGCGGGACCTGATCGGGCGCCCGCACCACGTGCCGGAGTCGGCGCAGGACCCGGCGGAGCGGCGCACCGCCGTCCCCGGCGTCGCGACCGGCCTCGCGGTCACGGGCGCGGGCGGCGACGTGCTCTTCGTGGAGGCGTCGCTCGCCGACCCGGAGACGGGCGCGGCGGGACTGACCCTGACCGGCCAGCTGGGCGACGTGATGAAGGAGTCCGCGCAGATCGCGCTCTCCTTCCTGCGCTCGCACGGCGCGGAGCTGGAGCTGCCGGTCACCGGTCTGAAGGACCGCGGCGTGCACATCCACTTCCCGGCGGGCGCGGTCCCGAAGGACGGCCCGAGCGCGGGCATCACCATGACGACCGCGCTGGCTTCGCTGCTCTCGGGTCGCCTGGTCCGTACGGACGTGGCGATGACCGGTGAGGTGTCGCTGACGGGACGGGTCCTGCCGATCGGCGGGGTGAAGCAGAAGCTCCTCGCCGCGCACCGGGCGGGCATCACGACGGTCGTGATCCCCAAGCGCAACGAGGCCGACCTGGACGACGTCCCGGCCGAGATCCTCGACAAGCTGGAGGTCCACCCGGTCACCGACGTCCGCCAGGTCCTGGAGATCGCCCTGTCCCCGGCGGAGGTCCCGGTCGGCGTGGCGGCGTGACGGCCGGACGGCGTACGGCCCCCCGGGTGTGCCGCGCACCCGGGGGGCCGTCGGACGGACGGTGACCGTCGGACGGACGGTGACCGTCGAACAGGCGGAGGACCCGTCGGACGGGCGCAAGCTCAGCCGTTGGCCAGGGCCTGGACGCGGGAGAGGTCGCCGTTGAAGTGGTTGTGGTCGCCGACCGTCGGGCCGGTCGAGGTGTACTGCCACATCGTGTAGTACGGCCAGCCGGCCGGGAGTTCGCCCACCGTGGAGGCGTACCGGGCGATCCACAGCGGGTTGGTCGAACCGAAGCCGCTGTAGTTGCCGGTGCACTGCTTCCACCAGCTGGTCGCCGTGTAGATCAACGGGTCACGGCCCGTCCGGTACTTGTACCGGTTCACGAAGTCGCGGATCCAGGCGACCATCCCGGACTGCGTCTTGCCGTAGCAGGTCGCGCCGTACGGGTTCCACTCCATGTCCAGTGCGCCGGGCAGCGTCTTGCCGTCCCGGGACCAGCCGCCGCCGTTGTTCACGAAGTAGTCGGCCTGCGCCGCGCCCGTCGTCGTGTCGGGGGTGGCGAAGTGGTAGGCGCCGCGGATCATGCCCACGTTGTACGAGCCGTTGTACTGCTGCGCGAAGTAGGGGTTCTTGTAGTAGGTGCCTTCCGTCGCCTTGACGTAGGCCCACCTCACCCCGCTGTTCCACAGGGTCGACCAGGCCACGTTGCCCTGGTGGCTGGAGACGTCCACGCCCTCGGTCTGGGTCGCCTGGATCGAGATGCCGCCGGGCTTTCCGCCCTGGCCGTCGTGCTCGGGCACCCCCATGCCCATCCAGGCGGAACCGCGGGCCGGGACCTGCCGGGCGCCGGGGTCGTCGGCGGCGGTCGCCGTGCCGGAGAGGGTGACGGGCAGGAGGAGGGCCAGGGCCGCGAGCGCGACGCCGGCGAGGGTCTTTCCGGATCTGTGCACGGGCATTGCGTGCCTCCGAAAGGCTCGGTGGGAGAGCGAGGTCGGCATGTCCTGGTGTGAACATGTCAGCGAAGACGCCGGGGCAGACGCTACGCACGTAGACCTGTGCGGCGGAAGGGGGCCTGGGTGCTGCCGTTGGTCTACTCCTGCGAAATACTGGTGGAGCTGCGGCGATGGACCGCGGTGAAAGAAAGTTTCAGCGGCCGGAAAGCGCGCGAGGGGTGCTGACGTGCACGGAAGCGGTACGGGGAGTGAAGGCGACCCCACGACGCCGACCACGCGAAGTGGTGTGGACCAGGAAGTCCTGGCCCTGGAACGGGAACTGGCGGTCTTTCTGCGCCGCGCCCGCGCCCAGTCCGGCGAGATGGCCCGCGAGGTCCACCCCGAACTGGAGCCCGCCGCGTACGGACTTTTCGTCCGCCTCGACGACGCGGGGCCGCAGCGCGCCACGGACCTCGCCGGCTACTTCGGCGTCGGCAAGGCCACCATGAGCCGCCAGCTGCGCGCCCTGGAAGACCTCGGCCTCGTCGCCCGCGACCCCGACCCGGCCGACGGGCGCGCCTCGCTCGTGCGGCTCACGGAGGAGGGGCAGGGCCGCTTCCGGCGCGTACGGGACGCGCGGCGCGGGCGGTACGTCCGCAAGCTCGCCGACTGGGACCGCGGCGAGGTCGCCGAACTGGCCCGGCTGCTGCACCAGCTGAACACCCGCGCGGAGAGCTGAGGCGCACGGGGCGGCACCTTCACGCTGGTGAGCTAGAGCTCCGCGTAGACCGCCGTCGCGTCGTCGTGGCGCTTCCAGCGGCGCAGGCGGCCCGCCGTGTCCAGAGCCTTCGGCCCTCGGGCGACCCGATCGCCGCGCGCCTCCAGGGCCCGCACGCGGCGCAGCAGCCCGTGCGCGCCCTCGTTCCGCAGCACCCCGAAGCAGTCCGCCCAGTCGCCCTCCCCGAACAGCTCCACCCAGCGCCCCGCGCCGTCCGTCAGCGCCGCCAGGGCCCGTACCGACGTACGGGCCGTCGTGCCGGTCACCGCGTGCTCCGCCACCGCCGGGTCGGCCGCGGCCGTGAAGAAGCCGCCCTTCTGGTTGCGCAGCAGGTCCGTCGCCTCCACCGAGCGCAGGGTCTCCGGCGACACGTGGTCCAGCCGGGCGTCGAGAACCGCCCGTACCGCCCCGTCCGGCGCCTCCAGGAGCAGGACGGCGTCGGACAGCACCAGGTGCTCCACCCGCTCCTCGTCCCAGCGGGCCATCGCGACCGTCGCCTGCGGAGTGCGTACGTGAGAAAGGTCACAGCTCTCGCGGTGGGCGTCCGCGGTGCGCCTGATTGCCAGCGACAGGATCTCGGGCAGCGTCATCTCGCGCAGGGAACTGGACAGTTCGGTCAAAGCTCCGCCGAGCCGCGCGGTGAACCAGGGGACGCCGTGCACACATCCGTCGTCCCCGGCGGGCGGTGTGACCCCGTCGAGCACCACCACCGTCCCGCCCGCACCGGAGGCGGGCAGAGCTGCGGCTGCCCAGTCCTCGTTGGGGCGTTCGGAGGTGCCGGGGAGGGTGGCCGCTTCGGTACGCATGATCCCCAGTCTGCCCCCGCCCGCATCACTCCTTCACAACCCCTCCAGACGGCCGGATATGGCCTGTACCAAGCCCTGCGAGGTGGGGACGGAAGACGGAATGGAGTCCTCCGAGAAGCTGCGGGCGGGCATCTTGCCAAAGCCCACGCGGAAGATCCAACCGGCACCGCTCGGAGGCCCGCACCCGCCTGTCGCGGAAGTTGTTCGCCAACTCAGGAGTGTTGTTCACTCGTTCGGGTGGCGGAGCGGCCGATGCGCGTCCCCTTCCCAGAAGCGCTGGAATGGTCGGAAGCCGTACCAGGGGTGGGGGCGCTCTTTCATGTGACCGGTCGTCACCTCTGCTTCATGGGTGGACGAGTCGAGAATGCGAGCACCGGTGCAGAAGAAGCGGCCTCGGAGCAACAACGGCACGCGGAGCCAGAGCCCCGGTGACCCGTTGACCACGGGCGACGCCACGGGCCCCGGCACCGCAGACACCCCCGGAGCACCCGGAGTACCCGGCGGAGAGAGCACCGCCGGAGCCCCCGTACACGCGGACGTCCCCGGCACCGCCAGCACTCCCGCCGCGCCGCCCGCCCGCCGCTCCCGGCGGGTCCGCAACCGTCTGATGGCCGGTGTCGCCCTCGTCGGCGTCACCGTCCTCGCCGCCGGCGCACCCGTGATCCTCACCGCCTCCGGCGAACTGGCCGACTCCCAGCGCCTGGTCACCCTCGCCGAACTGGACCGCCAGGCCGTCACCCTCGCCCACTCCCTCGCCGACGAGCGCGACGAGGTCGTCGCCTACATCGCCGCGGGCCGGGACGAGCAGACCGGCGACAGCGAGGACAGGCGCCAGATCACCAACGCCCGCTCCAGCCGCGTCGACCGCCAGATCGACGAGATCCGCCCCGCCGCCCCCACCGAGCTGCGCCGCGACCTCGCCGGCCTGCCCTCCCTCCGCCGCACCGCCCTCACCGGCGAGGGCACGGCCCTGGAGGCCCACAAGGCGTACTCGGACGTCATCGCCAAGCTCCACGCCCTCGCCGAGGAGCTCGCCGAGAAGACACCCGCCCGCGCCGCCCAGGCCACCCGGGCCCCCGCCGCCCTCGGCCGCGCCGTCGAACAGGCCTCCGCCGGCCGCGGCCTGCTCCTGGCCGCCCTCGCCGTCCCCCAGCCCGAGTCCACCGGCACGTACTACGACCCCGTCACCGGTACGTACGTCACCGCCGACGCCGACGGCGGGGAGGAGGCGGCCCGTACGCGGGACGCCCTGACCGCCGCCGCCCAGCAGGCCCGGGTCCGCGAACTCGGCGCCCTCGCCGACTTCGACCAGGCCGCCACCGCCGAGGGCCGCGACTCCCTCGCCGCCACCGTCACCGGCCCGGACGTCAAGAGCGCCGAGCGCTATCTGACCCGGCTGACCGACCAGCCCCAGCTGAGCAAGTCCGAGCGGAAGACCGACCCGGAGAAGCTGGAGGCCGCGCTCTCCGCCCGCATCGAGCAGATGCGGGGCGTCGAGTCCGCCCTGGCCACCCAGCAGGTGGAGCGGTTCGCCCAGCTCCGCGACGACGACGTCACCGCGCTGGAGGTACGCATCGCGTTCCTCGGCGGCTGCCTCCTCGTGGCCATCGGCATCTCCACCTATGTCGCCCGCAGCCTGACCCACCCCCTGGCGGCGGTACGCATCGGAGCGGCCCGCCTCGCGGCCTCCCCGGAGACCGAGGAGCCGGTCCGCTTCACCGGCCGCAACGACGAGTTCGCCCAGGTCGTACGGTCCCTCAACACGCTCCACGGCAAGCTGGCGGCCCTCGCCGTCCGCACCGAGCGGCTCGACGGCGAGCGCGCCGACCTGGCCGGCGCCCGCGACGCCCTCGCCACCGAGCTCGCCGCGCAGCGCGAGGAGCTCCAGGGCCACACCGCCCGGCTCACCGCCGAGCTCGAACGGCTCAGGAACAGCGTCCACCACACCTTCGTCAACCTCTCCCTGCGCAGCCTGGGCCTGGTGGAACGCCAGCTCGGCGTCATCGAGAAGCTGGAGGAGCGGGAGCAGGACCCGGAGCGGCTCGCCACCCTCTTCAAGCTCGACCACATGGCCACCGTCATGCGCCGGCACAGCGAGAACCTGCTGGTCCTCGCCGGCCACGAGCACGTCCACGGCCACCCGGGCCCGGTCCCGCTCGTCGACGTGGTGCGCGCGGCCGTCAGCGAGATCGAGCGGTACGAGCGGGTCACCATCCAGTCGCTTCCGCCGCACGCCCAGGTGGCCGGGTTCGCCGCGGACGACCTGAGCCACCTGGTCGCCGAACTCCTGGAGAACGCGACCGCCTTCTCGCCGCCCGACGCCCAGGTCCAGCTCTCCGGCTGGCTCCTGGAGTCCGGCGAGGTGATGCTCTCCGTCCAGGACGAGGGCATCGGCATGACCGAGTCCCGGCTCGCGGAGCTCAACGCACGCCTCGCCGAGGCCGACCCGGCCGGCGCCGAGGGGGAGGGGCTCGGCATCCGGGTCACCGCCCTGCTCGCCGCACGGCACGGGGTACGCGTGGAGCTGCGGGAGCAGAAGCAGGGCGGCATCGCGGCCGTCGTCGTCCTGCCGCTGCCGCTGCTTCCGACGACCCCGCCGGCCACCGCCACGCCGACCGTGCCCGTCGGGGGCGCAGCCCCTGCCCTGAGCCTTCCCGGCTCGGTCGCCGAAGCGAACTCCAACACGCTGCCGTCCCGCACCCGCGACCCGCTCGTCGAGGCGGCGGAACAGGCCATCGCGGCGGCGGACGAGACCCCCGCCGAGGAGCGGGACCCGGAGCGCGGGGCGGAGAACCCGGAGCGCGAGGCGGAGGAGGCCCCCTCCGAGGCCGGGGAGACCCCCGCCGAGACGACCCTCCACGTCCGTCTCCCCGCCCCGCCGACCGAGCCGGACACGCACGAGCGCGCCGCGGAGGAACCGCCGCACGCGGACGCCCAGGCGGAGACTCATGCGGACGCCGAGGCCGAGCCGCACACGGACGCCCAGGCCGAACCCCACGCGGACTCGCAGCCGGCGCCCGACGAGCGCCCCGAGGTCGACGACCACCCGGCGCCCGACGACCACCCGGAGGCCCAGCCGGTGACCGACAAGGGCCTGCCCAAGCGCACGCCCCGGATAGTCCGCCCGGCCGACGGCCCGACCGCCCCCCGCAAGGGCGGTGTGGACGCCGAAGCCCTGCGCCGCAGGCTCGGAGGGTTCCACCGGGGCGCCCAGGAGGGCCGCCGGGACGTGGAGGCGGAGATCGAGGCCGTGGAGACCACACGTACCGAGGCACGTACCGAGGAGAAGACGGGGGACACAGTCGAGGAGGCACGCAGTTGACTGCGACCGGAACATTCGGACTGAGCACGGAAGCCCGTAACCTGCACTGGCTGCTGGGCAACCTCGTCGAGGAGGTGCCAGGCGTCCGCTCCGTCGCCGTGGTGTCCTCCGACGGGCTGCTCCTGCTGTCCTCCGACCCCGCCCAGAGCGGCACACCGGAGGAGGACCACCGCCCCACCGGCCCCCGGGGCTCCAGCGCCGATCTGGCGACCATCGTGTCGGGCATCGGCAGCCTCACCATCGGTGCGGCCCGGCTGATGGACGGCGGCGGGGTCAAGCAGACGATGGTGGCCATGGAGGAGGGCAGCGTCTTCGTGATGTCGATCAGCGACGGCTCGCTGCTCGGCGTCCATGCCACGCCCGACTGCGACATGAGCGTCGTCGCCTATCACATGGCGCTCTTCGTCGGCCGCGCCGGACACGTACTCACCCCCGAACTCCGCAGCGAGCTGCGCAAATCGATGGAGAGCACCCAGTGACGTCCGCCTCCCACGCCCACTCCGCCAGGCTGCCGGTCCGCGGGGACGGCCGCCGCCCGGCGCGCGTGCGCCCGTACTCGCTCACCGGCGGCCGCACCCGCTTCGGCCACGTCCTGCTCGTCGAGACCTTCGTGGCCGCGCTCGACGCGCCGCCCGTGCGCAAGGTGATCACGGACGGCGGGCCCGGCGCCCGCGGCCTCATGCCGGAGATGCGGGCGATCGTCGAGATCTGCCGCCGGATGCGTACCGTCGCCGAGATCTCGGCGCTCCTGAAGATGCCGTTGGGTGTCGTCCGAGTGCTGCTCAGCGACTTGGCCGACCAGGGAAAGATCCGTGTGTACGGGACCGGTCACGCCACCGGCCAGCCCGACCGCGCGCTCCTCGAAAGGGTGCTGAGTGGACTCCGTCGCCTCTGACGTCTCCGCCGTCTCCGAGTCTCCGGTCCTCTCCGGAATCCCCCCGCAGCCCGATCCCGAGCCGCGGACCGAGGCCGAGGCCGAGGTCGCGGGGGATCCGCTGGCCGAGGACGGCGCCCAGGACTGGCAGCTGGACCACACCCGGGCCCCGATCGCGACCAAGGTCGTGGTCGCGGGCGGCTTCGGCGTCGGCAAGACCACCTTCGTCCGCGCGGTCTCGGAGATCACCCCGCTCCAGACCGAGGCACTGATGACGCAGGCCAGCGAGGAGACCGACGATCTCTCCGCGACGCCCGACAAGCTCACCACGACCGTGGCGATGGACTTCGGCCGGATCACGCTCGACAAGGACCTGGTCCTCTACGTCTTCGGTACGCCGGGACAGCAGCGCTTCTGGTTCATGTGGGACGACCTCGTGCGCGGCGCGATCGGCGCGATCGTGCTCGCCGACACCCGCAGGCTCACCGACTGCTTCCCCGCGCTCGACTACTTCGAGAGCTGCGGGCTGCCGTACATCGTCGCCGTCAACCACTTCGAGGGCACCGAGCGGTTCGAGGCCGAGGACGTCCGGGAGGCCCTGACGGTGCCACCGCACGTACCGGTCGTGATCATGGACGCGCGCAAGCGGTACAGCGTGATCGAGTCCCTGCTCGCGATGGTCGCGCACGCCCTCGAGGCGACTCCCGAGTAACGGCCACCCCCGCACCAAGCTGATCATTCGTTAGGAACCCCGCCATGCGGAAGATACTCATCGTCGGGGCCGGCCAGTCCGGTCTCCAGCTCGCCCTCGGACTGCAGTCGCAGGGGTACGAGGTCACCCTCATGTCCAACCGCACGGCGGACGAGATCCGGACCGGCCGGGTCATGTCCACCCAGTGCATGTTCCACACCGCCCTGCAGCACGAGCGCGACCTCGGGATCAACTTCTGGGAGTCCCAGGCCCCGCAGATCAAGGGCCTCGGCGTCTCCGTCGCCGCCCCCGACAGCTCCCGCGCCATCGACTGGGTGGGCATGCTCGACGGCTACGCCCAGTCCGTCGACCAGCGCGTGAAGATGGCCGGCTGGATGGAGACCTTCGCCCAGCGCGGCGGCCAGCTCGTCATCCACGGCGCCGCCGTCTCCGACCTGGACTACTTCTCCCGTTCGTACGACCTGGTCCTGGTCTCGGCCGGCAAGGGCGAGCTGGTCTCCATGTTCGGCCGCGACGCCGCCCGCTCCCCGTACAGCGAGCCGCAGCGGGCACTGGCCGTCGCGTACGTCCACGGTCTCGGCCCGCGCCCCGAGCACCCCGACTTCGACGCCGTCCGCTGCAACCTGGTCCCCGGCGTCGGCGAGCTCTTCGTCATGCCCACCCTGACGAACTCCGGCCGCGCCGACATCCTCTTCTGGGAGGGCGTTCCCGGCGGCCCCCTCGATGCCTTCCAGGGCGTCAAGGATCCCGCCGAGCACCTGGCGCTGACCCTGGAGCTGATGGAGAAGTTCACGCCCTGGGAGTACGCGCGTGCCACGAGGGTCGAACTGACCGACGCCAACGGCACCCTCGCCGGCCGCTACGCCCCGACCGTCCGCAACCCGATCGGCCGCCTCCCCGGCGGCGGTCTGGCCCTGGGCGTCGCCGACGTCGTCGTCGCCAACGACCCGATCACCGGCCAGGGTTCGAACTCGGCCTCCAAGTGCGCGGCCGCGTACCTCGCCGCCATCGTCGAGAACGGCGACAAGCCCTTCGACGAGGCCTGGATGCAGGCCACCTTCGACCGCTACTGGGACACCGCGCGGCACGTCACCAAGTGGACGAACGCGATGCTCGGCGTCCCCCCGGAGCACGTCCTGAACCTGATCGGCGCCGCCGGACAGCTCCAGCCCGTCGCCGACCGGTTCGCCAACGGCTTCAACGACCCGGCCGACTTCGAGAACTTCTTCTACGAGCCCGAGAAGACGGCCGCCTACCTGGGCGCGGTCGCTCAGGGCTGATCGAACCCCTCGTCCGCGCCGTCCGTGGCTCCCGCCGGGAGCTCGGGCGGCGTGTACGTGTCCAGGGGGGCCGCCTCGGGGTCCGGACGGACCGCGCCGAGCAGCGGGTTGGCGGCGATCGGGGAGACCTTGACCCGGCCGCCCGGTCGCGGGGCGTGCACGACCAGGCCCTTGCCGAGGTAGATCGCCACATGGGTGGCCTCGGGGAAGTAGACCACGAGGTCGCCGGGGCGCAGCTCGCTCATCGGCACCTTAGGCAGGGTCCGCCACTGCTCCTGGCTGGTCCGCGGGATCGCCCGGCCGGCGCTCTGCCAGGCCTGTGAGGTCAGCCCGGAGCAGTCGTACGACTCCGGCCCTTCGGCGCCCCACACGTACGGCTTGCCGATCTGCCGCACCGCGTACCGCAGGGCCTCGCCGCCCGCCCGCGAGGGGGTGCGGGGGCCGTCGAGGGCACCGGAGCCGAGGAGGTCGCGCTGGGCTCCGGCGGTCTGGGTCCGCTCCAGCTCGGTCAGCCGGTCCAGCTGGGCGGTGGAGAGGGAGGCGAGCAGCCGCTCGACCTCCTTCAGCCGAGCCTGCACGTCGTCCCGCTGCTTCTTCTGCCGCTCCGCGAGCGTCCGCTGCCGGTCCAGCGCCTTGCGCGAGGCGCTCGCCAGCGCGTCCGCCGTCTTCTCCGCGCTTTCGAGGCCGCTGACGGCGGCCGCCCGGTCGCGGGCGGCGCGGACCATCAGATGCCCCTGGTCGAGGGCGCGCCCGGGGTCGCGGGCCAGCAGCAGCTGGAGGAACGGGGGGACCTCGGAGCGCCCCTGGTACTGCTGCCGGGCGAGCCGCCCGGCGGCGTCACGGCCCTGGGCCAACGCCTTGCGGGCGGCGGTGAGCCGGGCGGTGAGCTTCTTGGTGTCGGCGGTCTGGAGCTTGAGGGCCTCTTCGGTGGCGTTGTAGGTCTCGGTGGCCTGCTCGGCCTGCCGGTAGAGGGTCCGGAGCCGGGTGAGGAGAGCGGCGACGGAGTCACCGCCGGAGGGCGGAAGCCACGCGGCGTCGTCCATCTCCTCGGTGTCGGTCTCGTCGGCGCCCCGGGTCTCGTCGGTCTCTTCGGCGGTCTCGGGCTCTTCCGGGTCGCCGGTCTCCGGGGCCTCCACCGGGGGGTCGGCCGGGTCGTCGGCCGTCGCCGCCGGAACCCCCGCCAGCGCGGTCGTCGCGGCGAGCACCCCCGTGCAGACCGTGCGCAGCAGCCGTCCTGACACGTCATCACCTCCACGGAGATGATGACGTACCGAATCGTGTGATTAACGTAATAAGGGGCGTTTCGTCCCCCGTGGCTCACTCGTCCGGCGGCGCCGCCGGCTTCGACCACGGCCACTTCAGCTCACGGCGCTCGCGCCCGCCGGGGACGTACTCGTAGACCCAGCCGCTCTGGATGCCGAGCCGCTTGGTGTGCCCGGCGGGCTCACGGCGGTAGGCGTGGACGGTCGGCGGCCCGCCGCCGGCGTCCGGGACCGGCACCTCGTACCACTTCGGCGGGTGCCCGGTGGGTCCGACGAGGACGGGGAGGACCTCGCCGTCCAGCGGGCCGCCACGGAAGGGGGTGTTCTCGCTTCTCACGCCACCAGTCTCTCCCGCCGTTCCCGTCCGCGGCTCACCCCGCCCGCTCCCCGGCCGAGGGGTCAGACGAGGTGCGCGGCCTGGTCCACCACCGGGAGGACCCGGCGGACCAGTGAACCGACCGGGCCCCCGGGCCGTTCCTGGGACAGGAGGCGGCCGACGACCGCCGTCGTCTCCTCGTCGCTCGCCACCGTCGCCGCGAGCAGGGCGACCAGATGGTCGACCAGCCAGTCCCGCAGCGCGTCGGCCGGGGGCTGCTTCTCCTCGTCGAGCCAGATCAGGGAAGCCGCCTCCACGGCCGCTATCCACGTCCGGACCATCATCCGCAGCCGGGGGCCGGGCCGAGCGACGCCCAGGTGGACGAGGATCTGCTCGGCCGCGGCGCGCCGCACCTCGTCGACGATCGCCGTGGTCCGGGACGTCTCGGCCACGCTGCCGCCCCGCAGGAGGGCGCTGAACCCGGCGTCGTGCTCGTCGACGAAGGCGAGATACCGGTCGAGGACCCGGGCGAGCCGCTCGGTCGGCGGCCCCACGGGCGGTTCGGCGAAGCACAGCTCCAGCTCATCTGCCGCGGAACGCAGCGCCGCCTCGTACAGCTGCTGCTTCCCGCCGGGGAAGTAGCGGTAGACGAGCGGCCGCGAGACGCCGGCCGCCTCGGCGACGTCGTCGAGCGAGACCTCGTCCGGCGCCCGGTGCGCGAACAGCGTCAGGGCCGCGCCGAGGAGCTGGAGCCTGCGCTCCTCGACGCTGAGCCGGCGGTACGCGGGTGACGCGGACGACGCGGGGGGTGCGTGCGGCGCGTGTGGCGCGGGCGTGGCCGGCGTGGCGGGACTGGTCATGCCACGCAGCGTAACTCCGCGGGGTGACACTCAGGCCAGCAGTCCGGAGGACTTCCACAGCCGGCGTCCGGGACCCCGCAGCACACCGATGTCGTCGAGGAAGTCGGTCAGCCGCTTGGCGCCCGACTGCATGACCTCGCGACGGTGGCCGCTCGCCTTCACCTGGGCGACCGCCTCCCGGCGGTCCAGGCCGACGTTCTCGTACACCCCCGGGTTGATGAAGCAGACGGAGAAGACGCGGGCCGCCTCACCGCAGCTGAGCCGGGTGAACTCCTGCTCCCAGCGGGGCGCGGTCACCATCTGGCGGCGCAGCTCCTCGCGGGCGTACCGCACGTGCCGGGCCTCCTCGACCACGTGGATACGGGTGACGCCGCGCACCAGCGTCTGGACGCGCTCGTCCGGGAAGGTCAGGCGCTGCATCCAGTCGAGGATCTCCTCGCCGAGAAGCGTCGCGGCGAAGGAGCCGGGGGTGGTGGAGACGGTCTTCAGCACGCGCGCGAGGTTGTGGTAGACCCGCGGTACGGGATAGCTGGGCGCGCCACCCTTCTGGATCATCCTGGCGAACATCATCGAGTGCCGGCATTCGTCGGCTATCTCGGTGAGCGCGTAGCGCACATGGCTGCTGGTGACCGACTTGTCGTAGATGTGCCGGACGAGCAGCTGCATCAGAATGATCTCGAACCAGATGCCGAGCGAGGCGAGCGACGCGGCTTCGTGGCGGGCGAGGTCCATCCGCTGGTCCTCGGACATCCGCTTCCACAGCGGGGTGTCGTAGAGGGACACCAGCTCCGGTGGCCAGAACCACTTGCCCTCCTCGACCGGTGCGTCCCAGTCGAGTTCGGTCTCGGGGTCGAAGGAGTGCTTGAGGGAGGACTCGAGGAGCCGCTCGGCGACCTGTTCCCGGTCGCGGAGGGGGCCGAGGGCGTCCCGGAGGAGAGTGAAGTCGTGCTCGGTCGAAGCGGTCATGACGGTGGCGCACCTCGCTGTGCTCGCAATCAGGTTACCGAAGGTCACTCCTTATGAGACTGTCCGTCAGTAAGCCCGTCAATCCCCTGTGCGCGACTTGTTGACCCCGTGTCTACCGAGGTGTGAGCTGGAGAGCGGCCCGCTCAACGGTGCGAGTGACGAGTGAAGGAGGCGTCGGTGTCGACGTACGACCTCTACGCGAAGGCCCCCGGAGACCCGATCTGGCCGGTACCGGCGGCGGGTTCGGCCCGCTTCACCTGGGAGTACGAGGACGGCCGCGACCGCCTCCTCGCCCTCTACCAGAAGGGCAAGGACAAGCAGTGGGACGGCGCCAAGCGCATCGACTGGGAGCTGGAGGTCGACCCGTACGACCCCCTCGGCACCCCGGACGAGGTGATGACGCTCTACGGCAGCCGGTACTGGGACCGGATGACCGACCAGGACAAGGGGGAGATGCGCAGGCACTACGCCTCCTGGCAGTTCAGCCAGTTCCTCCACGGCGAGCAGGGCGCGATGATCTGCGCCGCGCGGATCGTCGAGTCCGTCCCCGACCTGGACGCGAAGTTCTACTCGGCCACCCAGACCATGGACGAGGCGCGGCACGCGGAGATCTACGCCCGCTTCCTGCACGAGAAGATCGGGATGCTCTACCCGATCAACGACAACCTCCAGAGCCTGCTCGGCGACACCCTGCGCGACTCCCGCTGGGACATGCCGTACCTCGGCATGCAGGTCCTGATCGAGGGCCTCGCACTGGCCGCCTTCGGCATGATCCGCGACACGACGGACAAGCCGCTGCCGAAACAGATCCTGGCGTACGTGATGCAGGACGAGGCCCGCCACGTGGCGTTCGGCCGGATGGCGCTGCGCGACTACTACCGCCAGCTGTCGGACGCGGAGCTCCGCGAACGCGAGGAGTTCGTGATCGAGGGCTGCTATCTGATGCGGGACCGGCTGCGCGGGGTCGAGGTCCTGGAGAACTTCGGCATCCCGAGGAAGGAGGCGGCGGAACTCTCCGAACGGAGCGAGTCCCTGCGCCTCTTCCGCAAGCTGCTGTTCAGCCGGATCGTGCCATGCGTCAAGGACATCGGCCTGTGGGGCGAACGCCTCCAGAAGGCCTACCTGGACATGGGCGTCTTCGACCTCGGCGACTCCAGCCTGGACCTGCTGATGGCCCAGGACGAGGAGATCGCCGAACAGCTCGACCGGGAGCGGTTCGCGACGGAGGAGCGGGAGCGGGTGGCGGAGGTACGTGAGGCGATCGAGGAAGGGGCGACCGGGGCGTGACGTGCGTGGCGTAGCGTGCCCGGCATGAGCATGCCCCCGCCCTCGCAGAGTCCGCAGCCCCCCGACCCGTACGTCGGGCAGGTGCCGCCCCCGCAGCAGCCGGGGGTGTACGGCGTGCCGCAGGGCCACCCCCCGCAGGGCCGCGCCCCGCAGGGAGTACCCCCGCAGTACCCGGGGCCGGGCGGGCCGGGCGTCTGGGGGCAGCCGCCCATCGGGCAGTGGCCGCCGCCGCCGAAGAAGAAGCGGACCGGGCTCGTCGTCGGCATCGCCCTGGGCGCCCTGGTCGTGGTCGGCGGTCTCGGCTACGCGGCCCTGACCCTCCTCGACGGCATCGGCGTCACCGGCTCCTTCCCCGAGGCGACGCACCGGCTCGTCGTCCCGAAGACCCTGCTGGACGGCGAGTACAAGCTGGTCACCGACGCCTCCGCGACCGAGGGCAAGGAGGTCGAGGACACCTACGACCCCAGTGTCAAGGACGCCAGGGCCGCCATCGCCGAGTACTCCGGCAAGGAGAACGCCGTCCTCGTCGTCTCCGGGTTCCACGGCCGCCTCAAGGACCCCGAGGGCACCCGCGACGCCATCCTCAAGGGCGCCGTCGACAAGCAGTCCACGCTGGTCGTCCCGCCGAAGGACTTCACACCGGCCGGACACGACGGCCTGGTCGTCACCTGCCAGGTCACGACCTCGAAGGACGCCACCGGGACCGCGACCCTCCCCATGTGCGCCTGGGGCGACGACAACACCGCCTCCTTCGTCGCCGTCGTCACCACGGAGTCGGCGGTCGCCGACCCGAAGACCGTCGATCTGGCCGGGATCGCCCGGACCACGGCCGAGGTCCGCGCCGAGATGCGCAAGCCGGTCGGCGGCTGACACCCGCTCGTCACACGCGTGAGCCCCCCGGCGCGAGGCGCCGGGGGGCTCACATGTGGAGCAGGAGGTGATCAGCTCAGCGACTTGACGCTGCGCCAGTCGACCGTAAGGACGTTCTTGGCCGGTGCGTTGGTGTTGGTGGTGGAGGGGTAGTAGACGCGCATCTGGCCGTCGACGCCCGAGCGGGCCCAGATGTCGGGGATCTTGTCGCCGTTGACGTCGGGGATGCCGATCGCCGTCGAGACGTTGGCCTCGGTCCAGCTCGTGCCGTACTCGACGTCTCCGTTGAGGGAGTTCGCCGCCAGCTTGAGGGAGTCGAGGTTGACGCTGCCGGTTCCGGTGCCGGGCTTGCCGTGCCGGACGTACATGGTGCCGTTGTCCAGGTTGCGCCAGAGCAGGTCGGGGGTGCCGTCGAGGTTGATGTCGGCGATGTTGACGATGTCGCGGCGCTCCCAGGCGTCGACGTTCATCAGCGTGGCCGTCTGGAAGCTGGCGCCGGTGTAACCGGACAGGATCCAGAACGCGGGGCCGGCCTTCAGGGCCAGGTCGGGCAGCTTGTCGCCGGTGATGTCGCCGACGGCCTTGAGCTGCGTCCACGTCGAGGGCGCGGGCGCGTTCGACGGGAGGCGGACCTTCAGCCGGTCGTCGACCTTGAAGCTGCCGTAACCGTCACCCGGGTAGAGCCAGAACTGGCCGTCCGGGGTCCGGGCGAACAGGTCGGTCGAGCCGTCACCGGGGTAGGCGTCCTGGTAGTGGGCGATCAGCGCCGCCTTGCCGGTGGCCGGGTCGTACCAGTGGCCCTGCGGGTGCAGGACGGCCTTGCCGTCGGCGCCGACGGTGTAGGAGCCGGCGAGGCTGCCGTACAGGTCGCCGCCGACACCGCCCGAGTAGCTGAACAGGTTGCCGCTGGAGTTGATGAGGAGGATGTCCGGAAGGTTGTCGCCACCCACGTCATGCGGGCCGTCGGCGGTGTCCCTGGGCTGGACGTACGTCAGGTAGTCCGTGCGCGCGCTCTTGTTGCCGAGCGAGTCGAACGCGTAGAGCTGCAGCCAGTTCGGCCCGGCGTGCGGCGGCTTCAGGTCGGGCACGGTGGCGACGCCGTCGACCGCGTTCACGTACTTGAGGTCGGTCCCGTCGAAGGCGTAGCTGAACTTGGCCGCACCGGGGGAGCTGAAGGTCATCGGTCCGGTGTTGCCGAACTTCACCGTCGCCCAGGTGGAGCCGTCGGAGGTGGCCCGCTTGAAGGGGGTGGTGTCCTCGTCGACGACGGGCTGCGGGGGTGCGGAGCCGTCGATCGTGATGCGGCAGGGCTCGGTGCCCGGCGGGTAGAAGGTGGAGACGGCACCGACCGCGTCGAGGGCCTGGACGTCCCACGAGTACGTCGCCTTGTCATCCAGGGGGAACGTGGCCGGAATGATCCGGGTGGCGGTTCCGCTGGTGTTCGGGGTGACGTCGACGGGGGCCGGGACCGTGCCGCCGGTCTTCCAGAAGCGGAAGCGCAGCTTGGACAGGTTGCCGTCGGCGTCCTTGGCGTTGGCCGACAGGGTGATGTTGGTCTTGCCGACCGTCACACCGACGCCGGGGCCGGGGGTGCAGGCGCCACCGGGGGTGGAGGTGCCGGCCGTCGGCTCGTTGGGCTTGGTGTTGTAGTCGACCTCCAGGGTGGCGGAGGTGGCACGGAACTTGCGCCAGGTCTGGGTGTCGCTCTCGCTGGTGGCGCGCATACCGAAGGTGATGTTCGACCAGCCGCCGGTGGCGGCCTTCTGGGCCGCGTCCTTGACGGCGGTGTTGCTGAACGCCTCGTACTCGTCCGGGCAGGAGGTCGACCAGCCGTGCGCGAAGGACTTCGACTGCAGGTGCGTCGACCAGGACGGCTGCGCGTTCCACGTCGTACCGGTGGAGATCGAGCCGGTCAGGTAGAACTTGAACTCACGGCTGGTGCAGGACCAGGAGTGGTTGTTCAGCACCTTGTACGACGCCCGGGTGACGGTCGCGTACTTGATGTTCGGCGAGAACTTCATACGCCAGAACGAACGGGCCAGGCCACCGGTGTCGCTCTCGTAGCCCACGCGGGCGTCGGAGGTGCCGGAGGAGAAGTTCGTACCGTTGTAGAAGCTGGAGTTCGGGTACGGACGGTAGGCGGTCGTCCAGGATTCCCAGGGGGTGTTCAGCGTCGGGTCGACGAAGACGGGGAACTTCACGCCCTGGCGGGTGAACAGGCCGGTCTCGGCCACGTTCAGGAACAGGCGTGCGGTGCCGGTCTTGTCACCGTCCAGCTCGACGGGGAGCTGGGCGGACTTCGCGCCGGGCTCGATACCGGTCAGACCGGAGAGCTTGAGCACCTCGGCCGGCGTAGCCGTGGCGGTGCGCGGCGTGGCGTCCTTCAGCTCGGGGTCGCGTCCGTTGGAGTCCCACGCGAACGGCGTGGGGATCGAACCGACCTCCGTGCCCTTCTTGTCGAGGACGAGCACGCGGCCCTTGGAGGCGTCGAGCTGGAAGACGGCCGTGTTCGAACGCAGCCCGTACGCGACGGACTTCAGCGCTTCCTGCTCGGCCGCCTCCGGCGTCTTCACGATGAGGAGCTGGGCGAAGCCGCCCTCCTCACGCGCGACCAGGAGCAGGTCGACGCCGGGCAGGACCTCGGAGTAGAGGGCGCGCGGTCCGTCGAGGACCGGCTCGGGCAGAGCGCCCGGCCAGGTGTAGGCGATGGTGTGACCGGCGACGTCCATCTCCGCGAGCACGGACTCACCGGGCTGCGGAGCACGGGCGTACGAACGGTCCGCACGCGAGGCGTCCTTGCTGCCGCTGGCGAACCGCACCGCGACGGGCGCGTTGACCGGCACGACACCCAGCCCACGCGGAGCCTTCGCCGACCGGACCAGCTTGTTGTCGATCGGCGCCCAATGGCCGTCGGCGTTCTTCGCACGCTGCGGCAGAGCGTGCATCCGGGTGCGCATCTGCCCGTTGGGCAGCGCCCAGGTCTGCTCGGTCGCGGTGGTCGCCGTGTCGACGAGCACCTGCTTGCGGGTCCGCTTGGCCTCGGCGACAGCCGCGGCCTGGTCACGCGGACCGGTCGACGCCGGCTTGGCGTCGACGGGCTTGCCCGCCCGGGCCTCTGGCGGTGCGTCGGGTTGCCACCAGGGCAGCAACGTGGCGGTCAGGGCGGCCAGAACGAGGCCGATGGTGAGGGACAGCCGGGTGCGCGTGCGCACGAAGGGGCTGAGATAACGAGGCGGCGCGGGCACGGCGTCAACTCCCGTGAAAACCAAATGGACGAGGACAGCACAGACAGCCCCGACGGCGAACCGCGGGGCATAGGGCGCGCACACGATCACACGTGTGTCACAGGAAGTCCACAGACGTAGGAGTTGTGAAACCGTTACGCATGGCCAGGAACTTCCGGGGTAAGCGGCCGGTTTGGCCCGATTCCTTTGTTTAATGGGGCTTTTTGCGCCGAGATGTGGCGGTTTATCTGGTTCCTGCGCAAGATCGCTTACGGAACGCTCTGGATAGAACTGCACCGTGAGGCATGTCACTTCTGACAGATTTGGTTCGAATCGTCGATCTTGAATCCGTGGCGGACATGTCAGAGAGTTCGCACGCACGTACCTGACACAGGTGCGTGCTCTTTGGTGTTTCCGCACCTGAAAACGTTGCTGATCTGTCAGGGTGGGAGTCGACGCATATGCGTGCTTCAGGTCCACCGTCATGGCTCGGGCGGGGACGCCTAGCCGTGACGGAGTCACAACGACAGCGCCGGCGGCTAAGCCGCACGGCGACTGTCCTATTGCTGTCCTCGATGTTGACCGTGACCAGCTTGAGCTCGCAGGCGTTGGCGATCCCGGGCGACGGGATGAGCCGCGAGCAGGGGACCTCGCAGGTCGATCTGCCGGATCTGCCGAAGTCCACGACGCTCGACGGTGACGCGACGGCGCAGAAGGCGCTGACGACGGCGCCGGAGGTGCCGGTCACGCCGTACGTGCCGACCGCGATCACTCCGTGGGTCGCCGACCTCGGTAAGGCGACGCTGACGGCGACGAGCGAGCCGGGTACGACGGTTCCGGTGTCGCAGAACCTTCCGGTCGCCATCGGTGTGCCGGAGGGCGGCGACCCGGCGGCGCTTGCCGGTGAGTGGAGTGTCGACCTCAAGCCGGTCGAGGCGTCCCAGGACGCCGGTGTGTCCGGCATGATCATGAAGGTGACGCCGCCGGCGACGGTCGACCCGGCCGCGCAGGTGGCGCTGAGCGTCGACACGACCGGGTTCGAGGACCTCTACGGTGCGCAGGCGGCCGAGCGTTTCGGTCTGATGCTGCTGCCGGAGTGTGTGTACTCGGATCCGACCGCGGGTGAGTGTGCCGACGACGGCACGACCACGATGGCGGGCGGCAAGGACGAGCCCGGCTTCGAGCGGTTGAAGAGCTCGGTGTCGGAGGTGCCCGCCAAGGACGCCCCGACGAAGTCCACGGCGGCGAAGAACGCCAAGACCCGCAAGGTGCTGACCGGTACGATCCCGGTCGCCCAGCTCCTGGACGAGGGGACGGCCGGCGCTTCGAAGGCGTCGGTCCGCAAGGCGTCCCTGTCGTCGGCCGAGACGACGACCGGCGGTAACGCGGTCGGCATGCTCGACACCGGCTCGTCGGTGTCGGGTGACTTCACCGCCACGCCGCTGCTGTCGTCGGGCTCCTGGTCGGCGGGTTCGTCGTCGGGTGCGTTCACCTACGGCTACCAGGTGCAGGTCCCGGAGACCGCCGGCGGCCTGGCGCCGAAGATCAACCTGGGCTACTCGTCCCAGTCGGTCGACGGCCGAACGTCGGCGTCGAACAACCAGGCCTCCTGGATCGGCGACGGCTGGGACTACAACGCGGGTTCCATCACCCGTACGTACGCCAACTGCCGTCAGGACTCCAAGAAGGCCGGCTCCAACAACGCCACCCACAAGACGGCGGATCAGTGCTACGGCTCGGAGAACGCCACCCTGTCGCTGGGTGGAATGACCACCGAGCTGGTGTGGGACGCGGCCAAGGGCACGTGGTTCACGGCCAACGGTGACGGCTCGAAGATCGAGCGGATCAAGGACACCAGCCGCGACCCGCGTACCGGTGCGGGCATGATCAAGGACGCCGACGGCGAGTACTGGGTCGTCACGACCAAGGACGGCACCCGCTACCACTTCGGCATGAACAAGCTGCCGGGCTGGTCGGACAACGGCACCGCCGCCGACGACCCGTACACCGACTCGGTTCTGGCCGTCCCGGTGTACGGCAACCACGCCGGTGAGCCGTGCTACAAGGCCGGTGACTGGAAGAACTCCGCCTGCGACCAGGCCTGGCGCTGGAACCTCGACTACGTCGAGGACATCCACGGCAACGCCATGTCGCTGTGGTGGAAGCGCGATGTCAACTACTACGCGAAGAACTTCAACTTCAAGGCCCCGGTCGAGTACCACCGCGACGGCTACCTGTCGCGGATCGACTACGGCCAGCGCAAGGACAGCATCTTCTCCGCGCCGGCTCCGGCCCGTGTGAACTTCTCCGTCGAGGAGCGCTGCTTCACCGAGGGAACGCTGACCTGCACGGACGCGAACTTCGCGGACAAGGACCCGGGCAAGTACCGCATCTGGTACGACACCCCCGCGGACCTTCGCTGCCAGGCGGTCACGACCACCTACAAGCAGAAGTGCTGGAACGCCGGCCCCACCTTCTGGTCCCGTAAGCGCCTGGACAAGATCACCACCTCCGCCCAGCGCCGCACGGACACCACCGCCCGCCAGGTGGTGGACGAGTACCAGCTCAAGCAGAGCTTCGCCGAGCTGAAGACCGGCGTGAACACCGCCCTGTGGCTGGAGTCCATCCAGCGCACCGGCTACGCCCGCAACGGCTCCACCGACGCGAGCGTCACCCTGAACTCGGTCCGCTTCGAGTCCAACGCCGAAGACATGCCCAACCGCGTCAAGGCGTTCAACCCGCACCGGCCCGGCTTCTCCCGCCTGCGCATCGCACGCGTGATCAACGAGTACGGCGGCGAGACCGTCGTCACCTACAAGCCCATCCAGGGCGGCTGCGCCACCGGCACCGGCCTGCCGACCAAGACGGACACGGCCGGCCTGAAGGCCAACAACCGCCTGTGCTACCCGTCGTACTGGAACCCGGACCCGGAGAAGGAGGACATCGACTGGTTCCACAAGTACGTCGTGGACTCCATCGAAGAGCTCCCGAACGTTTCCGGTTCGTACGGTACGAAGACGTTCTACGAGTACAAGAACGCCGGCTGGAAGCTCGCCGAGGCCGAGTTCACCAAGAAGTCCACGCGGACCTATTCGCAGTTCGCCGGCTTCGAGCAGACCACGGTCCTCACCGGCCCGAAGCCGTCCGACGCGGACAGCGGCGAAGGCTCCACCGGCGAGAACACCCCCGGTCTGGAGAGCCCGCGGACCAAGGCGGTCACCCGCTACTTCCGCGGCATGGGCGACACCGTCCCCGTCAAGGACATCACCGGCGTCGAGATCGCCAAGGACCACGAGGCGTTCGCCGGCCGAATAGCCGAGGAACTGACCTACTCCAACGCGACCGACGCGGACACCAGCTGGCTGACGCGCAGCGTCACCAAGCCGGCGGTGACCGAGCTCGCCAGCCGCAACCGTGACGACGGCCTGGACCCGCTGAAGGCCTGGCGCGTCACCGAGCCCGAGGAAATCGCCTACACGAAGTCGTCAGGCACCGGTGACGACACCCGCACACTGCGCGAGGTCCGCACCAAGACGACCTACGAGTCGACCTACGGCCTGCCGACCCTGGTCGAGTCCCTGGGTGACACCGGCAAGACCGGTGACGAGTCCTGCACCAAGTCCGAGTACCTGCATCAGACCGACAAGAACATCATCGGCCTGACCAAGCAGGTCCTGGTCTCCCCCACCACCTGCGCCAACGCCAACTGGGCCGACCTGTCGACACTGGTCGGTGCAACCCGCGCCGCCTACGACAGCACCGCCTACGGTACGGCGCTGTCCGGCACCACGCGGGGTCTGGCGACCGAGTCGTGGTCGCTGAACGGTGAAGGCACCGGCTTCCAGACCAACGGAAGCAGGGGCTTCGACGCCATCGGCCGCGTGATCCGCGTGGTGGACGTGGACGGCAAGTCGTCCACGTTGACCTTCGACCCGCCCACCGGTCAGGTCTTCAAGGTCACCCAGACCAATTCGCTGGGCCACAGCCAGGTCCAGGAGCTGGAGCCCGGCCGGGCGACCACGCTCAAGACCACGGATGCCAACGGTCATGTGAGTGAGGCGAAGTACGACCCGCTGGGCCGTCTCGCCGAGGCATGGGCCCCGGGCCGCGCTACCACGGCAGTGCCGGACTTCCGGGCTGTCTACACGATCCCGAAGCCGGAGGCGGACCCGGAAGACCCGACGCTCGAGATCCGCAAGCCTCCGTACGTCGCGACCTACACCCGCGGCTACGAGGACCGGATCGAGACCTCCGTCACGATGTACGACGGCCTCGGCCGTGAGCGTCAGTCGCTGGAGGAGCCGGAGAGCGGTAACGGTTACCTCGTCACCGACACGCTGTACAACAGCGCCGGTGAGGTCTTCCAGACCAACAACGCCTACCTCACCCAGGAGGCGAAGCCGGGCGAGCTGTTCACTCCGCTCGCCGACACCGCGATCCCGAACATCACCCGTTACGAATACGACGGCCTCGGCCGCGTGGTCACCGAGACCCCGTACATGAAGTACGTGGACCCGGTCACCAAGGAGGCCTCCTCCAAGGCGTATCCGGAGCGGGCGACCAAGTACGAGTACGGCACCGACTGGTCGAAGGTCGTCCATCCTCAGGGTGCCTCGTCCTACCGGGTCTACACCGATGCCCTCGGTCGCACCGTCCGCACCGACACGATGAACCCAGCGGCGCCCGGCGGCTTCACGTCGACGCGCTACGAGTACAACGCTCGTGGCCAGATGATGAAGGCGACCAGCTCCGCCGACACGGCACACCCGTGGACGTGGACCTACGACCCTCGTGGGCGGCTGAAGTCGGCAACTGACCCGGACACGGGAACCACCAGCCTCACGTACGACCACCATGACCGTCCGCTGACGAGTACCAATGCCCGTGGCGTCAAGGTCTGGAACGCCTACGACGAGCTGTCGCGGCCGATCCAGCAGCGCCTGGACAGTTCTACCGGAACGCTGCTGGCGGAGTTCACGTACGACACCGCCCCCGGCGGCAAGGGTCAGCCCGCCACAGCCACCCGCTACACCGACGGCCTGGCGTACACGCAGAAGGTCAACGGCTTCACCAAGGACTACGAACCGACCTCGACCACCTTGTCGCTGCCGCAGTCGATCGCGGATACGTGGGGTCTGGCCAAGGACTACACCTACAGCTACACCTATTCCGACAACGGAATGGTGGACGAGGCGACTCTTCCTGCCGTCGGCAAGTTCGCGGCCGAGAAGCTGGCCATCCGCTACAACAAGGACGGCAACCCGCTCTCCATATCCGGCAAGGACTGGTACGGCTCCGAGACGGTCTACTCGCCGTACGGTCAGGTCCTGCGCTCCACCCTGGGCTCCCAGCCCTACCGAGTGTGGACGCAGAACTCGTACGACGAGTCCACCGGTGAGCTCAAGGACCAGTCCGTCTACCGGGAGCAGAACACCGCCAGTCTGGTGGGTGGCAACCTCGTCTCGAACCGGGCGTACACCTACGATCCGGCCGGCAATGTCACCTCGATCCAGGAGAAGTCCGTCGGGATCGATGAGCGCCAGTGCTTCACCTACGACCCGCTGGGTCAGCTGAAAAAGGCGTGGACCGACAAGAACCAGACCGCGTGCTCTACGGACCCGAAGAACGCCGACGGCACGGTCAACGTGAAGTCAGGCACGGACGGCTCCGGCTATTGGCAGGAGTACGAGTACGACCTGCTGGGCAACCGCACCAAGCTGGTCGAGAGGGACCTGACCGGCGACGCGGCGAAGGACGCCACGAGCGCATACGCCTATGGGAAGGCGGACGGTTCCCAGCCGCACACCCTCACCAAGGTGTCGAAGACTTACACCACCCCCGCGGGTGTGCAGGTCAAGGCGGAGGCGGAGCGTCTCTACGAGCTCACTGGTGAGACCAAGTCCGTCACCTCGCTCCAGAACGGCGACAAGCAGGAGCTGACCTGGACCCACGACGGTAAGGTCGACCGGATCAGCGGCCAGGGCACTGGCGGCAAGACCCCCTATGTGGGCCTCGCCGACAAGTGTCTCGACCTCAAGTCCGGCCTCGCCGCGGCGAGCCAGCCGATCCAGCTTTACCAGTGCAACGGCACGGTGGCGCAGGCCTGGCGCTTTACCCCGACCCCCGGTCAGGCAGACGCCAATCTGGGCACCCTTTCGGTCTACGACAACTGGTGCCTCAAGCCGGCGGCCAACACCTCGGGTTCGGCCGTCCAACTGCAGAAGTGCGACGGCACCACCGCGCAGCAGGTCAAGCGGAACGCGGCCGGTCAGCTGACCCACGTCGCCTCCGGCCTATGCGTGGCAGTGCAGGGCGCATCGAGCGCGAACGCGACGTCGATCGTGCTCGCCACCTGCGACGCCGCTTCCGCGGCGCAGCAGTGGCTGCCGCAGAAGGACACCCGTCACATCTATGGCCCCGACGGCGAGCGGCTGCTGACCATCCAGGGCAAGCAGGCCACGCTGAACCTCGGCGAGGCCCAGGTCACCGTCCAGCAGGGCGGCGTCCTGGTCCGCAGCGAGCGCACCTACGAGGCGCCCGGTGGCGCAGTGCTGCGCTATGCCAACGGCACCGGCGGTGACGCGCTGGTCGCCCTCGCGATAGATCACCAGGGCAGCGTCTACGCGGAGGTTGGCCTCTACAGCGGCCAGCCGGTCCGGATCAGGAAGCAGGACCCGTTCGGCAACCAGCGTGCCGCAGGCACCGCGGGTCAGAACCTGCAGACCCAGAGGGGCTTCCTGGGCAAGACCAGGGACGACGCCTCCGGCTACCAGCCGCTGGGCGCCCGTCTGTACGACCCGGTCGTCGGACGCTTCCTGTCCGCAGACCCGCTGATGGACCTGAACGATCCGCTGCAGGCCAACGGGTACGTCTACGCCCACAACAACCCGGTTACGCACGCCGACCCCACCGGTCTGGCCATCAGCCTGACCGCCTCGGAGAAGGCGGCGGCCCTCTCGGGCGCTGGTCTGTCGGCGGCAGAGGTGGCGCAGGCTCAGGCCACCATGGGCAAGTCGCTCACCTCGGTGATCCTCTCCGCGGCCTGGGGTGCCCTGAAGGACTTCATCGGCATCAACGACGCCATGGCCTGCTTCGGCGGTGACATGTGGTCGTGCGGCAGCTTGATCGTCGGGGCCATCCCGTGGACCAAGCTCGGCAAGATCCCGTCGGTCCTGAAGGCCGTCAGCCGCACCATCGACGCCATCCAGGCGTTCAAGAAGGCGAAGGCGGCCGCCGAGAAGGTCCTCAAGGCCGCCAAGGCCGCCGAGGCAGCAGCTTTGAAGGCCAAGAAGGCTGCCATCGAGAAGGCCAAGAAGGAGGCCGCGCAGAGAGCCAAGAAGAAGGCGGCCGAGGCAGCCAAGAGAAAGGCCGACGCAGCGGCTGCCGCCAAGAAGAAGACGGGTAACCCCGTCCAGAAGAAGGCCCAGGCCAAGGCGGCCCCCAAGGCCTCTTCCCAGCCGAAGAAGTCCGGAGGGGGTGGCAAGACCAGCCTCTCCAAGTCCAAGCCTGGCGGCTCCTCCGGCGGATCCACCCGAAGCAAGGGCGGATCCAGCGGCAGTGGGGGTTCCGGCAAGGCCGACGGCGGCTCCTGTTCGATCAACAACAGCTTCGTGCCCGGCACGAAGGTACTGATGGCCGACGGCTCCACCAAGCCGATCGAGAAGGTCAAGGCCGGGGACAAGGTCGTCGCGACCGACCCGAAGACCGGCGCGAGCCGTATCGAGGCTGTCACCGCCGAGATCAAGGGCCGGGGCGTGAAGCACCTGGTCGAGGTCACCATCGACGTGGACGGCAAGGCCGGGACGAAGGCGGCCCAGGTCACCGCGACCGACGGGCACCCATTCTGGGTCGCCGAGCTCGGTAAGTGGATCGATGCCACCGACCTGAAGTCGGGCCAGTGGCTGCAGACCAGCGCCGGCACGTACGTCCAGGTCGCGTCGGTCCAGCGCTCGACGGTGACGGACGCGGTCGTCCACAACCTCACGGTCAGCAACGTCCACACGTACTACGTGGTCGCGGGGTCGACGCCTGTCCTCGTCCACAACTGCGGCGAGGGTGGCGGTAACGGCGACTACGCCCAGTTCTGGGAGGGCGGTGGTGGCATCATGGCGGAGCTGAATGACGGTGCTCTCACCATGGTGATCGAGGCGGGACCCGGTTCCCCGAAGGGGGGCCCCATGTTCGCCGCGGTCATGGAGCACTTCGGACCTGAGAACGTGATGTCCTTCCAGGCCAAGTGGGTTCCGGCCATGCCCACAAACCTCAACCAGTTCAACGAGAATCTGCGGAACGGAATGACCTTCGAGAACGCGGCAGCCAAGACCTTCACAGGGCATATGCTCTCGAAGTACGGACTGACCGAAGTGTCCGTCGACCAAAGCTTGCTGGTCGGCGAGTTCGGGCACTATACGAACGCCGAACCCGTGTTCTCGCGACCGAGGCGTTGAAGCATGACATCTGGGGAATCGATGGGATTGAAGGAATTCGTGGAAGGGGGTGCTTCGTTCTCAGAGGTTGTGGTCTATCTCTCGAGTCACTCCACGTCTGGAACGATGACGCCATTGATCTTCCTGAGGACGCTGCAGGAGGAACTCGGTATCCCATTCGTCGAAGCGCGTTCTCTCCTGGAGTACTTCGACCCTCAGATGCGCCCAATCGCAGATATCAGTGTGATCGACGAGCGCGGCCGCGAGCTGCTTCAACGCCGTCGTCGTTGAGGGACGTCTGATACGTCACGCAAGGCACCACACCTGATGCCGCAGTCACTACAGTGACTGCGGCATCAGGTGTCTATGCCCGGGCGGCGTCCCCGGCCGCGCCGCCTCGGGGCCCGGCTACCCCCGCCGCGCCTTCTCCAGCCTCAGCCCCTCCTCCATCACCGCCCTCGCGATCGGCGCCGCGCTCCCGCCCCCGCTGATCTCCGTCCGGCGCGCCTCCGCGTCCTCCACCACCACCGCCACCGCGACCGCCGGCTGGGCCGAGTCCGGGGCCTGGGCCCAGGCGATGAACCAGGCGTAGGGGGTGCCGGTGTTGCCGAGGCCGTGTTGGGCCGTGCCCGTTTTGCCGCCGACCGTCGCGCCCGGGATCGCCGCGTTCGTGCCCGTGCCCTCCTCCACGGCCTTGACCATCAGGCGCTGGAGCTGGGTCGCGGTCGAGGGGCGCATCGCCTGGCGGTAGCTGCGGCGGCCCGTCGTGTGGACCGCGCGGCCGCCCGAGGTCGTCGTGCGCTCGACCAGGTGGGGGTGGGCGATCTCGCCGTTGTTCGCGACCGCCGCCGCCACCATCGCCATCTGGAGCGGCGTCGCCGTCGTGTTGAACTGGCCGATGGAGGACAGCGCCAGTTGGTCCTCGCTCATGTCGGTGTCGAAGTTCGACCTCGCGACCCAGGAGGGGATCCTCAGGCCCGTGTCGCCGAAGCCGAACCGACGCGACGCGTCCACCATCTCCTCCAGGCCCACCTTCACCCCCAGCCCCGCCATCACCGTGTTGCACGACCACTGGATCGCGTACGCCAGCGACTCGTCGGCGCACCCCTTCGCCTCGTTCGGCAGCACCCGCCGCGTGCCCGGCAGCACGAACGGGTCCGGGGTCCGCGTCGGCGCGTTCACGTCCGTCACCGCGCCCGCGTCCAGGGCCGCCGCCGCCGTCACGATCTTGAAGGTCGAGCCGGGCGGATAGGTCTGCCGGATCGCCCGGTTCAGCATCGGCTGGTTCGGCGAGGTGGTGAGCCGCGCCCACGCGTCCTTCACCTTCGGCCCGGTGCCCGACAGCACCCCCGGGTCGTACGACGGGCTGCTCACCAGCGCCAGGATCCGCCCGCTCGACGGCTCGATCGCCGCGACCGCGCCCCGCTTCCCGTCCAGGCCCCGGTACGCCGCCTCCTGCATCGACGCCCTGATCGTCGTCACCGCGTCCCCGCCCGGCTGACGCCCCCGGCTGATGTCGTTCCAGAACGGCAACGGAGCCAGCATCGGGTCCGTACCGGAGAGGACCGCGTCCTCGGCGTGTTCCAGGAAGGTGGTGCCGTACGTCTGCGAGGCGTACCCGGTCACCGGCGCGTACAACGGGCCCTTCTTGTAGGTGCGTTCGTACCGCAGCTGCTCGCCGCTGTCGCGCGCCCCCGTCACTGGCTTCCCGTCGACCACGATCTCGCCACGCGGCTGGCCCCAGCGGGTGATCGCCACCCGCCGGTCGGCCGGGTTGTCGTCCAGCGGCTCGGCGCCGAAGACCATCACCCGGGCCGCGTTGGCGAGCAGTGCCACGAGAAGGACGAAGCAGAGCGCCGCGGCGCGCCGGATGTACGGGATCACCGGGCGTCCTCCACGACCGGTACGAAGATCTCCGGCTCGGCCGCCGGTGCGGGGAGCGGCGCCCGTGCCGAGGCGCTGACGCGGATCAGCAGCGCCACGATGACCCAGTTGGTGACCACGGACGAGCCCCCCTGCGCCAGGAACGGCATCGCCATGCCGGTCAGCGGGATCAGGCCCATCACCCCGCCGGCGATCACGAAGACCTGGAGCGCCAGGATCGAGGCGAGTCCGATCGCGAGCAGCCGTCCGAACGGGTCGCGCAGCGCGAGGCCGGCGCGGTAGCCGCGGGCGACCAGCAGCGCGTACAGCAGGAACAGGGCGGTCAGGCCGACGAGGCCGAGCTCCTCGCCCGCCGTCGCCAGGATGAAGTCGGACTTGGCGGCGAAGCCGATCAGGATCGAGTGCCCCGAGCCCAGCCCGGAGCCGAGCATCCCGCCGGCGGCGAAGGAGAAGAGCGACTGCGCGAGCTGGCCCGGCCCGTCGCCCGCCTCGATGGAGGCGAAGGGGTTCAGCCAGTCCTGGACCCGGCTGTGCACGTGCGGTTCCAGGGAGCCGACGGCGAAGGCTCCCACCGCCGCCAGGAGCAGTCCGACCGCGATCCAGCCGGTCCGGCCCGTCGCCACGTACAGCATGATCACGAAGATGCCGAAGAAGAGCAGAGAGGTGCCCAGATCGCGCTCCAGGATCAGCACGCCCACGCTCAGCACCCAGATCGCCACGATCGGGCCGAGCACACGGCCGGCGGGGAACTGTTGCTTCCACACCCTCCGGCCGGTGTACGCCAGCGCGTTGCGGTTGGCCGCGAGGTACGCGGCGAAGAAGACGGCCAGCAGGATCTTGGCGAACTCGCCCGGCTGGAAGGACAGATCCCCGATCCGGATCCAGATCTTGGCGCCGTTCACCGCCGGGAAGAAGATCGGCAGGGTCATCAGGGCGAGCGCGGTGGCCATGGACAGGTACGCGTACCGCTGGAGGACGCGGTGGTCGCGCACCAGCACGACGACGGCGATGAACAGCGCCACCCCGAGCGTCGACCAGACCAGCTGGGTCGGTGCGGCGCGGTCCTGCGGGGTCTCCAGGTCCAGCCGGTAGATCAGTACCAGGCCCAGGCCGTTGAGGAGGACCGCGATGGGCAGCAGCAGCGGGTCGGCGTAGGGCGCGCGGAAGCGGACCGAGAGATGGGCGAGGAGCGCGAGCAGTCCGAGCCCGGCGCCGTAGCGGGCGGCGTCCGGCGGCACGGCGCCGTTTCTGGCGAGGCCGACCTCGGCGTAGCCGTAGACGGAGATGAGGACGGCGCAGACGAGGAGGCAGAGTTCCACGCCACGGCCCTTCGGCGTGGGCAGCCCGGGCGGGGGAGCGTCCGCCGTCGTTGCGGTCATGGTCCGCAACGTAGCAAGCGGTAAGCGTTATATCCCTTATGTGTGACGGTGTGCCGGTGGGTCGGGGTACGCGAATAAGAAGGGTGGGTCCGTGGGGCGGCGTGCTGTCAGGGTGCCGACTCCGGGCCCGGTCCGCGCCCCGGTTCCTCCTCCGCCGCCCCGAACCGTACGTACTCCGGCAGCGTCAGCCGCGCCAGCGCCCCGCCCCCGCCGTCCGGCGGGCGGGCGAACACCAGCTCCGCCCCGATGACCTCCGCCTGCCCCGCCGCGATCGTCAGACCGAGCCCGTGGCCCTTGCCGCCGCCCTCCGTACGGAACCGCTGCGGCCCCGACTCCAGCAGGTACTCCGGGTACCCCGGCCCGTGGTCCCGCACGGTCACCACCGGGCCGTCCACGGTCAGGACGACCGGCGGGGCGCCGTGCTTGTGCGCGTTGGCGACGAGGTTGCCGAGCACCCGCTCCAGGCGCCGCCGGTCGGTCTCCACCGTGGCGTCCCGGACGATCCGTACCCCGGTCGGCGTCCCCGAGGCGCGCACCACCCGTTCCGTGAGCGGTCCGAGCTCGTGCACGGCCAGGTCCACGGTCTCGTTGCGGGCGTCGAGCCGGGAGATCTCCAGCAGGTCCTCGGTCAGCGCGCGCATCGCCCTCACCCGGTCCCGTACGAGCTCCGAAGGCCGCCCCTCCGGCAGCAGTTCGGCCGCCGCGGACAGTCCGGTGAGCGGGGTCCGCAGCTCGTGCGCCACATCGGCGGTGAACCGTTGCTCGCTCTGCAGCTTGCGCTGGAGCGAGGAGGCCATGGTGTCGAGCGCCCCGGAGACCGTGGCGACCTCGTCCTGGGGACGGGAAGGGTCCTTCGTACGGGGGTCGTCGACCCGGGCGTCGAGGTCCCCCGCGCTGATCCGCCGGGCCACCTGAGCCGTCAGATGCAGCCGTCGCGTGACCCGGGTGACCGCGAACGCGCCCACGAGCAGCGTCGCCCCGATGGCGAGGACCGAGGAGCCGAGGATCGACCGGTCCAGACCGCTGATGGTCTCGGCGCTCGCCGAGTAGTCCGTCCGTACGGCGAGGGCCCGGCCGTCGGCGGGACCTGCCGCCCACATCGTCGGCCGGCCCTCGTACGAGGTGACCATGGTGCCGCGCTCCCCGCCGACGGCGAGCGCGCGCAGCGAACCGGGCAGGCCCTCGGGGTCGATCCCGGCGAACCGGGGGAGGGGGTCGCCCGCCTCGTAGGCGCGGGCGGCCGCCGTGAGCCGGTCCAGCGCCCGCTCGCGGGAGTCGTTCACGGTCCGCCCGGTCACCGAGACATGGACGAGGATGCCGAGCAGGGCCGCGAGCGCGCAGCACATGACGGTGATGAAGACCGCGGCCTTCCAGGTGAGCGTCGCGGCCCAGGCGGGGAGGCGCGGGCTCATGGGCGGCCTCCGGAGGGGCTGCTTGCGGAGGGGCTGCTTGCGGAGGGGCTGCTTCCAGGGGTGGCCCGGGTGGCGCCGCTCCCGCGGGCGCCTTCGGAAATCGGCGCGGAGGTCGGCGCGGGGGTCGGCTCGGCGCTGGACCGGGGCGCGGGGGTCGGCTCGGCGCTGGGCTCGGGGGGCGGCGAGGCCGCCGGGCCGCGTGGCTTGACGCGGACGATCTCGTCCCGGGTCGCCAGCATCGAGTGCTGCTGCTCGTCCCAGGACCAGGCGGTGCGGTACTCGTACCCCGGAATGCCGGCCGAGCTGACCCGCGTGATCAGGTCCCGGCCCGCCATCTCCACGCTGATGACCTGGTCGACGGTGGCCATGATCCGGGTGAGACCGCCCTTCTCGGCGAGATAGACCCGCACGCCGAACTGCTGCTCCGGCATGCGGATGCCGACGATCAGTTCGTCACGGCCGTCGCCGGTCAGATCGCGGTAGTACGGCCGCATCACCGGGCACGCCTTCGGCTCCGCCGCGCACCGGGCGATCCGCCGGGCCGTCTCCTCGTACATGCCGTCGGCCCCGCTGTACGTGTCGGGGTGGGCGTTCGCCTCCGCCTGGACCACGGCCACGGGGTCGACGCGGTGCACGTCGTCGCCCGGGGCCTTGATGCCCGGGACGCGCTGCGTGTCGGTCTCGCCGTAGTCGAGGGGCGGCGCGGTCGCGGGCGGCAGGTCGGGCCAGAGGCGGACCGGACCGACGGCGGTGGGCGTGGGCCCCGCGCTCTCGAGCCCGCCCTCGTCGCCGCAGCCGGAGAGAGCGGCCAGCGCCGCCGCGGCGGACAGGGCCACGGCGGCGGCGTACGGCAGTCCGCGCGGTCTCACACTGCTCCAGGATGTCGTCGGTGCGGTGACCCTCCTGAGCAACAGGCCACCACCGGAGGCGGCCCCGCGTCTCGGGACGATCGGTCGTCCCTCAGACCTTATTCGTAGGAAAGTCCTTTTTGCTTACCTCTACGTCCGACGGCTTGGTTTCCCGGGCACCTCCTGGTCACCGCCCGGGCGGCCCGGCGGGCGGGCTCAGCTGTACCGGCCCCACTCCATGCGGTCCAGGGCGGCGTGGCAGAAGGCCAGGAGCTTCTCGTCCTGGTGGATGTCGTGGCTGCCCGAGCCGTGCTCGCGGACGTTGTGGCGCCGGCGCCGGGCCAGCTCGTTCCGGATCGCGGGCTCGGCCTCCCGCGCCGCCGGCCCCATCTCCGCCAGGCATTCGGCGATGTCCACGCGCGCGTGCGGGTTCTCCTCCCAGGCCCCGAGCAGTACCGGCAGCGTCGCCTCCACGTCGCCCGCCACCCGCCACAGGGCGGTGGCGCCCGCGACCCGTACCCACACGTCCCTGGCGCGCAGACCCGGGCGCAGCGCGGGCGCGCTCCGCGCCGCCGCGGGGCCGATGGAGCCCAGGGCGCGGGCGGCCGCGCACCACTCCGGTTCGTCGGCGTCCGGCCGCAGCCACCCCTCCAGAGCCGGCAGGACGGCCGCCGTCTCGCCCTCGACCGACCAGAGCGCGAGTGCCGCGCTCGCCGAGACGGTGGCCGAGTCGCAGACCAGCAGCTCGCGTACGTCGGGGACGGCCTCCCGGGCCGCCGGGCCGAAGGCCGCCAGCGCCCGCAGGGCCGACTCGCGCACCCAGTCGCGCCGGTTCGGGGGCGCCCCGCGCAGCACCCGCAGCACCTCGGGCAGGGCCTGCGTGCCCCGGATCGCGGTCAGGGCGAAGAGCAGCGGTGCCGCATGGTCGTACAGCCGGTCGTCCAGTTCGACCCGCGCGAGTCTGCGGCGCAGCACCGGTGCGAGCGGTACGGCGGCGGGGCCCAGGGCGTCGACCGCGTACAGCAGTTCGCGGCGTACCTCGGGCTCCATGAGCGCCCTGGCGAGGAGCGGTACCGCCCGGGCGTCGCCGGACCGGGCCAGCGCCAGCAGCGCCCCCCGGCCCCCGACCCGCGCTCCCGGGCCGCCCTGCCCCAGCGGGGTCGGCGGCCCGGCGACGAGGCGGGCGGCGAGCGCGTCGGTGGCGGGGCCCGTCAGCTCGAAGAGCCGCTCAAGGAACGATGTGGCGGCCTCGCGCAGCCTCGGGTCCGGGTCGGCGAGCTGGTCCCCGATGACCCGTACCACCTCCTCGTACCGGCCGCGCCACATCCGTATGAGCCCGCCGCACAGCCAGATGGCGTCCGAGCGCCGGGACCGGTCGGGACTGCGCAGCTGGGCGAGGATCAGGGCGATCCGGTCGTCGACCCGGTCGTCGAGGGCGGTGTGCAGAGTGCGCAGCAGCTCGTCGGTCCAGGGGGTCCGGCGCTCGGCCGGCTGCTCGTCGACCAGCTCACGGACCTGTCCGGCGAGCGCGGGCGTGGCCGGCCACCCGCTCTCCGTGAAGAGCTCCGTCGCCCCGGGTGTCTCGCAGGCCTCGTACGCCTCGTACACGTCGTACACGTCGTACACGTCGTATGTCTCATGCGCGTCGTACGTGTCGTACGCCTGCCGGCTCAGGGCATCCCGTGCCTGGGCGTCGGCATGCGTCTGCGTTTGCGCCGGTGTCTGCGTCTGTGCCGGTGTCTGGGGCCTGCGGGCCGGGGCGTCGTCGTGGGTCGGGGAGTCGGTGCGCACCTCGTCGAGCAGGGCCGTCACCCGCTCCGCGATGTCGTCCGGAACCTCGCCGGGAGCGCACCGTGCCAGCTGGGCCAGGGCCGCGAGCCGCAGTCCGGGCGCCTGGGCGGCGCGGGAGAGCCAGCCGAGCCAGTCGACGGTCTCGTCGCGCAGCGACTCGTGGCGCCGTGCGATCCGCCCGACCGCCTCCACCAGGGCGAGCCGTACCTCCGTATGGCGCTCGACCGTGAGCCGCTCACGCAGCAGCGTCAGTACGCGCGCGGGCTCGGGATGCATCGAGGCGAGGGCGCACGGGGCCGCCAGCCGCACCTCCGGGTCGGGGTCCCCGACGAGCCCGAGGAACACGTCCGCCCCGGCGGCGACCGCGGCCGCGGCCATCGCGTAGTTGGCAGCCGGAATCAACTCCCCGTCATCGGGGTCGAGTTCGTCAAGTTCGTCGTCCCCGTCGAGATCGATGCCGCCGATGCTGGTCAGCAACTCCACGATGCCGCCCCGGTCTTGAACGGAGGCGTCGGCGACGAGTTCCAGCAGGAAGGGGATGCAGGCGAGGGTGGAGTCGTACACGTCGCCCTGGTGGTGCACCGCGCCGTACATGCCGTCGAGGGCGAGCTCGCGCTCCGTGGAATCGTCCGAGGCGAGCCCGCGCAGCAGCCCCGGCACATCGTCGGCTGGCCCGTACGCATGCCCCAGCGAGGCCCAGTCGACCTCCTCGATCCCCGTCAGCATGCCGGCCGCCGCCTTCCCCGTGAGCGCTGTACCAGGGAGCAAGTGTGCACCACGTCACCGTCGCTGAGGGCCCGCTGACCGGACGCGACCGGCGAACGCCGCACGGGGCGCACGCTTTGCGCCACACGCGGCGCTCGGGGGAGTTCACAGGGCGCTCGCCGGGCGCACACGCCGCGCGCCGGTGATCCACGCCCCCGCGCAGTGCCGCTTGGACCGGCGGAGGAGTGCCGCTTGGACCGGCGGAAGTGCCGCTCGAACCGGTGGGAGTGCCGCTCGGACTCGCGCAGTACGGCCGGCACTCGACCGGCGACCGATTCCTGGCCCCTTTCCTGGTCCCTTCCCCGGCACTTTCCTGGCCCCTGCCGGCGGAATGTGTCCCAAGGCTGAATCAGCCGGTGTCGGGGAGTAGCCGCACGCGCCACGGGTCAGTCCTGAGCCGTGGACCTTCCTCGCATCCCGCCGATGCTCGCGACGCCCGGTGTCCTGCCGCCCGCCGGGCAGCACGCCGAGTGGGCCTTCGAGACGAAGCAGGACGGCCAGCGGGCGATCTTCTACCTCGCCGGGGACGGAACGCTCGTGGTGCGCTCGCGCTCCGGCGAGGACGTCTCCGCCGCCTATCCGGAACTCCGGCCGCTGGGCCGGGCGCTGCCCGCAGGGCGTACGGCGGTCCTCGACGGGGAGATCGTGGTGCTCGACGAGAACGGACACAGCGACTTCGCCCGGTTGCAGCCACGGATGGGCCTGGCGGGCTCACCGGCGCGGGCGAGCCGGCTGGCCGCCCGAGACCCGGTGCACGCGGTCCTGTTCGACGTGGTGTTCCTGGACGGAAGGCTGCTGACCGGCCGGCCCTGGGCGGACCGGCGGCAGGAGCTCCAAGCGCTGGCCCTGGCCGGGCCGACCTGGTCCACGCCGGGCGCGCTGGTGGGCCATGGCGAGGCCGCGCTCAGGGCGACCCGCGAGCACGGCCTGGAGGGCCTGATCTGCAAGCGGATCACCTCCCGCTACGAGCCGGGGGCGCGGTCGCGGAACTGGATCAAGATCCGCAACATGCGCACCGCGGACATCGTCATCGGCGGCTGGCTGCCCGGCGGCGGTCGGCTGTCCGGCCTGCCCGGCTCGGTTCTCATGGGCCAACGCCACGCAGGCGGCCTGCGCTACGTCGGCAGCGTCGGCACCGGGTGGAGCGAAGCGGAGCGCGCCGAACTGGCCCGGTTGCTGTACGCCGCGGAGATCGACGAGTGCCCCTTCTCGGAGATGCCTGCGGTGGCCGGGGCGCACTGGGTCCTGCCGCGCCTGGTGGGCGAGGTCCGGTACGCCGTCCGGACCCGGGCGGGTCTGCTGCGCCAGCCGTCGTGGCTGCGCCTGCGCCCGGACCTGACACCGGAGGAGTCGGACGCGGAGGTGGAGTGAGGCGGCGGTGAGGCGGCGGTAGGGCTGCCGGGGCGGGCGCACGTCGCGCGCCCGGGTGCGCGCTTGCTCGCGCGTCGGGGGCAGACCCCGGCCCGGCACCGGCCGCGGTCAGGGCAGGACCCCGGCCCGGGGCGTCGGCCCGGCGGCGCGTGGCGTGGGCCGCCATGCGCACTCAGGGCAGGACCCCGGCCCGGTCCGGGTCGAAGAGCGGCTCCAGCAGCTCCCCGTACCGCTCCAGACGTGGCGCGATGTCGTTCATCAGGAGTACGAGCTGCCCGGGGTCGTCGCACGCCTCGACCTCCTCCCAGGTCACCGGCGCGGAGACGGTCGGCCGTGGCCGGGCTCGCAGGGTGTACGGCGTGGCCGTGGTCTTGGCGGCGGAGTTCTGGCTGTGGTCCACGAAGACCTTCCCGGGCCGCAGCGCGCGGGTCATCCGGTGCACGACCAGCGCGGGGTGGTCCGCCTCGGCGCGGACGGCGAGCTGTTTGGCGTACGCCGAGACCTGCTCGGACGGGGTCGGCTCCACGGGTACGAGCAGATGGAGGCCCTTGGCGCCGGAGGTCTTGGCGAACGTCTGCAGGCCGTCGGCGGCCAGTTGCTCGCGCAGCCAGAGCGCCACCCGGCAGCACTCCACCACGGTCGCGGGCGGCCCGGGGTCGAGGTCGAAGACGATCCGGTCGGCGACGGAGGGGGTGTCGGTCCGCCACTGGGGCGTGTGGAACTCCACGACGAGGTTCGCCGCCCACATCAGCGAGGGCAGGTCCTGGACCACCACCTGCCGGGCGCCGGGGTCGTCGGAACGGGGCACGGGGGCGGTGTTCACCCAGGCGGGCGTGCCGGGCGGTGGGTTCTTCGTGAAGAAGAGCTGCCCGTCCGGACCGTCCGGATAGCGCAGGAAGGAGACCGGCCGGTCGCGCAGATGGGGGAGGAGCGCGTCCGCGACGGTGGCGTAGTAGTGCAGCAGCTCGCCCTTGGTGGTGCCCGTGAGCGGGTGGAGGACCTTGTCGAGATTGCTGAGCGCCAGGCGCCGCCCCTCCACCTCCGTGATCGGCGTCATACGATGAGAATCCCACGAATCCGGCATAGTCGTGCAGAGTCACACGAAAGGGATGAAACGTGCGATCCATTTGGAACGGCGCTATCTCCTTCGGCCTGGTCAGCATCCCGATCAAGCTCGTGAACGCCACCGAGAGCCGGTCCGTGTCCTTCCGCCAGATCCACACCGAGGACGGCGGCCGCATCCGCTACCGCAAGGTGTGCGAGCTGGACGGCGAGGAGGTCTCCCAGGCGGAGATCGGCAAGGCGTACGAGGACGCCGACGGGACCATGATCCCGATCACGGACGAGGATCTGGCCTCCCTGCCGCTGCCGACGGCGAAGACGATCGAGATCGTCTCCTTCGTGCCGGCGAGCGAGATCGACCCGCTCCAGATGGACGCCGCGTACTACATCGCGCCGAACGGCGTGCCGGCCGCCAAGCCGTACACCCTGCTGCGCGAGGCGCTCAAGCGCAGCGACAAGGTGGCGGTGGCGAAGTTCGCCCTGCGGGGGCGGGAGCGGCTCGGGATGCTCCGGGTCGTGGACGATGTCATCGCCATGCACGGCCTGCTGTGGCCGGACGAGATCCGCGCCCCGGAGGGCGTGGCTCCGGAGACGCCCGTCTCGGTACGGGAGGCCGAACTCGACCTGGCGGACGCCCTGATGGCCACCCTCGGCGAGGTCGACATCAGCACCCTGCACGACGACTACCGGGAGGCGGTCGAGGAGATGATCGCCGCGAAGGCCGAGGGCGGCGAGGCGGTGGCGCCGCCGGAGCCCGCGGCGGAGGGCGGTGGCAGGGTCATCGACCTGATGGCGGCGCTGGAGAGCAGCGTCCGCGCGGCGAAGGAGGCCCGCGGGGAGGCGCCGCCGGAGGCCGCCTCCGTGACGGAGCTCAAGCCGCGCAAGAAGGCGGCGGCACGGGGTACGCCGAAGGAGTCGGAGGCGAAGAAGTCGACGTCCAGGGCGGCAGCGAAGAAGACGGCGGAGCCCGCACGGAAGTCGACGGCGAAGAAGACGGCGGCGACGAAGAAGACGGCGGAGCCGGCACGGAAGTCGACGGCGAAGAAGGGCACGGCGGCGACGAAGAAGACCGCGGCGAAGAAGACCCAGGCGAAGAAGGCGACCCCCCGCAAGCGCACGGCATAGGAGCCCCGCGCTTACGTACTCCCGCGCCGCCCCACCCCCTTTACCGCTACCGCCCCGCCTCACCCAGCAGTTCGCGCAGTGAAGCGGCCACAGCCGTCACGAACCGCTCCCGCTCCGGCTCCCCGACCAGGTCGAGCGAGAGGTACGGATTGAGGTCCTCCAGCTCGACGAGCAGCAGCTCGCCGCCCGGCGCCCGGCAGGCGTCGACGCGCTGGATGCCGTACGCGAGGTCGTTCCAGTCCACGAACCGCTGGGCGAACTCCAGGTCCTCGGCGGTCGGTTCGTAGGGCTTGAGCACCCAGCGGGCCTCGGGGTCCGGTGCGTACAGCGCGTACTGGAAGCTCCGCCCGACGTAGTAGAACGACACCTCGTACGTGAACGGAATACGCGGCTGTACGAGCATGCCGGCCGGGTCGACCTCCGTGAGCCGCGCCCTGTCGACGAAGCGCAGGCCGACCGAATCGGCGCCGAGCAGCGGCTTGACGACGTACTCGTCGGCGTCCGGCAGCCGCCCGAACTCCTCGCGCCGCCCTGCCGTGGGAATGACCGGAAACCCCTCCCTCGACAGGTGGAGGAGGTACTCCTTCCCGGCCATGTCCCCTTTGCCCGTAAGGGAGTTGAACATCCGGGTACGGGTGGCGAGGGCGGCGGCACGGAAGGTGTCGTACGCCTCCTGGTAGTGGATGACGGGACCGCTGTTGCGCACGACGACGGCGTCGAAGCGGTCCATGAGCGCGGCCGCGTCCAGGGGGTGGCAGAGGGCGACGTCGAACTCCTCGCGCAGCCGCCCGGCGAGCCAGATGTCCTCGTCGCAGTAACGACGACCGCGCGCCTGGTACCCGAGGTCGGTGACGTAAAGAAGCGATCCCATGCGGTCATCCTCGCATCCGTCATGTATCGCATAACGGACGCGTCTGGCTGCCCTCCGGACAACTGATGGTCAAATTCTTGTTGCAGACCTGTCAAAAAGGCTCTTTCGCTGGCACGCTCGCTGCCGCGCCACCCCCCACAGCTTCAGCGAAGGAGCCCGCGTGACCCGCCTGCAGTCCTCGCACCACCGCACCTCGCACACCTCCGCGCACATCCCCCCGCGCACCCCCGGCCGCCGCACCACCGTGCGGGCCGCCGCCCTGATCGCCTCGGCCGCGATGCTCGTCGTCGGCCTCCAGGGCGGCACGGCCGGCGCCGCGGCCGACCGTGAGAGCGGCGCCAGTGCGCTCGTCCTCACCGCGGCCGAGCGCACCGCCGAGATCAAGAGCGCGCAGGCCGCGGCCGCCACGACCGCGCGGGCCATCGGCCTGTCCGGTCAGGAGAAGCTCGTCGTCCGCGATGTCGTCAAGGACGCCGACGGCACCGTCCACACCCGGTACGAGCGCACGTACGAGGGTCTCCCCGTCCTCGGCGGCGACCTCGTCGTGCACCAGAGGAAGAACGGCGCCCGCTCCACCACCAAGGCGACCGCCGCCCGGATATCCGTGCCCGGCACGACCGCCGCGATCCCGGCCGCGACGGCGAAGAAGTCGGCCGTCGCCTCCTCGGAGGAGAAGTCCCCGGCCGCGACGTCCGCCCGCAAGGTGATCTGGGCCGCGACCGGGAAGCCCACTCTCGCGTGGGAGACGGTCGTCACCGGGGTCCAGGCCGACGGCACCCCGAGCGAGCGGCACGTCATCACCGACGCGACCGACGGCAAGGAGCTGTACGCCTACGAGGCGATCGAGACCGGCTCGGGGCACAGCCAGTACGCCGGCGACGTCACCCTCGGCACCGCCCCGTCGTACACGCTGACCGACACCGCGCGCGGTGGCCACAAGACGTACGACCTGAACGGCGCGACCAGCGGCACCGGCACCCTCTTCACCGACGCCGACGACGTCTGGGGCGACGGCACCCCGGCCAACCGCCAGACCGCCGCCGTCGACGCCCACTACGGCGCGGCCCTCACCTGGGACTTCTACAAGAACGAGCTCGGCCGCAACGGCATCCGCGGCGACGGCGTCGCCGCCCTCTCCCGCGTCCACTACGGCGACGCGTACGTCAACGCCTTCTGGTCCGACCAGTGCTTCTGCATGACGTACGGCGACGGCGCGGGCAACGCCAAGCCGCTCACCTCGATCGACGTGGCCGGCCACGAGATGACCCACGGCCTGACCTCCGCGACCGCGGGCCTGCGCTACAGCCGGGAGTCCGGCGGCCTGAACGAGGCGACCTCCGACATCCTCGGCACCTCGGTCGAGTTCTTCGCGGCCAACGCCTCGGACCCGGGCGACTACCTCATCGGCGAGAAGATCGACATCCGCGGCAACGGCACCCCGCTGCGCTACATGGACAAGCCGAGCCGCGACGGCAACTCCCGTGACTACTGGGACCGCAACCTGGGCCGCCTGGACGTCCACTACTCCTCCGGCCCGGCGAACCACTTCTTCTACCTGCTCTCCGAGGGCAGCGGCGCCAAGACGATCAACGGCGTCGACTACGACTCCCCGACCTACGACGGCTCGACGGTGACGGGCATCGGCCGGGTCAAGGCGTACAAGATCTGGTACAAGGCCCTCTCCACCTACATGACCTCGTCCACCGACTACGCGGGCGCCCGCACGGCGACCCTCCGGGCGACGACCGACCTCTACGGCGCCGGCAGCCCGGAATCCACGGCGGTCGCCGCGGCCTGGGCAGCGGTCAACGTGAAGTAGCGGGCGGGGTGACCCGGGGGCCGCCACACCGAGGCGGCCCCCGGGGCCCAGGAGTTCAAGGTGACCCAGGTGTCGCATACGACCAGCTGGGCGTGAAGAAGAAGCACGGTCGTCGGACCCGATGAGGAAATGAAAGCGGACGCATGGAGCGCACGGTGGGTTCCGAAGACATCATCCGCCTCTTCGGTCTCCAGGGGATCGTCCTCCTCCCCTACGAGGCGCGGACGGACCCCTCCCGCTTTCCCCGCTCCCTGCGGACCCTCCACGAGGTGGGCCTGCCGCACGGCGACCTGTTCCTGTCCCGCATGGACGTCAAGGTCCCCGGGGCCGAACCGGTCCTCCTCGGCGAATTCCTCACCCGCCACGGCCGGCGCTACGCCCCGGAGGCCGAGAAGTGGCTGCTCCTGGGCTACTTCCAGGACTCCCTCCTCGCCCTCGACCCGGACTCCGACCAGGTGTTCGCCTTCCCCGAGGGCACCAGCGACCACCTCCCCTACCTCCCCGAAGCGACGGCCCGCCACAACGGCCACCTGGACATCCTGCGCGCGATGCTCGACGACATGATCGGCGCCTGGGACGTGCCGCGGGACGGCAGTGCTCTGGCAGTTCTTCCCCGGGCGGTCCGTGCTCAGGCACAGCCGTTTCCGGCGGCCGTGCGCTGATGCTTCCGCGTACGTGCCGACCCAGCCGTCCTGTTGTCTGTCAGCCCCTGTCGGTACGGTGGTGGCGCCGATGTCAGACAGCGAGGAACGCGGATGGGGGACGGTCCGGCATGAGGCTGAGAGAAGAGATCGACGCCGTGCGCAGTGGCACGGGACGGGCGGAGCGGATGCTGGGGGAGTTCCGGCGTACTGTCCTCCTCGCGCCTGTGAGCGACGGAGGGCTGATGTCCGCCGAGCGGGGCGGCGTCCGCTGGCTGTACGCATTCACCGACGAAGACGCCCTGGGGCGGTTCGCCGCCGCACGGGGCATGGAGCCGTCCGCAGAGCTCGAGTACGTGGCCGTCCTGGGCGCGCGGCTCGTGGACGCGGTCGTCCCCTCGCTCGACGGCCCCACGGGCATCGCCGTGGACGTGGCGGACGAGGAGGGCTCCATGCTCTTCCCGCCGGTGCGCGGGATCGTCCCGGACGCCGTCGCCGTCGACGCGCCCACCACTGCCACTCCCGCCGCCGTCGGGGTGCGACGGCCGGGAGGTGACCGATGAGCGGGGACAACAAGGACCTGGCGATGGATGCGGGCGCGGTGAAGAACATCACCGAGGGCCTGCGCGGCGCCGTGGCGGAACTGCGTGAGATCGGCTCGGCGGGCGGCGCTTCCATGGGAGCCGGATTCGAGTCGCTGTCCATGACCGGCATGGAGGCCGGGCACGCCGACGTGGCAGGGCACTTCGAGGACTTCTGCGAGCGCTGGGAGTGGGGGGTGCGGGCCCTCGTGCAGAACGCGAGCAGCCTCGCGGCCGGGCTCGGTATCGCGGCGGGCACGCTCTGGGAGGAGGACCAGTACCTCCAGGGCGCGTTCAAGGTGGGCGCCAACTCGCTCTACGGCAACCCGCACGCCAACGAGGACGACATCGAGCAGAAGGCGTGGGGCGACATCTTCAGCGCCGATGTCTACAAGCCGGACTACAGCCCTGAGTCGTTCGTGAAGGCCCAGCAGAACATCGACGCGACCTGGCAGGCGACGGGCGAGAACCTCAAGAACAACGGGGCCATCGGATCGCTCAACGACCTGGTGGAGCAGGCGAGCGGCGACGGAGGAAAGGACTGATGGGCTGGCGGGATTTCACTCCCGACTTCATCGAGGAGGCGGGCGAGGACCTGGTCGAGGGGGCCGGTGACGTCGTCGAGTGGGCCGGTGACAAGACGGCCGACCTCGCCGAGGAGGTCGGCTGGGACAGCGGCGCGGACTGGATCCGGGACAAGAGCCGTTCGGTGGCCAACTCCATGGGCGCCGACGTCGCGGAGTTGGAACTCGACCAGACCGAGGACCCCAAGAAGATCATCTACGGCAGCGTCTCCACCCTCCGGGCCAACGCCAAGCACCTCGGCGACCTCCGGACGAACTTCGACAAGGTCGGCAAGGGCATCAAGGGGTTGGACTCCAGCGCCGTCAAGGGCGAGGCGGCCAACGCCTTCAGTGACGCGATCGCGCAGGAGCCGGCGAAGTGGTTCAAGGCCGCCGACGCCTTCGAGAAGGCGCAGAGCGCGCTGACGCAGTTCGCCGAGACGGTCGAGTGGGCGCAGGGACGAGCCCAGGAGGCGATCGCCGACTACAAGGCCGCGAAGAAGGCGTCCGAGGACGCCCGCGCCGCCTACAAGACGAAGGTCGAGGAGTACAACGCAGCCGTCAGGGCCGACCGCGACGACCTGCCTCCCCGCCCCTCCGGCTTCACCGACCCCGGCCAGGCCGGCGTCAAGGCCGCCTACGACAAGGTCATCGAGGCCCGCAAGCAGCGCAACGAAGCCGCGGAACGGGCCCGTTCCGCGCTCGCCGCCGCCCGGGACGCCGCACCGCCCAAGCCGTCGTACGCGGAGCAGGTGGGCGACGGCTTCGACGCCATGGCGATCGACGCCAACCACCTGGTGGGCGGTGTGGTGAAGGGCACCGCCGGCCTGGTCAACTTCGTCCGCTCGGTCAACCCGACGGACCCGTACAACCTGACCCACCCCGCCGAGTACGTGATGAGTCTCAACTCGACGACGGCGGGCCTGGTCAGCGCGGTCAACGACCCGGTCGGCACGGGCAAGAACATGATCGACGCCTTCATGAAGGACCCGGCTGAGGGCGTCGGCAAGCTCATCCCCGAGTTGCTCGGCACCAAGGGCCTGGGCGCGCTCAAGAAGGCCGCGACGGTCGGGAAGTACGCGGACGACATCAAGCCGCCGGGCCGCACCCAACTGGAGAAGGACGGCCCCGACGCTCCGTCGCGCACCGATAAGGACAGGGTTTGCGTGGATGACCCGGTCGACGTCGCGACGGGACGGATGGTCCTGCCGCAGACCGATCTGGTCCTGCCCGGCTCGCTGCCTCTGGTCCTCACCCGCACTTTCGAGTCGTCCTTCCGCGCCGGCCGCTGGTTCGGCCCGTCCTGGGCGAGCACCCTCGACCAGCGCCTCGACATCGACGCCCAAGGCGTCGTCCTCGTCGGCGAGGACGGCAGCGTCCTGGCCTACCCGCACCCCGCGCCAGGCCTCCCGGTGCTGCCCACGCACGGTCGGCGTTGGCCGCTGGCGCGCACGCCCGAGGGCGGGTTCACCGTCACCGACCCGGAGACGGGGCGGGTGTGGCACTTCACCCCCGAGGGCGTGCTGGCCCAGCTGGACAACCGTAACGGCGCCTGGATCGCATACGACCACGACGCCGACGGCGCGCCGACGGGCATCCGTCACAGCGGCGGCCACGAGGTCCGGATCACCACCGCCGCCGGCCGCGTCACCGCCCTGTCCCTCGCGGACGGGACGAAGGTCCTCGACTACGCGTACACCGACGGGAACGTCACAGAGGTCGTCAACTCCTCCGGCCGCCCGCTGCGGTTCGGCTACGACGAGCACGCCCGTATCGTGTCGTGGACGGACACGAACGGCCGCCACTTCGACTACGCCTACGACGACCGGGACCGCTGCATCGCCCAGTCCGGCACGAACGGGCACGTCAACTCCCGTTTCACCTACGAAAACGGGCAGACCACGGTCACCGGCGCCCTCGGCCACCAGCGCCGCTACGTCATCGACGATCGGTCGCACGTCATCGCCGAGATCGACGCGAACGGCGCGACGACCCGCTTCGAGCGGGACCCGTACAACCGGATGGTGGGACGCACCGATCCGTTGGGCCGGACGACCCGCATCGAGTACGACGAACACGGCTGGGTCACCTCGGTCACCCGCCCCGACGGTCGCCGCACGACCATCGAGTACAACGACCTCGGTCTGCCGGTACGGGTGACAAGACCGGACGGCACGACGATCCGCCAGGAGTACGACGAGCGGGGCAACCGCACGTCGGTGACCGGGCCCTCCGGCACGACGCGGTTCACGTACGACGACCGCGGCCACCCGGCGTCGACGATCGACGCCCTGGGCAACACGACGTCGGTCCGGTGCGACGCCGCCGGTCGCGTCGTCGAGTCCACCGACGCGCGGGGCGGCGTCACCCGGTACGCCCACGACGCCTTCGGCCACCCCGTCAGCATCACCGATCCGCTCGGTCGGGTCACCCGCCTGACCTGGAACCCGGAGGGCCGGCTGCTGCGCCGGGTGGAGCCCGACGGCAGCGAGCAGACGTGGACCTACGACGGCGAGGGCAACGTCCTCAGCCACACGGACCCGGCCGGCGGCCGGTCCGTGTACGAGTACGGCGAATTCGACCGGCTCACGGCGCGCACGGGGCCGGACGGAGCGCGGTACGAATTCACCCACGATCTCGAACTCAGGCTGACCCAGGTCACCGACCCCCGCGGCCTGACGTGGTCGTACACCTACGACCCGGCGGGCCGGCTCGTCTCCGAGACGGACTTCGACGGCAGGACCCTCCAGTACGCCTACGACGAGGCGGACCGGCTGACGGCCAGGACCAACGCCCTCGGCGAGACCGTCCACTACGAGTACAACGAGCTCGGCCAGATCGTCCGCAAGGACGTCGCCGGCGCCGTGACGACGTACGAGTACGACGTCTTCGACGAGTTGGCGCGGGCCACCGGCCCGGACGCGACGCTGAGCCGGGTGCGCGACCGTGCGGGGCTGCTGCGCTCGGAGACGGTCAACGGCCGCACACTGAGCTTCGCATACGACGAATTGGGCCGCCCCGCGCGGCGCACGACACCGACCGGCGCGGTGAGTGAATGGAGCCATGACGCCGTCGGCAACCGCGCGCGGCTGACCGCCTCGGGCCGCACGCTTACGTTCGAGCACGACGCCACGGGCCGCGAGCTGACCCGTACGATTGGCTCGGACGTCACCCTCTCGCACGGCTTCGACGAACTGGGCCGCCTCACCGACCAGCACCTGATCGGGCCCGACGGCCGCACCGTGCAGCGCCGCGGCTACAGCTACCGTGCGGACGGCCATCTGACCGCGGTCGACGACGCGATGAACGGCCGGCGCGCCTACACCCTGGACGCCGCCGCCCGCGTCACCGAGGTGGACGCCGGCACCTGGACCGAGCACTACGCCTACGACGCCGCCGGCAACCAGACCGCCGCCTCGTGGCCTGCCCCCCGCCCCGAGTCCGAGGTGGCCGCCGGTCCGCGCACGTACATCGGTAACCGCCTCACCGGCGCCGGCGGGCTGCGCTACGAGTACGACGCCCAGGGACGTGTCATCCTGCGGCAGAAGACCCGCCTCTCCCGCAAGCCGGACACATGGCGCTACGAGTGGGACGCGGAAGACCGCTTGGTGGGGGTGGTGACCCCGGACGGCACGGCCTGGCGCTATCTGTACGACCCGCTGGGCCGGCGCATCGCCAAACAGCGGCTCTCCGCCGGCGGCGAGGTCGTGGAGGAGACGACCTTCACCTGGGAAGGGGCGAATCTGTGCGAGCAGACCACCGTGTCGCACGGGGATGGCGCGCACCCTGTCACGCTCACCTGGGATCACCGGGGCCTGCATCCCCTGACGCAGCGGGAGCGTGTCCTTTCGGCGTCCCAGGAGGAGATCGCCGACCGCTTCTTCTCGATCGTGACCGACCTGGTGGGCACACCCACCGAACTGGTCGACGAGCGAGGTGAGATCGCCTGGCGGACACGCTCGACCCTGTGGGGGACGACGTTCTGGAACCGCGACGCGACCGCCTACACACCGCTGCGTTTCCCGGGGCAGTACTTCGACCCCGAGACTGAACTGCACTACAACGTCTTTCGGACGTACGACCCGGAGACCGCGAGGTACCTGACACCCGATCCGCTGGGTCTCGCCCCGGCGTCAAACCCCGCGGCGTACGTGCACAATCCGCTCACGTGGTCGGACCACCTGGGTCTGGCCCCGGACGAATGCACGGTAACGGTCTACCGGAAACAGACGGAACATCCGCTCAGTCATCGGGTGCACGTCGACGCGGACGGCAACGTCTCGATCACCGGGAACAACCAGTTGTACGTGAACATGAGCGGCGACATCCGCCATACGGTGGAATTCCGCGGCGACGGTGGTCAGATCGTCTCCTTCGAGGTCCCGAAAAGCTTCGTCGACGAAATCCGCCAGAACGCGGTCCCGCAGAAGCAGCCGGAAGACCTCGGTTTCACCAAGCAGGAATGGAAACAACTGAAGAAGTTCTACCCGGAGATATCCGACCCGACGATGGGACCGGATCTTTATGGGCTGCCGGGAGAAGTCATCGACAAAATGAGAAAAGTGATCATTCCTGGCTCTGGTAAGATCGTCCAGGATTTTGACTGAAAGTTGCGGAGATGCTGCACGAAATCGAGGGCGTCGAGCAGGAGCGGTCGCGGGTTTCCGAGCGCCCTGCGATCGATCCCGACGTACCCCTGCTCGCGTTTGTCGAGCTGGATGTGGAGGGCTCTCCCGACGCGTACGCGCACAGGCTGCGCGAGGTCCTGGCGGCCGTGTACGACCTCGCCGCGCGGGAGGACTTCGACGAGGAGGAGCTGCCCGTCGACACGGTCCCGGCCTGGTTCGCGGGTGTGTGCCGGGGCGGCGGTGCCGCGAAGCCCTTCGCCGCCGAGGGCGCGGAGCGATACACCGAGCGGACCGGCGACGGCCCCTGGGAGCTCCAGGACTGGCTGTCCCGTTTCGACCCCGAACTGGAGGCGCGGGGCTGGGCGTTCTGGGACCTGACCCGTTCCCCCGCCGATGAGGGCCGGCTGCGGCTGTGGGTGGACACCTGGGGTGAGCCGTTCTTCTCCTGGGAGGAGCTGCGCTGGCTGACGTACACGTGCGGGGCCCGCACGGTTGCGGACCCGGTGCTGGTCAAGCCCCAGGTGTGGGCCGAGGAGACCTCCGCATGACCGACGGCACCACGCCCACGCACGAGGTCCGGGCGTTCTTCACCGACGAGACCATCACGGTCTATCAGGCGTACGCGTCGCGGATCGCCGACCCGGCGCTGAGGGCGGGCACGTTCGTGGACCCGTTCAAGCGCACCCGTATGACGTGGATCAAGCCGTCCTTCCTGTGGATGATGTACCGCTGCGGGTGGGCCACCAAGCTCGATCAGGAGCGGGTCCTCGCCATCGACATCACCAGGGAGGGCTTCGAATGGGCGCTGGCCCACGCCTGCCTCAGCCACTTCGACCGCAGGCGTTTCGCCACGGAGGCCGAGTGGCGCGAAACCCTCAAGTCCAGCCCGGTCCGGGTGCAGTGGGATCCGGAGCGTGACCTCGGGTTGAACCCACTGCCGCACCGTGCGATCCAGATCGGCCTGTCGGGCGAGGCGGTGGACCGCTACGTGGACGAGTGGATCATCGCCGTCCGGGACGTGACGCCGCTGGCCCACGACGTGCACGCGGCCGTGACCGCCGGCGACCGGTCCGCTGCCCGGGCCCTGCTTCCGGCGGAGCGCGTGTACCCGCTCCCCGCTCCTCTCGTGGACCGCGTGGGTCACGGCTGAGGCCGTTCTCAGGACCTCGGGTTCTGATGCATCCGCGATGAACCCATGCGGTTCAGCGGCATCAACTACGTTCGATCGGTCGGGTGTGTCCAGGGCACGTCGACGGCGCCCCGCCCGTGGACATGCCGACCATTGACGGGCGCCCTCTGCCCGATCGCCTCACACGCGTGGCCGACCAACTCGGCAAGTGCAAGCCCGCGGTGCCCCGTCCCGCTCGCCCACCGCGCCCTGGATGATGTCGTCCCCAGACAACGATGGAGGGCCGGACTCAGTGAGACTGAGTCCGGCCCTCCATCTTCGGCACACCAGCAGGTCAGCGGGCTGATCACGCTGATCCGGCTTCTGTGCCCCCGGCAGGATTCGAACCTGCGCACACGGCTCCGGAGGCCCTGTGATCTCGCGACATAGCAGCAGTTCAGAGGCCTATGGGGACCTCGAAGGGACCGCGCCGTCCACGAATAGGCCGCGCGAGGCCGGGATGGCTACTCCAGCAGGATCTCCTCCGGCCGACGGTTGGTGACCGCGGTCTCGCGGACCCGCAGTATGTGCTCGATGCAGGCTTCGAGGTCTCCGCCGTGATCGTCCCTGGCCATGCCCCTGAGCTCCCGCGTCAGGTCCAGTCCGTTGACCAGTACGATCGGGTACTGGTCCTCGACCATCTCGGTCTGCGCCGGCACGGAGTAGGCCCCGGTCGTGACGTAGACACCGATCCAGCCGCGGCGGAGACGAGCCACGACACGAGCGATCTGGTCGGCGGACACGACGTGATCGAGTCGGACGCACTTCGCCTGTCCGAGGATGACGAGGCTCGTGCCAGCCAGTCCGCTGCCGATGTCGAGCCTGCCTACGAAGTCAGCCCCTCCATCGCCGGACCGCTGGGTCAGCCACCCTTCGACGTAGCTGTTCCCTGCGCCCCGCAGAACGCGTGCTGCGACCGCGGATGCCACGGCCTCGAAGTCGTGCTTGCGCCCGTCAAAGTACTTGTAGATCAGCTCCAGGTCCTTGGCCTCGGCTGTGCCCGGCTTCGGTCGCTGCTCGGGCACCTTGGTCACCTTGGCTCGCGCAACGCGCCGGCGGAGCCGCGGAAGCTCCGAACTGCCGTTCTTGACCCACTCCCGCCACGCCCGCGGAGCCAGTTCAAGCGTCTCTGCGTCGCTCAGGTCCTTATTCCTGCGTGAGTGGATCCATTCCCAAGAGACCTTGTCGTCCTCGTCTGTGAGGTCGAGCAGGGCGATGTCGTACACGTAGTTCGTGAACGTCGTGTGCTCGCTGCCAGCCCACTGCACCAGCCGCTCTGCCCGCTCGATGACGCCCAGCCCACAGAACTCGACGTGTCCCTTCACCTTTCCGCTGCGCGAGACCGCGCGGAACAGCAGCAACGGGACGGCGCTGGCTCGCTCCTCCGGAGTGTGCCCCTGGTGCCCGGTAAAGGCGTCGAGTAGGGCGGCGTTGCCGTTGGTCTTACCGGGTTCGACGGGGGTGGTGGCCTTGTGGTCGCCGAAGTAGCGGACGTGTCCGTTGTCCATGTCGAACACGTCGTGCCAAGGCGTTTGCTCCGTGCCGGCCTTCCAAGGGCTCGACCGGATGAGAATCACCGGCCGCCTGTCCCCACCCGGAGCGCGTACCTTCGCCATGCCGTTGATTCCAGCCTCCAGCAACGCTCGCGGGAGATCCGGCGAGTGAGTCACATGGTGGAAGTTGGGATACCCACCCAGCACCGTCGGGCCGGGATCCTTCCCGGTGGCGTAGCGGTACACCTGACCAACACGCAACTGACCACCCACGATTGCCCCCATGACAGCACTTCCCGACGATCTCCAGGTAACCGTACTGGTCATCGCTGGCATACAGGGTGTCGCCGTGTTCGGTCGTATGCAGGGGCAGGCACGCATCGCCTTCCCAACTGAGCGGTTGGGAAGGCGGCGGCGTTGATCGAGAATCTGCGGCCTCGCTGACGCAATCGAGGCATCTAGCTTTCGGCCGTAATTGTTCGCAATAGGTGGCTGAGTGAGATCACGAAAACGGTGTGGTCGCCCCCGGTCTCCAATCTGGCCAGATGGGTTACCCCGTGGTATCGCCGATCAACGGCGTCTTCGCACTCCGTGAACGTTATTGCATTGCCGCCGGCCGTTCGATCCTTTCCGATCTCCCAGCAGACCAGGAACTTCATGTCGCTCCACTTCTTCACTTCGGAGACGACATCAGCAAGGACCGAGTCTGCTGTCAGCTTGAACTCGGCAACCCCTTCCGCTTCACGAATATCAACGTCGTCCACTCCGGAAAGTCTCTCTTTCAGGGCGTCCGGAGCTACTGACGGGACGTACTGAAAGAACGAGTCGTAGAAGTCGAAGCCGCTGAAGTAAACGGGCTGCAGATGGCGTAGTACGCCCAGTCCAACCAGCTCGCCGTACAGGGCAATTACGTCTTGCTCTGCTTGGGGCTCGGTCTGAAGAGTGATCTCACCGATCCCTGGGAGCAGTCGAGGCGACATGCGGCTCTGGCGCCTGACGTGTGCCTTGACCGCGGGGTCCATGTAGCCGGGCTGGGTAGGCGCTGTTCGTGGCGGGCTGACGCGCAGAAACGGCCGGCTCTGTTCCGCGAGCCTGTTGGCAACTAGCTCCTCGGTGATGCGCAGAAAGTCGTGAACGTTGGGCGGGAAGTCTTTTCGCCCCAAGTCCGGCTCAATCCCACGCAGGCTGTAGATCAGCCAAGTCCTGTCGACGTTAAATCCGCGATGCGTTAGCGTGATCTCTCTATTCCAGGAAGAGATCATGCCGTCAGTCGCGACCCTCAGGCTGGGGAAGTGGAGGCTCTTCCGATTGCGCGGGATCTTCCAGTTGTCGCCGAGCTGATCTCGGTATGAAGCGCTATACGAGAACAGGGAATAGACGTGGACATCGTGAGTGTCGATGAACGCTTCTACCTCTTCGGGTTCGACAAGTTGCTCACCTGTCTTTGCCCCGATGAGGTCCTTCAGATCCTTCGGGTCAAGGATCCAGTAACATGCGTGAAAAGCCTTTTTCTCTTTCGCAGACGGCTCGGAGTTTTTGTTGTTCTTAAGCCAGTGCCCCAGGTTGAGAACCTTGATTCCCGCAGCGAGATCCTCATGCGGATATCGGTAAGAAGGAGGCACTGTCACGGTCTCCGTCTTCGCCTGCCGCCTGTACTCCAGTGTTACTTTGAGAGGCCTCTTCTTCGTGACTTCGGGAGGCTCTACGAGCCCTGCCGCGGTCTGGTTCCGGATCGCTGTCGTCGCGTACTCCAGGGTCGGGAACGCGTGCCGGAGACTTCGGGGCTCCGTTTGAGGGCTCAGGCGAATCGTTACAATCGTCCCTGTTCCGTCAAGCCTTCCGGCGCCTTGAATTTCGTCAAGTCGTCCAACCGGAGGCTGTTCGTTGTTGGGGTCTTCCACCCATGCGCGCCCATGCTCAAGGCGCACGATGTAATGTTCGTCATCGGTCTTGGTCTCAAGTTCGAAGAAATTGAAGCCGTAGGCGAGGAATGTGAGCCCCACGCCCTTATGGCCTCTCACGAGTCCGGCCAGGAAATCAGCACGCTTGCTGCCGACGTCAGGAGCGAGCCACTTGGCGATATCTTCGCTGGGAATTCCCCGGCCGTTGTCACGAACGGAGATCGTGTTCTCGTCGGTGTCGAGGGTGATCCGCACCTCTCCGTCCCCCGGTAGCCCAGGGGCTGAAAGGACTTCGTCGACCGCATTCTGGATCGGCTCGGCAATGACGTCGGCAGCGTTGTGGTAGCTCTTGATGACGTTGATTACACGCTGCTTCACCCAGGCCTGAGTGTCGCTTTGCGTGAGCATCGCAAGCGGATGGATATCGCGTGGCATCTCTGCTCCTGATGCAGTGCGGGACAACGGTGATCAGCATGGCACAGCCTGCCTGGGTCCAGGAGGAAGTTGGTCGTAGGGCTGGGAGAGCGGCGTTTGAATGACTGTCTCTGGCGAGCGTTCGGATCCTCGCTGCGTGACCTGTGGGGCGAGCTGGGGCCTGCCCCACAAACGCTCCCGGCTCCCATCCCGTCTGCCGTCGACCCACACACCGTGGAGCGGGCGCGGGTCCTGGCGTCCAGGTGGAGCGCGCCACTGTACGAACGACCTGGACGCCAGGACCCGTGTCTGCTCGGCTCTGCCTGGGTCGATGGCAGACGGGATGGGAGCCCCCACCTCCACCACGACGCTGCCGGCAGACGCCCACGGGCCCCCTCCATCCCGGAGCCGGAGCGCCCCCGCCGGAGGCATCGCTCTGGCTGGCACTTCACGCACTCGCCCCGGCCGCGCCGTGGTTCTTCCCACCCATCAACCCGAGCCGTCAGGCGTGCGGACGGCGGCCGGGCTGGAGCGGGGCGTAGACAGGAGCGCAGGCCCGGGCGACGGGCCGCGCGCGCCGCGCCGTGCGCGGCGGGTGCCTTGATGAGGTAGAGAAACCTGTAACAGCTCGCCACGACCTTGCGCTCTTGTCGGCGTAGCCAGTAGGTGCTGGCATGTATGCGGGGACGCAACGCATGGGGGGGCGACACATGAGTGGTCTCACGGTGAATCCGTGGAAGCGGCATGGCAGGGATCGGCTCTACGTGAACCTTCCGGACGGTACCGCCGTCGCGTGGGCAGATCGAGCGTCCAAAACCGTGACCATCAAGGTCCAGGAACATCAGAAGGAAGCGCTGGCCCTGCTCCGCAAGCACCTCGGCAACGACCTTTCCGTGGGGCCCGCTCCTGCTACTGCTTCGGCACCACCCTCTGCGTCTCGCGCTCCACAGTCCATGACCCCCGAGGGGAGGCAGCCCGCAGAGCGGCCGGCGGTTCTCCCGCCCCTCTCTGCCAGTGAGGACTTGGCAAGGAACCGCCCTGGCGCCAAGCTCCTCGGACTCATCGCCGAGAGGGGACCATCAACCGCTCAACGGCTGCGAGCGAAGCTGCTGAGGCAGTCTTCGGAATGGGACAGCTGGTACACCGGCCTTGGCGGCGAGCAGAAAGTCGGGCGGGAGCTGGAACGCCTGTCCTCGCTGGGCTGGCGGACGTTGCACGGCATCGAGAAGAGCAACGGTGGAGACATCGATCATTTACTGATCGGTCCCGGTGGGGTATTTAACATCAACACCAAGACCCACAAGGGCGCCACGGTTTGGGTCGGTGACGCCATGACCAAAGTCAACGGTGGCCAGCCACATCCCTACGGTGCCGCGAGCAAGGCCGAGTCCGACTATGTACGGCGGGTGCTCCGGCGGTACTGCGCCTTCGACGTGCCGGTCGCCCCGGTCCTGGTGTTCGTAGGCGTCGCATCCTTACACCGCGCAGCCACGCAGAACGGCATCCGGGTGTACCAAGAGCGAGAAGTCTCGGCCCTCGGCCCTCTCACAGGCAAGCTCACCTCTGAGCAAGTGGAAGCCGTGTACGCAGCCGCCCGTCACCGGGGAGCTTGGCTGAGGACGTGACCTTCCTCGTCCCGGAGGAGGCGGCTGGTGAAGCCCCTTTGGCAGAGGCGCTCATACGCATCGACCACGTCGTCAGGTACCTGCTGGCTGATCATGAAGCCTTGGTCCGGATAGATCAGCAGTCGTTGGAGAGCGCCTACAAGCATGTCGATGACCATGGGGGCGTCGCCGATCGAGTCGACGTAGTCCTGGAGCGTCATAGGGCTCGAAGCGCTGACGATCTCGACTTCGGGCCACAGCTTCCGCGCCGTGGCGTAGGCCCGCCGCTCCTCGTAGGGCTTACTGATCAGCAGCACTGAGGACACCTCGATGCCGGCGTCGGTGAGGAGATCCCGTGAGAAGCGGATGTTCTCGCCGGTGTTGCGGGCCCGTGGTTCCACCATCACCGCCGAGTCGGGGACGCCGAGTTCGATCGCCCGCTCGCGGTAGTGCACGGCTTCGCCGCGGGGCATGCGTTCGCGTGTCGTCGGGCTGGTCGCCCCGGTGAATACGAGGAGTGGGGTCATGCCGCGCTTGTACAGGTTGGCTGCGGCGTCGGCCACCCCCAGGTCGTGGCTGCCGAGCCCGATCGCCACGGAGCAGGGCCGCGGTGTGTGACCCATCTGGTGGTAGTCCCACAGGCGCTGCGTGTCGGCCCAGTCCTGGGTGGAGATCACTGCTGACCGTTCCTTTCCTTCGCTGAGTCCGGGACCTTGAAGTCGTACTCCCAGGCGAAGCGGGAAGCGGCATGCACCCCAATGGCGAACTCGACCACGGTGCCGTCAGCCGTGTACGTCGTCCGGTGCAGCTCGACCACGGGTTCGCCCGGAGGGAGCTGGAGGAGCTTCACCTCGTCTGCTGTCGGCGTGCGGGCGAAGAGCGACTCCTTCATGTGGTCGATCTCGTAACCCGCGTCGTACAGGACCCGGTAGCCGCCGCCTCGGCCGGCCGGGCCGGGGGTGGGATCGACCAAGCGAGTGCCCTCGACATGCTCGGGGCGGTAGTAGCTGGTCAGCGTGTGCGTCGGCTGATCGCCTTCTTTCACCAGCCGGGCCCGGGCGTAGACCGGAGCTCCGGTTTCCAGGCCATGAGCAGTTGCTACCGCCGATGGGGCGTCAACGAGGCTGACTGTCTGCGTCTGTTCGTTGCGACGGTACGTCCGTCCTGAGGCCACGCGATCCGCGATGAACGCGACCTCGTCGCCGTCGCGCCACTTCGCCTTGTCGTACCGGGCAATACCAAGCCGCTTGAGTGGCACCTGCTGACGCACGACAGTCCCATGGCCGCGCGTGGAGGTGACCAGGCCCTCCGCCTCCAGAGCCTTGTACGCGGCATGGACGGTGGCCTTGGAGCCCTCACCGGCATCAACCAGGTCTCTGATCTGAGGCAAGCGCTGGCCCGGCTGGTACTCACCCCTCTTGATTTGCTCGGCCAGCTTGTCTGCCAGCTCCCGCCACTTGGGCGCCATCTCGTACCCCTCTCAACAGGAACAAGTCAAACACAGTCCTAGGACTGTTGACAGTCCTAGGACTGCGGGCCACTATCTACTCAGTCGCTCGCAGTCCTAGGACAGCGAGTTGGCAGTTCCAGTTCGGGCTGCCCAACAACGTAGGGAGTGCTGATGCCGTCCTTCAAGATCGACACGTCGACCGCTGTGGTGTTCGTGGCCACGGCTCCTACCCCGAAGCTCGTCAGCAAGCAGACCGGTGAGCGCGCGATGGACCGGGAGTCCGGTGCCGGGCTGTCCACGGTGGGCCTGCTGATCTCGGACGAGGGAGAGGGCAACCTCTACCAGGTCACCGTCCCGGAGACCGGTCTCCCCGACGGGCTGACGCCGGGTATGCCGGTCTCGGTCATCGGGCTGAAGGCCCGTGACTGGGAGAACACGTTCAACGGCCAGACCCGTCACGGCATCTCGTTCCGCGCGGTCGCGATCACCCCGATGGGTGCCTGACCATGACCGACGTCTCGACGTTATGGGAGGTCGGCCTCCCGCTCGCCGGAGCCGCCGGCACTCTCGGCTACGCGAAGATCCGCGCGCCGCGCGTCTTCTGGTCGCTGGTCGGACTGCCGATGGCGACCACGCGGTTCGCGGTGACGTACCGCTCGACGATGGACGTGTGCGGGCTGACGGTGCAGCCCTCCCGCTTGCGGGCGTTCATGGTCCGCAACCTCGCCCGCCGTCCGGATGTCCAGCCCGTGCCGCCGAAGATCCGCCGGGTGCGGGTGTCCTCGACCGGGCTGCGGGTCACCCTGCGGCTCCCGGCCGGTCTGGAGCCCGCCGACGTGATGGCGGCCTCGGAGCGGCTGCGGCACGCCTGGGGCGTCCACTCCGTCAACGTGGCGGAGACCCGGCCGGGGTTCGTGGAACTGCGGATGACCGGCTACGACGTGCTGCGGAAGGTGAAGATGCCCCGCGGCGTCCCGAGTGGCCCGATGGCCGTTGCGGTCGCGCTGCGGGAGGACGGCACCGCGTTCGTCCGGGACTACCGCAAGGTCCCGCACGCGCTGACGCTGGGTGCGAACCAGTCGGGCAAGTCCATGTACCAGCGCAACCTGATCGCCGGGCTGGCCCGGCTGCGGGTGGCCCTGGTTGGCATCGACTGCAAGCGGGGTGTCGAGCAGAAGGGATTCGCGCCGCGGCTGTCGGCGCTGGCCATCACCCCCGACGAGGCGTCCGGGCTGCTGGATGCTCTGGTGGCGGAGATGGAAACCCGCTTCGACCTGCTGAGCAACCTCGGCGCCTCCGACGTGTGGGAACTGCCCGACGGCCTCCGTCCGGTACCGGTCGTGCTGCTGGTGGACGAGGTCGCGGAACTCTTCCTCGTCGCCACCAAGAAGGACGAGGAACGCCGGGACCGGATGGTCACCCAGCTGATCCGGCTCGGGCAGATGGCCCGCGCCGCTGGCATCTTCCTGGAGGTCTGCGGCCAGCGCTTCGGCTCCGACCTCGGCAAGGGCGCCACCGCGCTGCGCGCCCAGCTCACCGGCCGTGTCGTGCACCGGGTCAACGACAAGCAGACCGCCGAGATGGGCCTGGCCGACATCGCCCCGGACGCGGTCGTGGCCGTGACCACGATCCCGCCGGACAAGCCCGGCCTCGCGGTGGCCGGTGACACCTCCGGCGGCTGGTCCCGCATCCGCACCCCAGAGTTGAGCGCCGCCGATGCGGCCGCGATCTGCGCCGAGCACGCGCATCTCACCCCGGACATCCCGCATCTGGCGCCGTACCGGCCGGATGTCCCCACCCTCGCCGGGCTCGCCGGGCCCGTTCCGTTGGTGAAGCCGGTTCCGGCAACGAGCTGACGCTCCGCTCCCCTCGGTCGGCGTGACCGCCTCACGCCAGGTCCCTACCCGACCCATGCCCAAAACCGAAAGGGAACCGCCATGAGCACCGCGAAGAAGACCCCGGCCCCGCGCCGCCGCCCGGCCAAGCCCGCGTCCGTCCCGCCGCCCTGCGGCACCTGCGCCGGCACCGGAGAGACCACGACGACTGTCCTCGTCGGACGCAAGCACCGGGCGATCGACGCCACGCAGACCGGACTGTGCCCGGACTGCTTCGGCACCGGCACCACCTGACCCCGGAAGGAGGCGACCTCGTGTTCCGCACCCTCCGCCTCGACGCGGTCCTCATCCAGGCCGTCATCGCCGGTGCCCTGTCCTTCGCCCACCTGCACGACCTGGCGGCCGCGGCCGGACAGGACGGCTGGAAGGCCTGGGCCTACCCGGTCAGCGTCGACCTGCTGCTCGTCGCTGCTTGGCGCCGGATGCGCAAAGACGGCGGCAACCGTGACGCCTGGCTCTGGTTCGCCATCGCCCTGACCGCGTCGCTGGGCGCCAACGTCGCCACCGCCGGACTCCTCGACATGACCGACGTCCCCGACTGGCTGCGCATCCTCGTCGCCGGATGGCCCGCTCTGGCCTTCCTCGGCGGCACCCTCCTCGCCCACGCACCCGCCCCAGAGCCACAGCCGGAGCCCGAACCGGTCGAGGAACCCGAAGTCGCCCCGGAGCTCACCGTGGAGCGCGTCCCCGACCCGGCCCCCGAGCTGCCGCCGGCCGAACCCGCCCCCGTCGAGACACCGCCCGACCTCGACCCCGTTTCCGCGCCGCCTGCGGTGCCGGTGCCGGTGCCGCCCGCCCTGATGGCGCACGCCCAGAAGATCGCGGACGCCCACCGGGCCCAGACCGGCCGGCCCATCGACGCGGAAACCCTCCGCACCCGCCACGGCCTCCCCCCGACCCTCGCGGACTCCATCGCCCTCCAACTCGCCTGATCAGAAAGGAGGTAAGGCCCGTGCGCCCGAACCGCTTCCACTACGTGACCCGGATCGGCCCGGTGCAGGTCGGCACCCACCACGACGGCCGGGGCCGCACCAAGCACACCGCCGTGTGCACCGCTCCGCGCTGCGAGTTCTCCGCCGACTACCACACCCGCGCCGCCGCCGAACTCGCCGCCCGCACCCACCGCTGCAACCCCCGCTGAATCGAAGGGACCCGTCTCGTGGACGTTCCGCTCTGGCTCGCCTTGATCGTCGTCGGCGGCCTCGGTATCAAGCTCATCCGCCCGCCCTGGTGGCTCGTCGCCGTGATCCTCCTCGGCGGCTACCTCCTCGCTGACAGCGTCCTCGCCCCGCTCATCGACTCCACGATCAACAAGTAGGGAGACCTCGTCATGCTCCGACCGCGCATCCCGGTCAACCCGGTCCCGACCGGCATCGTCACCCCGCTCGTCCAGCCGACCAATCCGACCGAAATCGAGCCGTCGACCTGCCACCGTGACCACGCCCCGGTGCCTGTCCCGGCCCCGCCCCGCGTCCAGTCCCCGGCCGTCCGCCTCTCCCCGACCGGCCTCGTCACCGTCGTCGCCGGCGGAGCCGGACTTGTCCTGGTCGTCGGCGCCGTCCTGGTCTCGATGCTCCTCGCGGTGGCCATCACCGGCGTCTCCGTCGCCCTGATCGCCGTCGTCCTGCGCCTCCTCGTCCGCGACATGCAGAGGGGCCGGTGACGGCCATGGACACGCAGACGATCGCGGCGGAGGGCTTACCGGCCCTGGGCTGGGCCCTGCACGGCGGACTGCTCTGGCGCCGTCTGGCCACCGCCCGCCGCGACCCGCTGACCGGCCTGCACACCCGCGCCGGATGGACCGCCCGCGCCGAACGCCTCATCGCCAAACACCCCGGGGCGCTTGTGCTCTTGGTCGACCTGGACGACTTCAAGGCCATCAACGACACCCACGGCCACGCCGCTGGAGACACGGTCCTCACCGCCATCGCACGGCGGCTGGACGGCTGGTGCGGACGCCACGGCATCGCCGCCCGCCTCGGCGGAGACGAGTTCGCCGCCATCACCACCCACCCCGGCACCGCCGGCCTCTTCGGCCTCCGGGCCGCCCTCGGCGAGCCGGTCACGCACCACGGGCATGTCCTGCCGGTCTCCGCCTCGGTCGGCCACTGCTACCCCGGCCGCCTGCCGGTCCCCACCCTCACCGACGCCCTCTCGGCCGCTGACGCGTCGATGTACGCGGCCAAGGGCCACGGCAGGCGCAACACACGCTGAGCGGCCCCCGGGACGGCCTCGGTCGCCAAACTTCCGCCGCCCCGGGCGCCTTCAACCCCATTCCAGATCCACCGGACCCGAAAGGGAGTACTCATCATGTCCCAAACCAGCCCGGCCCCGCGCGTCTGCCGCGACTGTGACGGCTTCGCCACCGCCACCATCACCACCGGTCTCCCCGCCGCTGACGGCACCCGCGACATCGTCCGCGTGAACTGCCCCACCTGCCGGGGTCTCGGCCACACCGTCCCCGCCCTGCGCACCGTCCGCGCCGTACGAGGTGCCGCGTGAACGCGCTGCCCCGGGTCCTGGACCTGTTCTCCTGCGCCGGCGGAGCCGCGATGGGGTACCACCGCGCCGGGTTCGCGGTCGACGGCTGCGACATCGCCGACCGCCCCCGCTACCCCTTCGCCTACCACCAGGGTGATGCCCTCGACTACCTCGCCCGCCTGATCGCCTCGGGGGACATCGAGCGCTACACCCTCGTCCACGCCTCCCCACCCTGCCAGGCCGGTTGCGCCCTCACCGTCGGCACCAACCGTTCCCAGGGGTGGGGCAACACCCACGTCGACCTCGTCGCCCCCACCCGCGAACTCCTCGACGCCACCGGCCTGCCGTACGTGATCGAGCAGCCCAACGGCCGGGCCGCGATCCGCAAGGACCTCACCCTGTGCGGCGAGATGTTCGGCCTCGGCGTCCTGCGGCACCGCAACTTCGAACTCGGCCGCTGGGCCACCCCCACACCGGCCCACCCCCGCCACCGGGGCTACGTACGCGGCCACCGCCACGGCATCCGACGTGAGGGCCCCTACGTCGCCGCGTACGGCAAGGGCGGCGGCAAGGCCACCGTGCCCGAGATGCAGAACGCCATGGAGATCACCTGGACCGACGTCCACGAGGAACTCACCGAGGCGATCCCGCCCGCCTTCACCCGCTGGATCGGCACTGCCTTCATAACCGCCCGACAGGAGGTCCTGGCGTGACCGACGCCGCCACCGCGGCGGGCCTGGACCCGGCCACCCTGAGCGACCTGCTCCGGATGGCCGGGTCCCCCGGCTTCGACCGCCTCACCGACCAGATCCGCCGCACCGGGGGATGCGCCGCACCCATCCGCCTCTCCGGCGGCACCAAGCTCCTCGACCCCGCCACCAAGACCGTGCTCCACGCCTACAACACCGACGCCGAACCCGGCGGAGTCCTCCGCGTCGCCTGCGGCAACAGGCGCGCGTCCCGCTGCCCCGCCTGCGCCTGGACCTACGCCGGCGACACCTACCACCTCATCCGCGCCGGACTCGTCGGCGACAAAGGCACCCCGGAGACCATCCGCGACCACCCCCGGGTCTTCGCCACCCTGACCGCCCCGTCCTTCGGCCCGGTTCACAACCGGCCCGGCGACCGGCCCTGCCGCTGCGGCACCCGCCACGCCGAGGACGCCCCCGAGCTGGGCACCCCGCTCGACCCGTCCGCGTACGACTACGCAGGTGCGGTGCTGTGGAACAACCACGCCTCCGAGCTGTGGCGCTACTTCACGATCTACCTGCGCCGCGAGATCGCCGCCCGCGCCGGCCTCACCCAGAAATCCGCCCGCGAACAGTCCCGGGTCTCCTTCGGCAAGGTCGCCGAGTACCAAAAGCGCGGCGCCGTCCACTTCCACGCCGTTATCCGCTTCGACGGCCCCCAAGGGCCCCACACCCCGCCCCCGGCCTGGGCCACCCTCGACCTGCTCACCGACGCCATCCACGCCGCCGCCGCCCGCGTCCACGTCGTCGTCCCCGCCGCCCCGGCCTACGGCGTCGCCCAGGAACTCACCCTCACCTGGGGCACCCAGCTCGACATCCAGCCCATCGGCGCCTTCGGCCACGGCGAGGAACTCACCGAACAGGCCGTCGCCGCCTACGTCGCCAAGTACGCCACCAAAGCCGCCGAGACCACCGGCACCGTCGACCGCCCCGTCGGCAACAAGGAAGCCCTGATCCTCCTCGACGTCCCCGATCACCCCCGGCGCCTCATGGAAGCCTGCATGGACCTCGATCCGGCCTACCCCGACCGAAGGCTCCGTGCCTGGGCCCACATGCTCGGCTTTCGCGGCCACTTCTCCACCAAATCCCGCCGCTACTCCACCACCCTCGGCGCCCTCCGCCAGGTCCGCGCCGACTACCGCGCCGCCCAGCAACGCGCCGCCCTGGGCCTGCCCGACCCCGACGAACACACGGAGTCGACCCTCCTCGTCGTCGCCCACTGGGCCTACGCCAGCCACGGCACCACCCCGGGGGAGTCATGGCTCGCCGCCAACATCCGCCGCGACATCCAGCACAACCGCGAACACGCCAGAGAGATCCGAACCGAACTAGAAGCACAGGGGGATGAGCTGCTGTGAAGGACGAGCTGATGACCGTGCCGCAGATCCTCGTCGAGTTGGGTGGGGTGTCGCGGCGGACCTTCTACCGCTGGCGTGAGTTGGGGCAGGGACCGGCGGCATTCAAGCTGCCGAATGGCGAGCTGCGGGTCTGGCGCTCGGACTTCTCAGCCTGGCTCCGGAGGCTGGAAGGGGCTGCCGCGTGAAGTCGCTCGACGTCAAGGTCTGGGGTGTTCGTAAGCGGAACACCAAGAAGCCGTCCTATGACGTGCGCTGGGCTGTCGCCGGCCGGGTCTTCTCCGATTCGTTCCGTACGAAGGCACTCGCCGACAGCTACCGCTCCAAGCTGATGCGGGCGGCTCGCGACGGCGAGGAATTCGACACCGAATCCGGCCTTCCGGGCTCCATGGAGGAGAAGAAGTCTTCTCTGACCTGGTATGCCTTCGCGCTGAAGTATCTGGCCATGAAATGGCCGCACGCAGCGCCGAACACGCGCGACGGGATCAACGAATCGCTGACCTCGGTCACGACGGCCCTCCTCGATGATCGTCCAGGGCGCCCGTCCGATGAGCTGCTCCGTAGGGCGCTGAGGAACTGGGCGTTCGTTCTTCCGGGGCCCGACGGCCGTGAGTTGCCGACCGAGATCGGCAACGCGCTGTACTGGGTGGCGAAGGCTTCCCGCCCGCTTTCCGACCTCGCCGACCCGGTGATCGGGCGCGCGGTCCTCGACTCGCTCAAGCTCAAGCTGGACGGCACGGCGGCCGCTGCCGAGACGGTACGGCGTAAGCGCCGGACCCTCGTCAACGCTGTGCACTACGCCGTAGACCTGGGGGAGTTCCCCGAGAACCCGCTCGCTGCGGTTCGCTGGCAGAAGCCCAAGGTGTCCAGTGAGGTGGACCCGAGGGTCGTCGCCAACCCTGAGCAGGCTCGGTCCCTCCTCCACGCGGTCTCGTACATCGGCGGCTACCGACGAGCCCGAGGTCGGCGTCTGGTCGGCCTGTTCGCCGGCATGTACTTCGGAGGGTTCCGACCTGCCGAAGCCGTGGGCCTGGCAGAGCCGGATCTCTCGCTGCCCGACTCCGGGTGGGGCTCCGCACTGCTTCATCGGACTCGCCCGAGCGTCGGGAAGCAGTGGACCGACACGGGGGAGAGCCATGACGACCGCGGCCTGAAGAACCGCCCGACCGAGGACGTCCGCCGGGTGCCCATCCCGCCCCAGCTCGTGGCTGTCTTCCGGGAGCACATCGAGACGTTCGGTACGGCCGAGGACGGGCGCCTGTTCTTCAGCGAGAACGGGGGAGTGGTCTCCTCCTCCACGTACTACCGGGCGTGGCAGGAAGCTCGGGAGCTCGCGCTCCCGCCGGCCGTCGTCGCCTCACCGCTTGCCCGGCGCCCCTACGATCTCCGGCACTCGGCTCTCTCGACGTGGTTGAACGCGGGGGTGGACGCCACCGAGGTTGCCGAGCGAGCCGGCAACAGTGTGGAGGTGCTGTTGAGTCGGTACGCGAAGTGCCTTGACGGCCGTCAGGAAGTAGCCAATCGGCGCATCGAGGACTTGCTCAGCGAGTACGAATAGGCGGTAGCACTCTTATCTGGGCCCAGGTTGTGATTAACCTGGGCCCTTTGGCTGTTCAGGTGCTCTTGTCCGCCCTTCGGCAGCGAGACAATATGACCTCTACTTCTACCGCTCCCACCCGCATGGAGGGTCATGATTCCGCGCACGGAGTACCCGGTATCCAGCCGCATACCCGAAGAAGCTGAGTTCTGGATGCCGACGGAGGAGGACATCCCGGACGATGAAGGGATCGGATACTTTCGCGGCGTCTGGATGATCTTGGGCGTTACATCGGAGGAAGCGCGAACCATCGTCTCTGCTGAGGCGGCGCAGATTGCCGTGCTCGGGGAACTGGCATCTTCGGAGTCGCAGTTCGAAGAGATCGCCCGCGCCTGTGACACCGGCGTGGTGGACGGGGTCCGGGATGAGGCCATCCGCCGTCAGCTCCTTCAGCGGATCCCGAGCTTCTCGGAGGGAGAACCCGAAGACTTCTATGCGGATCTGGGGGATCTGGAGGTCGGGGTAGCTGGCCTGGCGCACGCGCTCTCCTACATCGGCGCCGTGCCGGTCGCGAGCTGCCGCGGTCATGTCTCGGAGCACCGCTGGTCGGAGAACCCCGTGGTGTTCGCTGCCGTGGACAGGCAACGAGCCGAGTGGTTGGAGCCCCTTCTGGACGAGGCAGGGTGCGGGTTCCACATCGACCCGTCGCGTCCTGAGTTCCTTGTGATCGATGCGCCGTCGGTCGTTGAGTCGAACGCGCTCGCCAAGCTGATCGTCGACCGCTTCGACGGTATGGACCGCTTCGACAGATGGCTCGACCTGTCTGCTCTCTGACCGGCGACAACGGCCTTGGCCCTTGTCCACGAATAGTCCACGGCCCCCGACATACGGCCGCTCAGGGCGGCACACGGCTGCACATACGACAAGACCCCGTCCTCAGCGTCAACGCTGGTGGCGGGGTCTTTAGGCACTTCCTGCGAAGTGCCCCCGGCAGGATTCGAACCTGCGCACACGGCTCCGGAGGCCGTTGCTCTATCCCCTGAGCTACGGGGGCGTCCGCCGCGTTCGGCGGCGACGGGTAGAACCCTACCAGCATCTGGGACGTGGCTGTGAACAGGTATTTCCGTCGCGTCACCGGGCCCTCGTTACCCCGCACGGGTCGGAAGTGGGCAAAACCCGGACGCAGCCTCTTCCGGCGACCTACTCTCGTCGTGTGTCAGGCGTGTCCGGCCGGGTGCTTGTTGTCGATGACAACCGCGTGATCCGGCAGTTGATCAGGGTCAACCTCGAGCTTGAGGGCTTCGAGGTCGTGACCGCGGCCGATGGTGCCGAGTGTCTGGATGTCGTTCATCAGGTCTGTCCTGATGTCGTCACCCTCGATGTCGTCATGCCCAGGCTGGACGGGCTGCGAACCGCCGAGCGGCTGCGGTCCGATCCGCGGACCAGTCATGTGCCGGTCGCGATCGTCAGTGCCTGTACCGCGGCCGAGCTGGAGAGTGGCGTCGCGGCCGGCGTCGACGCGTTCCTCGCCAAGCCCTTCGAGCCCACCGAGCTCGTTCGCGTCGTACGGCAGCTCATGCGGCGCGAACGGGGAGAACGCGGCCGGCGCGGGGAGTGCCGCGGCGGCGGACAGGAGGGGCCGTCTGCTGCCCTCGACAGTGGCCGACAAGGGGTCGGACGGGCCGGGGAGCGGGAGCGGCTCTCCTGAGCAGTTTCCATGAGCGGTGCTCCTGGGCCGCGGGCCGGGAGCCTTCAGTCGCAGACATGAATCCTTGAGCCCTTGCGCCCGTGAGGCACTCCCAGCGCAAAGCCCCCCGAGTGACCGCATCGCGAAACCGGTTCGCGTGACGACCCCCCTCCTCCCATACGCTTGTCCCGTGACCCCCGCGGACCTCTCCCTCACCGTGCTGCACGCCGTGCGCCGCGCGGTCGGTGATGGTGCGCTCCGCGTCGCCGTTCCCGAGCGCGTCACGGTCGAGCGGCCCCGGCCCGGTGGGCACGGCGACTGGGTCAGCAGCGTCGCGCTCAAGCTCGCCCGCGCCGCTGGGCGCAAGCCCCTCGACGTCGCCGAGATCCTCAAGGAGCGGCTCCAGCGGAGCCCCGGGATCGCCGCCGTCGACGTCACCGGACCCGGCTTCCTCAACCTCACCCTCGCGACCGGGGCCCAGCAGCGGCTCGTACGGGAGATCCTGCGGCGCGGGCCGCAGTACGGGTGGTGCGCGCCCACCGGACAGCTCGCCCGGCTCAGCCACCGCGCCGACGTACGCGCCGCCGTCACCGCCGACGCGCTGCGGCGGATCCTCCTCTCGCAGGGCTTCCTCGTCCGCACCAGCTGCGAGGACGCCGCCGACCCCGCCTGGGCCGAACTCGGCGTACGGATGGAGGCCGAGGGCGGTCCCGGCCACCCGCCCGCCGGCATCGGCACCACGACGCCCGACCCCGCCCCCCACCACCCCCCGGCCCTCATCGCCCCCCGCCCCGCCCCCCACCCCACCCGCGAACTGGTGCGGCAGCTCGGGGGCGCTGCCGCTCGTTGGGGGCTCCTCTCCGCCGCCGCCCATGACGTACCCCGTCTCGGCGACGACCTTCTCCGCCAGCACGAGGGCAACCCCCTCTACCGCGTCCGGTACGCCCACTCCCGTAGCCGCGCCCTGGTGCGCAACGCCGAGCGGCTGGGGTTCCGGAGTGCGGCCGAGGAGCATGTGGAGGACGGGCGGGTCCTCGCCGACGTCCTCGGTGACCACCCCCTCGTCCTCGCCTCCGCCGCCCGTCTGCGCGCCCCCGACCGGGTCGCCCGGCATCTCGAAGCCGCCGCCGACGCGCTGCTCGACTTCCAGCACACCGTCCTGCCCGTCGGCGACGAGAAACCCTCGGCCGCCCACCGTTCCCGGCTCGCGCTCGCCGAAGCCGCCGGGACGGTGCTCGCCGGTGGCCTCTCCCTGCTCGGCATCAGCGCCCCCGACCAGATGTGAAAGATGCAGACATGAGCCGTTCCGCCCACCCCGCCGGGCCCCGCCACGCCGACGTCCTCCCCGAGGGGCACTACACCGCTCCGCCCGCCGACCTCAACCGCCTCGACCCCAAGGTGTGGGCCAGGACCGTCGGCCGTGCCGACGACGGCGTGGTGACCGTGGGAGGTGTACGCGTCGACGAGCTCCGCGAGCGCTTCGGTACACCCGCCTACTTCCTCGACGAGTCCGACTTCCGCGCCCGCTGCCGCGCCTGGGCCGACGCCTTCGGCCCGCACGCCGACGTGTTCTACGCCGGCAAGGCGTTCCTCTCCCGCGCCGTCGTCCGGTGGCTCAAGGAGGAGGGGCTGAACCTCGACGTGTGCTCCGGCGGTGAGCTCACCACCGCCCTCGACGCCGGCATGCCGGCCGAGCGCATCGCCTTCCACGGCAACAACAAGTCCCACGAGGAGATCCACCGCGCCGTCGAGGCCGGCGTGGGGCGCATCGTCCTCGACTCCTTCCAGGAGATCGTGCGCGTCGCGCACATCGCCCAGTCCCTCGGCAAGCGGCAGCGCGTCCAGATCCGGGTGACGGTGGGCGTGGAAGCCCACACGCACGAGTTCATCGCCACCGCGCACGAGGACCAGAAGTTCGGCATCGCCCTCGCCGGCGGGCAGGCCGCCGAGGCCGTCCGGCGGGCCCTCAAGCTCGACGGGCTCGAACTCATCGGCATCCACTCCCACATCGGGTCCCAGATCTTCGACATGGCGGGCTTCGAGGTCTCCGCCCGGCGCGTCGTCCAGCTGCTCGCCGAGGTACGGGACGAGCACGGCGTCGAGCTGCCCGAGATCGACCTCGGCGGCGGCCTCGGCATCGCCTACACCGCCGACGACGACCCCCGTGAGCCGCACCACATCGCCAAGGCCCTCCACGAGATCGTGACGCGCGAGTGCGAGGCCGCCGGGCTGCGCACGCCGCGCATCTCCGTCGAGCCGGGGCGCGCCATCGTCGGCCCCACCGCCTTCACCCTCTACGAGGTCGGCACCGTCAAGCCCCTCGAAGGGCTGCGGACGTACGTCAGCGTCGACGGCGGCATGTCGGACAACATCCGCACCGCGCTGTACGACGCCGAGTACAGCGTCGCCCTGGTGTCGCGGACCAGCGACGCCGAGCCCATGCTCTCCCGTGTCGTCGGCAAGCACTGCGAGAGCGGTGACATCGTGGTCAGGGACGCCTTCCTGCCCGCCGACATCGCCCCCGGCGACCTGATCGCAGTACCCGCCACCGGGGCCTACTGCCGCTCCATGGCGAGCAACTACAACCACGCCCTTCGCCCGCCCGTCGTCGCCGTCCGCGACGGCGAGGCCCGGGTGATCGTCCGGCGCGAGACGGAGGAAGATCTCCTGCGTCTCGATGTCGGCTGATGAAATAGTCGTCTCAGGATCCGGACGGAGGGCAGAAACCTCCGTCCGGTGAGTGAGACTGGTCCCACCGTAGAGATACGAAGTAGTACGAGAAACGAGGTCGGATGATGCGTACGCGTCCGCTGAAGGTGGCGCTGCTGGGCTGTGGTGTGGTCGGCTCAGAGGTGGCGCGCATCATGACGACGCACGCCGACGACCTCGCCGCGCGCATCGGCGCCCCGGTCGAGCTCGCCGGCGTGGCGGTCCGCCGCCCCGACAAGGTCCGCGAGGGCATCCCCGCCGAGCTGATCACCACCGACGCCACCGCCCTGGTCAAACGGGGCGACATCGACGTCGTCGTCGAGGTCATCGGCGGGGTCGAGCCGGCCCGCACCCTCATCACCACCGCCTTCGAGCACGGCGCCTCCGTCGTCTCGGCCAACAAGGCGCTCCTCGCCCAGGACGGCGCGAGCCTCTACGCCTCCGCCGACGAGCACGGGCAGGACCTGTACTACGAGGCCGCCGTCGCGGGCGCCATCCCGCTCATCCGGCCGCTGCGCGAGTCCCTCGCCGGCGACAAGATCAACCGGGTCATGGGCATCGTCAACGGCACCACCAACTTCATCCTCGACCGGATGGACACCAACGGCGCCGGCTACTCCGAAGCCCTCGACGAGGCCACCGCCCTCGGGTACGCGGAAGCCGACCCGACCGCCGACGTGGAGGGGTTCGACGCCGCCGCCAAGGCCGCCATCCTCGCCGGTATCGCCTTCCACACGCGCGTGCGTCTCGACGACGTCTACCGCGAGGGCATGACCGAGGTCACCGCCGCCGACTTCGCCTCCGCGAAGCGGATGGGCTGCACCATCAAGCTGCTCGCCATCTGCGAGCGCTCCGCCGACGGCGGGTCCGTCACCGCGCGCGTGCACCCCGCGATGATCCCGCTCAGCCACCCGCTCGCCTCCGTCCGCGAGGCCTACAACGCGGTCTTCGTCGAGGCGGAGGCCGCCGGGCGGCTCATGTTCTACGGCCCCGGCGCCGGCGGCTCTCCGACCGCCTCGGCCGTCCTCGGCGACCTGGTCGCCGTGTGCCGCAACAAGCTCAACGAGGCCACCGGCCCCGGCGAGTCCGCGTACACCCAGCTGCCCGTGAGCCCCATGGGCGACGTGGTGACGCGGTACCACATCAGCCTCGACGTGGCCGACAAGCCGGGCGTCCTCGCCCAGGTGGCGACGGTCTTCGCCGAGCACGGGGTGTCGATCGACACCGTCCGCCAGACCGGCAAGGACGGCGAGGCCTCCCTCGTCGTCGTCACCCACCGCGCGCCCGACGCCGCCCTCTCCGGGACCGTCGAGGCGCTGCGCAAGCTCGACACCGTGCGCGGTGTCGCCAGCATCATGCGTGTTGAAGGGGAGTAAGGACCCATGACCAGCAAGGGCACCCACCAGTGGCGCGGCATCATCGAGGAGTACCGGGACCGCCTTCCGGTCACGGACACGACGCCGGTCGTCACGCTCCGTGAGGGCGGTACGCCGCTCGTCCCCGCTCAGGTCCTCTCCGAGCGCACGGGCTGCGAGGTGCACCTCAAGGTCGAGGGCGCCAACCCCACCGGGTCCTTCAAGGACCGCGGCATGACCATGGCCATCACCCGGGCCAAGGAGGAGGGCGCGCAGGCGGTCATCTGCGCCTCCACCGGGAACACCTCGGCGTCCGCGGCCGCTTACGCGGTCCGCGCCGGCATGGTGTCCGCCGTCCTCGTGCCGCAGGGCAAGATCGCGCTCGGCAAGATGGGCCAGGCCCTCGTGCACGGCGCGAAGATCCTCCAGGTCGACGGCAACTTCGACGACTGCCTCACCCTGGCCCGCGCCCTCTCCGACAACTACCCGGTGGCGCTGGTCAATTCGGTCAACCCGGTCCGTATCGAGGGCCAGAAGACCGCCGCGTTCGAGATCGTGGACATGCTCGGCGACGCGCCCGACATCCATGTGCTGCCCGTCGGCAACGCCGGCAACATCACGGCGTACTGGAAGGGGTACCGCGAGTACGCCGCGGACGGCCTCTCCACGCGCACCCCGCGCATGTGGGGCTTCCAGGCCTCCGGCTCCGCGCCGCTCGTGCGCGGCGAGGTCGTCAAGGACCCGTCGACCATCGCCACCGCGATCCGGATCGGCAACCCGGCCTCCTGGGACTTCGCGATCGCGGCCCGGGACGAGTCGGGCGGCTTCATCGACGAGGTGACGGACCGTGAGATCCTGCGCGCCTACCGCCTGTTGGCCTCTCAGGAGGGCGTCTTCGTCGAGCCCGCCTCCGCCGCCTCCGTCGCCGGTCTGCTGAAGGCGGCCGAGCAGGGCAAGGTCGACCCGGGTCAGCGGATCGTCTGCACCGTCACCGGAAACGGCCTCAAGGACCCGGACTGGGCGGTCGCCGGAGCGCCGCAGCCCGTCACGGTCCCGGTCGACGCCGCGGCCGCCGCCCAGCGCCTCGGCCTCGCCTGATCCTCGGGTGTGCGCCTCTCCGGGAACCCCGGAGGGGCAAACCCGATCAGGAACGTACATAGGCGCACAGGAAGGCTCGCGACACGCATCGTGCGCCTCCTGTGCGCCCTATGTCGCCGCAGAACCTTCCTTCGATAGGCTGTACCGAACCCGCCCCGTTGCATATGCGCGGTGTCGTTGCCGTTGTCGCCCCCCGAGGCAGAGACGGCCCCCGGGTCCCGCGTACCTCTCTTGCCCCACCCCGCAGTCACACCGCCGCAGCATCACCCCGCAGTGAAACCCCCGCAGTCGCAAGTCAAGGAGAGTCATCGAGCGATGGCCGGTCCCGCGTTCCGCGCCGCCGCCGTACGGGTGCGCGTTCCCGCCACCAGCGCCAACCTCGGCCCGGGCTTCGACGCCTTCGGCCTGTCGCTGGGCCTCTACGACGACGTCGTCGTCCGAGTCGCCGACTCCGGGCTGCACATCGACATCGCGGGCGAGGGCGCCGAGACGCTCCCGCGCGATGAGAGCCACCTGCTCGTACGTTCCCTGCGCACGGCCTTCGACCTGCTCGGCGGTCAGCCGCGCGGCCTCGAGGTCGTCTGCGCCAACCGCATCCCGCACGGCCGCGGCCTCGGCTCCTCCTCCGCCGCCATCTGCGCCGGCATCGTCGCCGCCCGCGCCGTGACCATAGGCGGGGACGCCCGTCTCGACGAGACCGCGCTGCTGGAGCTGGCCACCGAGATCGAGGGGCACCCCGACAACGTCGCCGCCTGCCTCCTCGGCGGCTTCACGCTCGCCTGGACCGACTCCGGCGCCGCCCGCGCGATCAGGATGGATCCCGCCGATTCCATCGTTCCGGTGGTTTTCGTCCCCGGGAAGCCCGTACTGACCGAGACCGCCCGCGGACTGCTGCCGCGCACCGTCCCGCACGTCGACGCCGCCGCCAACGCGGGGCGCGCCGCGCTCCTGGTGGAGGCGCTGACCCGCCGCCCCGAGCTGCTGCTCGCGGCCACCGAGGACCGGCTCCACCAGGAGTACCGGGCCCCCGCGATGCCGGAGAGCATCGCCCTTGTGAACCGGCTGCGGGCGGACGGCGTCCCCGCGGTCATCTCCGGCGCGGGCCCCACGGTGCTCGCGCTGGCCGAACACGGGACGGCCGACAAGGTCGCCCGACTGGCGGGCGAGGGATGGGCCGCGAACCGGCTCGACCTCGATGTGTCCGGAGCGAGTGTTCTGCCGCTCGCGCCCTAGGCGCGAGCGCGACACGTCCGGACACGGGATTGCCGGTGATGGAGAGGGGGAATGTTTGTTGGAGCCGGTAGTGTTAACCTCAAGTCTGCACCCGACGTCTTTGTGGCGCGGTGCTGAGTGTCCCCATCAGGGACCACCCATTCTTCCGGGAGCCTCCCCAACTGCCTGAGCAGCCTGCCTGAGCAGTTTCGAGCACGCTCCGGAACCGGCACGACACCCCTCGCTCTTCCTCGCTGAGGGCCGAGCAGGGGGCCTCGGGCCGGACCCACAGCACGTTTTCTCTCTCCGCCGTACCCGGCGGGACCACCGCCCCGACCCGGTCCAGAAGCAGGATCGTCGTCGGACAGCACAACCGGTCGCCGAGCCAGATGGCCGACGTCCGCTCCAGGGAAGGACCCTTCGTGAGCGACACCACCGATCTGATGGGCGTGACTGCCGACAACAGTGTCGACACCGCCGCGCCCGCCGCAGGTGCTGCCACTGGCACCACCGCACGGCGCCGCCGCTCCGGCACCGGCCTCGAGGGCATGGTCCTGGCCGAGCTGCAGCAGGTCGCGTCCGGCCTCGGCATCAGGGGCACCGCGCGTATGCGCAAGAGCCAGCTGATCGAGGTCATCAAGGAGGCGCAGGGTGGTGGGGGCTCCGCCGCCCCCGCCAAGGCCGCCGACGCCGTCGAGACCAAGCCGAAGCGCCGCGCCACCTCCAAGGCCCGCGCCGGTGACTCCGCCGCCGAGGCCGAGCCGAAGGCCGACAAGGCCGAGAAGGCCGTCGCCCAGCAGCAGATCGACATCCCCGGCCAGCCGGCCTCCGACGACCAGCCGGTCGGTGAGCGCCGCCGCCGCCGGGCCACCGCCCCGGCCGGCAGCCCGGAGAACGAGGCCAAGGGCGAGACCGCCCAGGCCGTGAAGACCGACACCAAGGTCGAGGCGCGTACGGAGACCCGTACGGACACCCGTACCGACGCCTCCTCCGACGGCAAGGCCGAGGGCGGGGTCGACACCGCCGAGGGCCGTGGCCGTCGTGACCGCGGTGAGCGGGGCGACCGGGGTGACCGCCAGCGTGACCGCGGCGACCGTCAGCGCGACCGCCGTGACCGCGGCAAGGGCGACGAGCAGCAGGGCGGTGGCCAGGGCGGCCAGCGCCAGCAGCGTCAGGGTGGCCCGCAGGGTCAGCAGGGCGGCCCGCAGGACGACTTCGACGACGAGGGCGGCCGTCGTGGCCGTCGTGGCCGCTACCGCGACCGCCGTGGCCGTCGCGGGCGCGACGAGTTCGCCGCCGGCGAGCCGCAGGTGTCCGAGGACGACGTCCTGATCCCCGTCGCGGGCATCCTGGACATCCTCGACAACTACGCGTTCATCCGGACCTCCGGCTACCTCCCCGGCCCGAACGACGTGTACGTCTCCCTCGCCCAGGTCCGCAAGAACGGCCTGCGCAAGGGTGACCACGTCACCGGCGCCGTGCGTCAGCCGAAGGAGGGCGAGCGCCGCGAGAAGTTCAACGCGCTGGTCCGCCTGGACTCCTCGAACGGCATGGCCGCCGACTCCGGCCGCGGCCGCCCGGAGTTCAACAAGCTGACCCCGCTCTACCCGCAGGACCGGCTCCGTCTGGAGACCGACCCGGGCGTGCTGACCACCCGGATCATCGACCTCGTGTCGCCGATCGGCAAGGGCCAGCGAGGCCTGATCGTGGCCCCGCCGAAGACCGGCAAGACCATGATCATGCAGGCGATCGCCAACGCGATCACCACCAACAACCCCGAGTGCCACCTGATGGTCGTCCTGGTCGACGAGCGTCCGGAAGAGGTCACCGACATGCAGCGGTCGGTCAAGGGCGAGGTCATCTCCTCGACCTTCGACCGTCCGGCCGAGGACCACACCACCGTCGCCGAGCTGGCCATCGAGCGCGCCAAGCGCCTCGTGGAGCTGGGTCACGACGTGGTCGTCCTGCTGGACTCCATCACCCGTCTGGGCCGCGCGTACAACCTCGCGGCGCCCGCCTCCGGCCGCATCCTGTCCGGTGGTGTCGACTCGACCGCGCTCTACCCGCCGAAGCGCTTCTTCGGTGCCGCGCGCAACATCGAGGACGGCGGCTCGCTGACCATCCTGGCCACCGCGCTGGTCGACACCGGCTCGCGCATGGACGAGGTGATCTTCGAGGAGTTCAAGGGCACCGGCAACATGGAGCTCAAGCTCGACCGGAAGCTCGCCGACAAGCGCATCTTCCCGGCGGTGGACGTCGACGCGTCCGGCACCCGTAAGGAAGAGATCCTGCTCGGCAGCGACGAGCTCGCCGTCACCTGGAAGCTGCGCCGCGTGCTGCACGCGCTCGACCAGCAGCAGGCGATCGAGCTGCTGCTCGACAAGATGAAGCAGACGAAGTCGAACGGCGAGTTCCTGCTGCAGATCCAGAAGACGACCCCGGGCGCCGGAAACGGCAACGACTAGTCGAGATCCTGGTCACACGGCGGTAGTGCGGGCGCCGGCCCGTAGTACCGCCGTGACCTGCGTGAAGACCACTGTGCCCACCGTGCCTCGCACGGTGGGCACCGTGCGTTCCGGGGGTCGTCGGAGGCTCGCTCATCCGAAGCTCACAGCTGCGCGTGCAACCCTTTCGGGTGTTTCGCCGTCACACGTAGTGAACCGAGGACCCGAGGAAGCAGATGACCGAGCAGACCACAGGTGGCCGAATACGGGGCAGCGGCCGGCGCCGCAAGCCGCCCGCCAAGGGCCGCCGCGCGGCGACCGTCGCCGCCTGGAGCGCGGCCGGGCTCGTCCTCGTCGGCGGCTCCGGCCTCGGTTACGTCTACCTCAAGCTCAACGGCAACCTCGAGGGCGTCGACATCAACGCCCAGCTCGGCACCGACCGCCCCAAGAACCTCGACAACGGCTCGATGGACATCCTCGTCCTCGGCTCCGACTCGCGCTCCGGCGACAACGCCGCGTACGGCACGGACGAGGGCGGCGCCCGCTCCGACACCGCGATGGTCGTCCACGTCTACGAAGGCCACCGGAAGGCCAGCGTCGTCTCCATACCGCGCGACACCCTGATCGACCGCCCGGAGTGCACCGACGGGCAGGGGGCGACCGTCGCCGGCGAGAGCCGGGCGATGTTCAACACCGCGTACGAGGTCGGCGGCCCGGCCTGCGCCGTGAAGACCGTCGAGTCGATGTCCGGCATCCGGATGGACCACTACGTCGAGGTCGACTTCACCGGCTTCAAGAAGCTGATAGACAAGCTGGGCGGGGTGGAGATCACCACGACCCGGCCCATCCAGGACACCAAGAGCCACCTCGATCTCACCCCGGGCACCCACACCCTCGACGGCGAGCAGTCCCTCGGTCTGGTCCGCACCCGCAAGAGCGTCGGCGACGGCAGCGACCTCGGCCGCATCCAGCTCCAACAGGCCTTCATGAAGGCCTTCATCGACCAGGTCAAGAACGTCGGCGTCCTCACCCACCCGAAGAAGCTCCTGGACATCGCCGACACCGCCACCAAGGCGATCACGCCCGACTCGGAGCTCGACTCGGTCAACGAGCTGATGAGCTTCGCCAAGGGGCTCGGCGGCCTCGGCGCCGAGGACGTCCACATGATCACGATGCCGGTGGAGTACGACCCCGCCGATCCCAACCGGGTCATCCCCCTGGAAGCCCAGTCCCAGCAGGTCTGGCGGGCGCTCAAGGGCGACCGGCCGATCCCCGCGTCGGCGACCGAGGACGCGGCCACCGGCAAGGCCGAGGGCCTCGTCACGTAACCCGGCGGGTCTCGTCACGTAGCCCCATCGGCCGGGGCCGCCCCCCCGGAATAGTTTCACCACGGACCCGGTTTTGGGAGATACGGCCGGTCCTGGCAGACTGGTACGTCGGCCCCGGTTCACGCAGTGCATCCCGCACGGCGACCCGGCGCCCTCCCGAAACTAGGAGACACCTTGAAGCGCGAGATCCACCCCCAGTACGTCGAGACCCAGGTCAGCTGCACCTGTGGCGCGTCGTTCACCACCCGTAGCACCCTCACCGAGGGCACCATCCGTGCCGAGGTCTGCTCCGAGTGCCACCCGTTCTACACGGGCAAGCAGAAGATCCTCGACACCGGCGGCCGCGTCGCCCGCTTCGAGGCCCGCTTCGGCAAGGCTGCGGCCACGAAGTAGCACGTCACTGCGCCGGTCCTTGGTCGCTCCCGCAGGGGGGACCGGACCGGCGCTTTGCCGTCCCCGCAGTCCTTCACGCCTTCACGATCGAAACCAGGAGCACCGATGTTCGAAGCGGTCGAGGAACTGGTCGGCGAGCACGCCGACCTCGAGAAGAAGCTCGCCGACCCTTCGGTCCACTCCGACCAGGCGAACGCGCGCAAGCTCAACAAGCGTTACGCGGAGCTGACCCCGATCATCGGCGCGTACAAGGCGTGGAAGCAGACGGCGGACGACATCGAGACGGCCAAGGAGCTGGCCGCCGACGACCCCGACTTCGCCGCCGAGGTGAAGGAGCTGGAGAAGCAGCGCGAGGAGCTGACCGACAGGCTGCGGCTGCTGCTCGTCCCGCGCGACCCCAGCGACGACAAGGACGTCATCCTCGAGATCAAGGCCGGCGCGGGCGGCGACGAGTCCGCCCTCTTCGCCGGCGACCTCCTGCGGATGTATCTGCGCTACGCCGAGCGCGTCGGCTGGAAGACCGAGATCATCGACGCCACCGAGTCCGAGCTCGGCGGCTACAAGGACGTCCAGGTCGCGGTGAAGACCAAGGGCGGCAACGGTGCGACCGAGCCCGGCCAGGGCGTCTGGGCGCGCCTGAAGTACGAGGGCGGGGTGCACCGCGTCCAGCGCGTGCCCGCCACCGAGTCGCAGGGCCGCATCCACACCTCCGCCGCCGGTGTCCTCGTGACCCCCGAGGCCGAGGAGGTCGACGTCGAGATCCACGCCAACGACCTGCGCATCGACGTCTACCGCTCGTCCGGTCCCGGTGGCCAGTCCGTCAACACCACCGACTCCGCGGTCCGCATCACGCACCTGCCGACCGGCATCGTCGCCTCGTGCCAGAACGAGAAGAGCCAGCTCCAGAACAAGGAGCAGGCCATGCGCATCCTCCGGTCCCGGCTGCTCGCCGCTGCCCAGGAGAAGGCCGAGGCCGAGGCCGCGGACGCCCGCCGCAGCCAGGTCCGTACCGTCGACCGGTCCGAGAAGATCCGGACGTACAACTACCCGGAAAACCGGATCTCGGACCACCGGGTCGGTTTCAAGGCGTACAACTTGGACCAGGTGCTCGACGGCGACCTGGACGCCATGATCCAGGCCTGCGTCGACGCCGATTCCGCTGCCAAGCTCGCCGCGGCGTAACGTCCGTAGGCCCCACCCCGCACCACGGAGGACCAGCGTGAACCTGCTGCTTGCCGAGGTGGCCCAGGCCACCCAGCGGCTGGCCGACGCCGGCGTGCCCTCGCCGCGTTTCGACGCGGAGGAGCTCGCCGCGTTCGTGCACGGCGTCAAGCGGGGGGAGCTGCACAACGTCAAGGACACCGACTTCGACGCCCGTTACTGGGAGGCGGTCGCCCGCCGCGAGGCCCGCGAGCCGCTCCAGCACATCACCGGCCGGGCGTTCTTCCGCTACCTGGAGCTCCAGGTCGGCCCCGGGGTCTTCGTGCCCCGGCCCGAGACCGAGTCGGTCGTCGGCTGGGCGATAGACGCCGTACGCGCGATGGACGTCGTCGAGCCGCTGATCGTCGACCTGTGCACCGGCTCCGGCGCCATCGCGCTCGCCATGGCGCAGGAGGTGCCGCGTTCGCGCGTGCACGCCGTGGAGCTCTCGGACGAGGCGCTGGTGTGGACCCGTAAGAACGCCGAGGGGACCCGGGTCACCGTCCACCAGGGCGACGCGCTCAGCGCGCTCCCCGAGCTCGACGGCCAGGTCGACCTGGTCATCTCCAACCCGCCGTACATCCCGCTGACCGAGTGGGAGTACGTGGCGCCCGAGGCACGCGACCACGACCCGGAGATGGCGCTCTTCTCCGGCGAGGACGGCCTCGACACGATCCGGGGGATCGAGCGCACCGCGCACCGGCTGCTGCGGCCCGGCGGTCTCGTGGTCATCGAGCACGCGGACACCCAGGGCGGCCAGGTTCCGTGGATCTTCAACGAGGAGGCCGGCTGGGCGGACGCCGCCGACCACCCCGACCTGAACAACCGGCCGCGCTTCGCGACCGCTCGCAAGGCGATGCCATGAGGTCCCTGTACACGACGAGGACGGCCGCCGCTCAGGCGAACCGAGTGATCAGAAAGATGGAGGCGGGCGAGTAATGGCTCGGCGATACGACTGCAACGAGGCGACCGACCGAGTCACCGGGCTGCGCGAGGCCGCGTCCGCCGTCCGCCGCGGCGAGCTGGTCGTGCTTCCCACCGACACCGTGTACGGGATCGGCGCGGACGCCTTCAGCGCGGAGGCCGTCGCGGACCTGCTCGCGGCGAAGGGCCGTGGCCGGAACATGCCCACGCCCGTGCTCATCGGCTCCCCCAACACGCTGCACGGCCTCGTCACGGACTTCTCCGAGCAGGCGTGGGAGCTCGTCGACGCGTTCTGGCCGGGCGCGCTGACGCTGGTCGCGCGGCACCAGCCGTCGCTCCAGTGGGACCTGGGGGACACCCGGGGCACCGTCGCGATCCGGATGCCGCTGCACCCGGTCGCGATCGAGCTGCTGACCGAGGTCGGCCCCATGGCGGTCTCCTCGGCCAACCTGACGGGACACCCCTCGCCCGAGGACTGCGACGCGGCGCAGGCCATGCTCGGCGACTCGGTGTCGGTGTATCTGGACGGCGGTCCGACGCCCGGCATCGTGCCGTCGTCGATCGTCGACGTGACGGGCAAGGTGCCGTTGCTGCTGCGCGAGGGCGCTCTCTCCCCGGAGGAGCTCCGGAAGGTCGTACCCGACCTCGAGGTGGCCAATTGACCGCCCCTGAGGGGCGTGGCATAGCGGGGCACGAGAGCACTTCCTTCCGCATTCTCCACGTCAGCACCGGCAACGTCTGCCGCTCGCCGATCACCGAGCGGCTGACTCGCCATGCCCTGTCCGACCGCCTGGGCGACCCCCGGGGCGGCGGCCTGATCGTGGAGAGCGCGGGCACGTGGGGCCACGAGGGGGCCCCGATGGAGGCCAACGCGGAGCTGGTCCTCGCCGACTTCGGCGCGGACGCCAGCGGCTTCGTGGGCCGCGAGCTCCTCGACGAGCATGTGATCCGCGCCGACCTGGTCCTGACGGCGACGCGGGACCACCGGGCGCAGGTCATCTCGATGGGCCACTCGGCGGGGCTTCGCACCTTCACCCTGAAGGAGTTCACCCGCCTCGTCCGGGCGATAGATCCGGCCACGCTGCCCGACCCGCTCGACGACGGCATGGTCGAGCGCGCGCGTGCGCTGGTCCGGGCGGCGGCGGCTCTACGCGGGTGGCTTCTGGCCCCGAACGCCGAGGCGGACGAGGTCAACGACCCGTACGGCGCCCCGATCACGTTCTTCCGGTCGATCGGCGACGAGATCAACACGGCCCTGGATCCCGTGGTGACGGCTCTGACGGGTGTCCCGGCGCGGCGCTGAGAACCGTCGTACGCGGGCGCGGTGCGGGCGCCCGGTTCGGCCGGACGGCTCAGGGGCCGGGCGGACACCGGGCGGAGCAGCCCCGACGCGCCTACATTGGAGCTGAAGCCCAGCCCCCGCGCCTGGAGCCACAGATGCCGGTCACCGCTCCCCCCGAAGAGGATCTCGACGTCCTGCGCCGGCAGGACCCCGAGATCGCCGACGTACTGCTCGGCGAGGTGCGCCGGCAGTCCGACAGCCTGCAGCTGATCGCCGCCGAGAACTTCACCTCGCCCGCCGTCCTCGCCGCGCTCGGCTCCCCGCTCGCCAACAAGTACGCCGAGGGCTATCCCGGCTCCCGCTACCACGGCGGCTGCGAGTTCGCCGACGCCGCCGAGCGGATCGCCGTCGACCGGGCCAAGGCCCTCTTCGGCGCCGAACACGCCAACGTCCAGGCGCACTCCGGCTCGTCCGCCGTCCTCGCCGCGTACGCCGCCCTGCTGCGGCCGGGGGACACCGTCCTCGCCATGGGCCTGGCGCACGGCGGCCATCTCACCCACGGCTCGCCCGCCAACTTCTCCGGCCGCTGGTTCGACTTCGTTCCGTACGGCGTCGACGCCGAGACCGGGCTCGTCGACTACGAACAGGTCGCCGCGCTCGCCCGGCACCACCGCCCCAAGGCGATCGTCTGCGGCTCGATCTCCTACCCGCGCCATCTCGACTACGCGCTCTTCCGGGACATCGCCGACGAGGTGGGCGCCTATCTCATCGCCGACGCCGCCCACCCCATCGGTCTCGTCGCCGGGGGAGCGGCCCCCAGCCCCGTGCCGTACGCCGACGTCGTCTGCGCCACCACCCACAAGGTGCTGCGCGGCCCGCGCGGCGGGCTGATCCTCTGCGGCGCCGACCTCGCCGGCCGCGTCGACCGGGCCGTGTTCCCGTTCACCCAGGGCGGGGCCCAGATGCACACCATCGCCGCCAAGGCCGTCGCCTTCGGCGAGGCGGCGGCACCGGCCTTCGCCGCCTACGCCCATCGGGTGGTGGCGCACGCCCGCGCCCTCGCGGGGGCGCTCGCCGCCGAGGGCTTCGCCGTCACCACCGGCGGCACCGACACCCATCTCATCACCGCCGACCCCGCCCCCCTCGGCCTCGACGGCCGCACCGCCCGGACACGGCTCGCCGCCGCGGGCATGGTCCTCGACACCTGCGCCCTGCCCTACGGCGACGGCCGCGGCATCCGCCTCGGCACCGCCGCCGTGACCACCCAGGGAATGGGCACCGCGGAGATGGCGAGGATCGCCGAGTTCTTCACGATCGCGCTACGGGACGACGCGGAGGAGACGGCCCGGGTACGCGCCGAAGTACGCGATCTGGCCGGGCGATTTCCCCCGTACGGCAGGTGACGGAGGGCGGAGCGCAACCATCCAGCGGGACCGTATGTCCTCAAGCACATGGACAGCACGGCTAGGGTGTGGGGCTGAGATGGCCAGCGATTCCTGTGGGGCAGCCCGTGCGTGATTACCTGCTGACGCTCTGTGTCACGGCTGCGGTGACCTACCTGCTCACCGGTCCGGTGCGGAAGTTCGCCATCGCGACCGGGGCGATGCCGGAGATCCGCGCCCGCGACGTACACCGAGAACCGACTCCGCGGCTCGGTGGCATCGCCATGTTTTTCGGGCTGTGCGCGGGACTGCTGGTCGCCGACCACCTGCAGAACCTCAACAGCGTCTTCGAGCTGTCCAACGAGCCACGGGCGCTGCTCTCCGGCGCGGCCCTGATCTGGCTGATCGGTGTCCTGGACGACAAGTTCGAGCTGGACGCCCTGATCAAGCTGGGCGCGCAGATGATCTCCGCCGGTGTGATGGTGATCCAGGGTCTGACGATCCTGTGGCTGCCGATCCCGGGCGTCGGCACGGTGGCGCTCACCCGCGGACAGGGCACGCTGCTCACGGTCGCCCTGGTGGTGCTCACCATCAACGCCGTGAACTTCGTCGACGGCCTCGACGGTCTGGCCGCCGGCATGGTCTGCATCGCCGCCGCGGCCTTCTTCCTGTACGCGTACCGGCTCTGGTACGGCTACACGATCGAGGCCGCCGCCCCCGCGACGCTCTTCGCAGCCATCCTCATGGGCATGTGCCTGGGCTTCCTGCCGCACAACATGCATCCGGCCCGGATCTTCATGGGGGACTCGGGCTCGATGCTGATCGGTCTGATCCTGGCCGCGTCGGCGATCTCCATCACCGGTCAGGTCGACCCGGACATCCTGAAGATCTTCTTCGAGGGCTCGACGCGTGAGGCCACCCACGCCGCCCTGCCGGTCTTCATCCCGCTCCTCCTGCCGCTGACGATCATCGCGATCCCGATGGCGGACCTGGTGCTCGCGATCGTCCGGCGGACCTGGAACGGCCAGTCGCCGTTCGCGGCCGACCGGGGGCACCTGCACCACCGGCTCCTGGAGATCGGGCACTCGCACAGCCGGGCCGTCCTGATCATGTACTTCTGGTCGGCGCTGATCGCCTTCGGGACGCTGGCGTACTCGGTGCACTCGACGTCGATGTGGATCGTCCTCGGGGTCGTGCTGCTGAGCGCGGTCGGTCTGGTCCTGCTGCTGCTGCCGCGTTTCACCCCGCGCGCCCCGCGCTGGGCGGAGTCCTTCGTCCCGCCGCGCTACCGGCGCCGGCCCGTCCCGCGGATGGAAGCTGTCGCTCCGGTCTCGGCGCACCCGGTCGAGGCCCAGCCGGAGGAGCGCGTCCCGGTCCCCGCGGGCGTCAACGGCGCCACGGCGATCGGCAACCGTTCGCGCTTCACCGACCGGCGGAAGGCCGGAACGCCGAGTTGACGAATGCCGTAACGGCGTCCAATACCAGACAAGTCGCCGTCATGACGTGCACACACGCGCGCGGTAACTCTCATGTGTGACAGTCCGCACACCGCACGGGTAAAGAACTACTCAAATAGTTTGTGATACCGTTCACGAGACCCGGCGACAGAGCCGAAGGACCGTAGTGCGACGGTCCCTTGGCCCCGAGACACACCTCGGACCGGGCCTACGCTCGTCCCTGACGACACCACTGCCCCCACCAGCAACAGCGGAGACACCGCCATGCCGTCCAACGACGCACGCATCCTTCTGTCAGCCGCCATTCCCGCTGCTGCCACCGGCGCCATCGCCGCGGTCATCAGCGGTGTGGTCGCCGGCGGCAAGGGCGCGCTCGGCGCCGTCCTCGGCACCGTAGTGGTCATCGCCTTCATGGGGATCGGGCTCGTGGTGCTCCAGCGGACCGCGAAGTCGTTCCCGCATCTGTTCCAGGCCATGGGGCTGATGCTCTACACGGCCCAGCTGCTGCTCCTCTTCATCGTGATGGCCTTGCTCAAGAACGCCACGTTCTTCGACTTCAAGGCCTTCGCCTTCACCCTGCTCGCGGTGACCATCGTCTGGATCGCCGCGCAGGCGCGCGCGTACATGAAGGCCAAGATCATGTACATCGACGACTCCGAGAAGCCGGGGTCGTCGACGTGAGGGGTAGGGCCGGGATAAAGGCGCTTTCGGCTTCCTGCTATCGTCCGGTGCCAACTGCGGCACTGCGGGCGCGGGCATCCGAGCTGACGCCTGTCCCAGCGCGAGGCACGATGCCGAACCGCCGCCCCCTTATCCGTAAGACCAGTCCAGTGCCGACCCGCGGCTGCGTGCCGCGCCGACACAACGAGGTTGCCGTACCTATGCGCCACGCTGAAGGAGCCCGCGGTGAGTGCTGACCAGACGCTTGCCTTCGACCCGGATTGCCAGATCTTCACTGGCTGTGGCTTTCCGGCGCCGGGCCTGCACACGTTCATGTACGAGCCGATCGCCACGTGGGGCGGCTTCGAGTTCACGAAGCCCATGCTGCTCGCGCTGATCAGCTCGCTCGTGGTCGTCGGGTTCTTCTGGGCGGCGTTCGCCAAGCCCAAGCTGATCCCGGGCAAGATGCAGATGGTCGGCGAGGCCGGTTACGACTTCGTGCGTCGCGGCATCGTCTACGAGATCATCGGCAAGAAGCAGGGCGAGAAGTACGTCCCCTTCATGGTGTCGCTGTTCTTCTTCGTCTGGATCATGAACCTCTGGTCCATCATCCCGCTCGCGCAGTTCCCGGTCACCTCGCTGATCGCCTTCCCGGCGGCGCTGGCCCTGATCGTGTACGTGCTGTGGGTCAGCCTGACCTTCAAGAAGCACGGCTTCGTCGGCGGCTGGAAGAACATCACCGGCTACGACAAGTCGCTCGGCCCGATCCTGCCGCTCGTCGTCGTCCTCGAGTTCTTCTCGAACCTGCTGATCAGGCCCTTCACCCACGCGGTCCGACTGTTCGCGAACATGTTCGCCGGTCACCTGCTGATCGTGATGTTCTCCCTCGCGAGCTGGTACCTGCTGAACGAGATCGGCATCGTCTACGCCGCCACCTCGTTCGTCATGGTTCTCGTGATGACCGCCTTCGAGCTCTTCATCCAGGCTGTCCAGGCGTACGTCTTCGTCCTCCTGGCCTGCAGCTACGTCCAGGGCGCGCTCTCCGAGCACCACTGAGCCAGTCCGGCATCCAGCTCCACCCCCAATCCAACAATCGTCCGGTGGCCAACCCCCACCGGGTCCTTGAAAGAGAAGGAAGAACCGGCATGTCCGCTCTCCAGACCCTTGCCGCCGTCGAAGGTAACGTCGCCTCCATCGGTTACGGTCTCGCCGCGATCGGCCCCGGCGTCGGCGTCGGCATCATCTTCGGTAACGGCACCCAGGCCCTCGCCCGCCAGCCCGAGGCTGCCGGCCTGATCCGCACCAACCAGATCATGGGTTTCGCCTTCTGTGAGGCGCTCGCCCTCATCGGCATCGTCATGGGCTTCGTTTACTAAGCCTGATTCGACGACAGCCCCATTTTCACGGAAGGCACTGATGTGAACGCTCTGCTTCTTGCGGCGGCGGAGGAACAGCCTCCTCTCGTCCCGCATCTCGACGAGCTCGTCATCGGCCTGATCGCCTTCGTCATCGTCTTCGGCTTCCTCGCCAAGAAGCTCCTCCCGAACATCAACAAGGTTCTGGAGCAGCGCCGCGAGGCCATCGAGGGCGGCATCGAGAAGGCCGAGTCGGCCCAGATCGAGGCCCAGAGTGTGCTGGAGCAGTACAAGGCCCAGCTCGCCGAGGCCCGCCACGAGGCCGCGCGACTTCGCCAGGAGGCGACGGAGCAGGGCACCGCGATCATCCAGGAGATGAAGGCGGAAGGCCAGCGCCAGCGCGAGGAGATCATCGCGGCCGGCCACGCGCAGATCGAGGCCGACCGCAAGGCCGCGGCGACCTCGCTGCGCCAGGACGTGGGCAAGCTCGCCACCGACCTGGCCGGCAAGCTGGTCGGCGAGTCCCTCGAGGACCACGCCCGCCAGAGCCGCACGATCGACCGCTTCCTCGATGAGCTCGAGGAGAAGGCCGAGGCCGTCCGATGAACGGAGCGAGCCGCGAGGCACTGGCCACCGCACGTGAGTCCCTCGACGCGCTGACCGACAACACGTCTGTCGACGCGGCGAAGCTCGCGGGTGAGCTGGCCGCCGTCACCGCGCTGCTCGACCGCGAGGTGTCGCTGCGTCGGGTCCTGACCGACCCGGCGCAGGCGGGCGAGGCCAAGGCCGAGCTCGCCGGGCGACTGCTCAGCGGTCAGGTGGGCGGCGAGACCGCCGACCTGGTCTCCGGCATGGTGCGTTCCCGCTGGTCGCAGTCGCGTGACCTGGTGGACTCGGTCGAGGAGCTGGCGAACATCGCCGACCTCACCGCGGCGCAGCAGGCCGGCGCGCTGGACGACGTCGAGGACGAGCTGTTCCGGTTCGGCCGGATCGTCTCCTCCAGCACCGAGCTCCGCTCGGCGCTGACGGACAAGGCCGCCACGGCGTCCGCCAAGGGTGAGCTGCTGCGCAGCCTGCTCGGCGGCAAGGCCCAGGCGGTCACCGAGCGCCTGATCGTCCGTCTCGTGACCCAGCCCCGGGGACGTAGCCTGGAAGCGGGACTCGAGTCCCTGTCCAAGCTCGCCGCGGCGCGCCGGGACCGGATGGTCGCGGTCGTCACCTCCGCGGTGCCGCTGACCGACCAGCAGAAGCAGCGCCTCGGTGCCGTCCTGGCCAAGCTGTACGGCCGCCAGATGCACCTGAACCTCGACGTGGACCCCACGGTCCTCGGCGGGATCTCGGTGCAGGTCGGCGACGAGGTCATCAACGGGACCATCGCGGAGCGCCTCGAAGAGGCGACCCGGCGACTGGCCGGCTGACGTCAGCCACCAACTGAACACAGCATCACCTGCGGCCCGGTTGGGCCGTGCAGAGATTGCGGAAGATTCCTGGGGGTCGGCCCCCAGACCCCCTAAGAAACTTCGGGCCCAACAAGGAGAGCAGGGAACCCAGATGGCGGAGCTCACGATCCGGCCGGAGGAGATCCGGGACGCGCTGGAGAACTTTGTCCAGTCGTACCAGCCGGACGCGGCCTCGCGCGAGGAGGTCGGAACGGTCAGCCTGGCCGGCGACGGCATTGCCAAGATCGAGGGTCTGCCCTCGGCCATGGCGAACGAGCTGCTGAAGTTCGAGGACGGCACCCTCGGTCTCGCCCTCAACCTCGAGGAGCGCGAGATCGGTGCGATCGTCCTCGGCGAGTTCAGCGGCGTAGAGGAGGGACAGCCGGTGCAGCGCACCGGTGAGGTCCTCTCCGTCGGTGTCGGCGAGGGATACCTGGGTCGCGTCGTCGACCCGCTCGGCAACCCGATCGACGGCCTCGGCGAGATCGCGACCGAGGGCCGCCGCGCCCTCGAGCTGCAGGCCCCCGGCGTGATGGCCCGTAAGTCGGTCCACGAGCCGATGGAGACCGGCTACAAGGCCGTCGACGCCATGACCCCGGTCGGCCGCGGCCAGCGTCAGCTGATCATCGGTGACCGTCAGACCGGCAAGACCGCGCTGGCCGTCGACACGATCATCAACCAGCGCGACAACTGGCGCTCGGGCGACGTGAACAAGCAGGTCCGCTGCATCTACGTCGCCATCGGCCAGAAGGGCTCCACCATCGCGTCCGTGCGCGGCGCCCTGGAGGAGGCCGGCGCGCTCGAGTACACGACGATCGTCGCCGCCCCGGCGTCCGACCCGGCCGGCTTCAAGTACCTGGCGCCGTACACCGGCTCCGCCATCGGCCAGCACTGGATGTACCAGGGCAAGCACGTCCTGATCGTCTTCGACGACCTGTCGAAGCAGGCCGACGCCTACCGCGCCGTGTCGCTGCTGCTGCGCCGCCCGCCGGGCCGTGAGGCCTACCCGGGTGACGTCTTCTACCTGCACTCCCGTCTGCTGGAGCGCTGCGCGAAGCTGTCGGACGAGCTGGGCGCGGGCTCGATGACCGGTCTGCCGATCGTCGAGACCAAGGCCAACGACGTCTCGGCGTTCATCCCGACCAACGTCATCTCCATCACCGACGGCCAGTGCTTCCTGGAGTCCGACCTGTTCAACGCCGGCCAGCGCCCGGCCCTGAACGTCGGTATCTCGGTCTCGCGTGTCGGTGGCTCCGCCCAGCACAAGGCGATGAAGCAGATCTCCGGCCGCCTCCGCGTGGACCTCGCCCAGTACCGTGAGCTGGAGGCGTTCGCCGCCTTCGGTTCCGACCTGGACGCCGCGTCGAAGGCCCAGCTGGAGCGTGGACAGCGCATGGTCGAGCTGCTCAAGCAGGCTCAGTACCAGCCGATGCCCACCGAGAACCAGGTCGTCTCCATCTGGGCCGGCACCACCGGCAAGATGGACGACGTCCCGGTCGCCGACATCCGCCGCTTCGAGGCCGAGCTCCTCGCGTACCTGCGTCAGAACCACGCGGGTCTCATGAGCTCGATCCGCGAGGGCGGCAAGCTGTCGGACGACACCCTGCAGTCCGTCGGTGACGCCATCGCGGAGTTCAAGAAGCAGTTCGAGACCTCTGACGGGAAGCTGCTGGGCGACGACGCTTCCGCTGCCGTCAACGTCTCGAAGTGACGACGGAAGGGACCTGACTCATGGGAGCGCAGCTCCGGGTCTACAAGCGTCGCATCAAATCCGTCACCGCGACGAAGAAGATCACCAAGGCGATGGAGATGATCGCCGCCTCGCGTGTCGTCAAGGCGCAGCGCAAGGTGCAGGCGTCGACGCCGTACGCGACCGAGCTCACGCGCGCGGTCACGGCGGTGGCCACGGGTGCGAACGACAAGCACCCGCTGACCACCGAGGCGGAGAACCCGACCCGTGCCGCGGTCCTGCTCCTCACGAGCGACCGCGGTCTGGCCGGCGCCTTCAACTCCAACGCCATCAAGGCGGCGGAGCAGCTGACGCGGAAGCTGGAGAGCGAGGGCCGCCAGGTCGACATCTATGTCGTCGGCCGCCGTGGCATCTCGCACTTCAACTTCCGTGAGCGGAAGCTGGCCGACTCGTGGACCGGCTTCACGGATCAGCCGGAGTACGCGGACGCCAAGAAGATCGCGGCTCCGCTGATCGAGGCGATCGAGAAGGACACGGCGGACGGCGGCGTGGACGAGCTCCACATCGTCTACACCGAGTTCGTCTCGATGATGACGCAGACGGCGGTCGAGGCCCGGCTGCTGCCCCTCAGCCTCGACGAGGTGGCGAAGGAGGCGGGCGAGCCGGACACGCTCCGTCCGCTGTACGACTTCGAGCCGTCGGCGGAGGACGTCCTCGACGCCCTGCTGCCGCGCTACGTCGAGAGCCGGATCTACAACGCGCTGCTCCAGTCGGCTGCCTCCAAGCACGCCGCCACGCGGCGCGCGATGAAGTCGGCGACCGACAACGCGGGAGACTTGATCAACAACCTCTCCCGACTTGCCAACGCGGCCCGCCAGGCCGAAATCACCCAGGAAATCAGCGAGATCGTCGGTGGCTCCGCAGCCCTCGCCGACGCGACCGCGGGGAGTGACAAGTAATGACGACCACTGTTGAGACGGCCGCCGCCACGGGCCGCGTCGCCCGGGTCATCGGCCCGGTCGTCGACGTGGAGTTCCCCGTCGACGCGATGCCGGAGATCTACAACGCCCTGCACGTCGAGGTCCCGGACCCGGCCGAGGAGGGCGCCAAGAAGACGCTGACCCTCGAGGTCGCCCAGCACCTCGGTGACGGCCTGGTCCGCACCATCTCGATGCAGCCCACCGACGGTCTGGTCCGCCAGGCCGCGGTGACCGACACCGGCAACGGCATCATGGTGCCGGTCGGCGACGTCACCAAGGGTCGCGTGTTCAACACGCTGGGCCAGATCCTGAACGAGCCCGAGGCCGAGGCGGAGGTCAGCGAGCGCTGGCCCATCCACCGCAAGGCCCCGGCGTTCGACCAGCTCGAGTCGAAGACCGAGATGTTCGAGACCGGCCTGAAGGTCGTCGACCTTCTCACCCCGTACGTCAAGGGTGGAAAGATCGGTCTGTTCGGTGGTGCCGGTGTCGGCAAGACCGTCCTCATCCAGGAAATGATCATGCGTGTGGCCAAGCTGCACGAGGGCGTTTCCGTGTTCGCCGGCGTCGGCGAGCGCACCCGTGAGGGCAACGACCTCATCGCCGAGATGGAGGAGTCCGGCGTTCTGGACAAGACCGCGCTGGTCTTCGGCCAGATGGACGAGCCCCCGGGCACCCGTCTGCGCGTCGCCCTGGCCGGTCTGACCATGGCGGAGTACTTCCGCGATGTGCAGAAGCAGGACGTGCTGTTCTTCATCGACAACATCTTCCGCTTCACCCAGGCCGGTTCCGAGGTCTCCACGCTGCTGGGCCGTATGCCCTCCGCCGTGGGTTACCAGCCGAACCTCGCGGACGAGATGGGCATCCTGCAGGAGCGCATCACCTCGACCCGCGGTCACTCGATCACCTCGATGCAGGCGATCTACGTCCCCGCGGACGACCTGACCGACCCGGCCCCGGCCACCACCTTCGCCCACCTCGACGCGACGACGGTTCTCTCCCGTCCGATCTCCGAGAAGGGCATCTACCCGGCCGTGGACCCGCTGGACTCCACGTCCCGGATCCTGGACCCGCGCTACATCGCGCAGGAGCACTACGACGCCGCCACGCGCGTCAAGGGGATCCTGCAGAAGTACAAGGACCTCCAGGACATCATCGCGATCCTCGGTATCGACGAGCTGAGCGAGGAGGACAAGCTCGTTGTCCACCGCGCCCGCCGTGTCGAGCGCTTCCTGTCCCAGAACACCCACGCGGCGAAGCAGTTCACCGGCGTGGACGGTTCGGACGTTCCGCTCGACGAGTCGATCGCCGCGTTCAACGCGATCTGCGACGGTGAGTACGACCACTTCCCCGAGCAGGCGTTCTTCATGTGCGGTGGCCTGGAGGACCTCAAGGCCAACGCCAAGGAGCTCGGCGTCTCCTGAGCCCCGTGCTCTCCCGAGGGGGGCGGGTGTGCCCGCCCCCCTCGTCACGCCCCTTAGAATTGACCCCAACACCCGGCACGACCGCCGGGTGGTGACCCGAGGAGCCACCCTTGGCTGCTGAGCTGCACGTCGAGCTGGTCGCCGCGGACCGGAGTGTCTGGTCCGGCGAGGCCACCCTGGTCATCGCGCGTACCACCTCCGGCGACATCGGCGTCATGCCCGGCCACCAGCCGCTGCTCGGTGTGCTGGAGTCGGGCCCGGTGACCATCCGTACGAGCGAGGGCAGCACTGTCGTCGCCGCCGTGCACGGTGGATTCATCTCGTTCGCCGACGACAAGCTGTCTCTGCTCGCGGAGATCGCCGAGCTGGCGGACGAGATCGACGCCCAGCGCGCCGAGCGTGCGCTGGAGCGCGCCAAGTCGGAGTCGGACGCCGCCGCCGAGCGTCGCGCCGATGTCCGGCTGCGCGCGGTAGCGGTCCGCTAGCGGACCGCGCCGAGAGTTGTGCCCTCAGCCGCGGCACGGGCTGGAATCATCCAGACCGTGTCGCGGCTGAGGCGATGCGTATACAAGGTGTATTCGGTTACGGGACGCAGCGAGGAGGTCGGTGAAGATGTTCCTCGCTCTGCTCGTGGGCGGCCTGGTCGTCGCACTGCTGGTGATCGGGCTCTTCGTCTTCGGCCTGCGACGCAGACTGATCCAGCGGGCCGGCGGCACCTTCGACTGTTCGCTGCGGTGGAACGTCCCCGAGGAGCCGGACCCGTCCGGCAAGGGCTGGGTGTACGGCGTGGCCCGCTACAGCGGTGACCAGGTCGCCTGGTTCCGTGTCTTCTCGTACGCGCCCCGGCCGCGCAGGATCCTGGAGCGCTCGGCGATCGAGGTCCTGGACCGCCGGATGCCCGAGGGCGAGGAGGAGCTCGCGCTGCTCTCCGACGCCGTGATCCAGGGCTGTATGCACCGGGGGACCCGGCTGGAGCTGGCGATGAGCGAGGACGCGCTGACCGGCTTCCTCGCCTGGCTGGAGGCGGCACCCCCCGGGCAGCGGGTCAACGTCGCCTGACCTCGGTTTCTCATCGGACGTCCCGTCGGACGCCCCGCGCGCGTCGTAGCTGATCGCGCACGCGCTGCCGCGGACGGTGCTCGCCGAGGCGCTCGGGGGGAGATCCGGCGGAGCTGCTGTCCTTGGGAACGCGTACAGCCGCACCCGCCGGTGCGGCTGTACCACGTTGAGGCGTCCGGCGCCGGCACGACGGGGACGGCGTGCTGCGCCGCCCCCGCCCGCTTCCCGGCTAGCTCAGTCCGCTGTTGATCGCGCCGACGAGCTCGCCGTTGCCGGTGTCGCCGCTGAACTCCCAGAAGAACGCGCCGCCCAGGCCCTGGTTCTTGGCCCAGCCCATCTTGGACGTGACCGTCGCCGGGGTGTCGTAGCTCCACCAGTTGGTGCCGCAGTGCGCGTAGGCGGTGCCCGCGACGGTTCCGTTGGCCGGGCAGGAGTTCCTGAGGACCTTGTAGTCCTCGATGCCCTGCTCGTACGTGCCGGCCGCCGGGCCGGTCGCCGTGCCGCCCGGGGCGGACTGGGTGACGCCGGTCCAGCCGCGGCCGTAGAAGCCGATGCCCAGCAGCAGCTTCTTCGCCGGGACGCCCTTCGCCTTGAACTTGGCGATCGCCTCGGCGGAGTTGAAGCCCGCCTGCGGGATGCCGGGGTACGAGGTGAGCGGCGAGTGCGGGGCCGTCGGGCCCTTCGCCGCCCAGGCGCCGAAGAAGTCGTACGTCATCACGTTGTACCAGTCGATGTATGGCGCCGCGCCGCCGTAGTCGGCGGCGTCGATCTTGCCGCCGGCCGAGGCGTCGGCCGTGACGGCCGCGGTGACCAGGTTGTTCGTACCGAACTTGGCGCGCATGGCCTGCATCATGTTCTTGAACGCGGCCGGGCCGCTGGTGTCGCAGGACAGACCGCAGGCGTTCGGGTACTCCCAGTCCAGGTCGATGCCGTCGAAGACGTCGGCCCAGCGCGGGTCCTCCACCAGGTCGTAGCAGGACTGGGCGAAGGCGGTCGGGTTCTGCACGGCCTGGCCGAAGCCGCCGGACCAGGTCCAGCCGCCGAAGGACCAGAGCACCTTGATGTGCGGGTACTGGGCCTTCAGCTTGCGCAGCTGGTTGAAGTTGCCGCGCAGCGGCTGGTCCCACGTATCGGCCTTGCCGTCGACGGACTGGTCGGCGGTGTAGGCCTTGTCGTAGTCGGCGTAGGCGTCACCTATGGTGCACTTGCCGCCCTGGACGTTGCCGAAGGCGTAGTTGATGTGCGTGATCTTGGACGCGGAGCCGGACGTCACGATGTTCTTGACGTGGTAGTTGCGGCCGTAGACGCCCCAGTTGGTGAAGTAGCCCAGCTTCACGGTGGAGGACGGGCCGGGACCCGGGCCGGGGCCGGGGTCGCCGCCTGTGGTGCGCACCTTCACCGCGCCGCTGGCCGGGCCGGTCCGGTCGGCGGTGTCGCGGGCCACGACCGTGTAGCTGTAGTCGGTGCCGGCGGTCAGTCCGGTGTCGGTGTACGTGAGTCCGGTGACCGTGGCGACCCTCGTGCCGCCGCGCAGGACGTCGTAGTTCTTGATGCCCTTGTCGTCGGTGGCGGCCGTCCAGGTCAGCTTGACGGAGGTGTCGGTGACGCCGGAGGCGACCGGGGTGCCCGGGGCGGAGGGCGCCTGGTCACCGGGCTGGGTGGAGCCGTCGCAGGAGGCGCCGTTGATCTTACAGCCGCTGGGGGCACCGGAGCCGGAGCCGTTGAAGCCGAAGGTGGCCGTGGCGCCGGGTGCGAGCGTCCCGTTCCAGCCGACGTTCTTGGCGGTCCAGTGGGTGCCGGAGTTGGTGACGGTGGCGTCCCAGGCGGAGGTGACGGCCGTGCCGGTGGGGAAGTCCCACTCGACGGTCCAGGAGGAGAGCGTCGTGGTTCCGGTGTTCTTCACCGTCCACTTGCCCTCGAAGCCGGAGCCCCAGTCGGAGACCTTGGTGTACGTGGCGGTGGCGGACGTGGCCGCCTCGGCGGGTGCGGCGAGGCCGACCATCGCGGCCAGGGGCAGGATCAGGGCGGTCAGACCGGCGGCGGCCCGGTGTCTGAACCCTGTTCTGCGCGTCGGTGCTTGAGTGCTCAACGGTGCTCCTCACGTTGCGGAAGGACAAGGTGGGGGTGGTGGTCCGTGAACTGCGTGCGCGCCCCGCGAGCGTAGGAAGGTCTGGACCAATCGTCAAGAGGTCCAGACCAGCGTCGGTGAGAGTTGGGGTCAGTCCCGGATCACACGCCCAACTCCTGAGCGAGGACCGCAGCTTGCACCCTGCTGCGCAGATCCAGCTTGCCCAGCACCTTGCTGACGTGGGTCTTCACGGTCGCCTCCGCCATGTCGAGCCGTACCGCGATCTCCGCGTTCGACAGACCGTCACCGAGCGCCGAGAGCACCTGCCGCTCCCGGGGGGTCAGTGCGGACAGCACGGAGGGATCCGCGGCGCCCGCGGCGCGCACCGGACGGCTCGGCGCCGCGAACTCCGCGATCAGCCGCCGGGTCACCGCCGGCGCGATCAGCCCCTCGCCGCGCGCCACCGTCCGTACCGCCTCGACCAGGTCCTTCGCCTCGGTGTTCTTCAGCAGAAAGCCCGCCGCGCCCGCGCGCAACGCCCCGAAGACGTACTCGTCCAGGTCGAAGGTGGTCAGCACCAGCACGTCGGCGAGGCCCTCGGCCACGACGTGCCGGGTCGCCGTCACCCCGTCCATCCGGGGCATCTGCACATCCATCAGGACCAGATCCGGCCGGAGGGCGCGGGCCAGCTGCACCGCCCGCTCGCCGTCCGCCGCCTCCCCGACCACCTCGATGTCCGGCGCGCTGCCAAGGATCAGCACCAGCCCCGCCCGTACCGCGCTCTGGTCCTCGGCGACCAGCACCCGGATCGGGGGCCGCCTCGTGTCCGTCATCTCGCTGGTCCCCTGTCGTTCGTCCCCACGGGCAGGACCGCCCGTACCCGCCACAGCTTGCCGCCCTCGCCGTCCGGCACCGGACCGGCCTCGAACTCCCCGCCGAGGAGGGCGACCCGCTCCCGCATCCCGACGAGCCCCGCTCCCGCGCCGGGCGCGCGCGGAGCGGGCTGCCCCGCCAGCGGGCTGGTCACGCAGACCGTGAGGGACCCGTCCGGCCGGCCGTCGAGGGTCACGCGCACCTCGCCGGGCGCCGCGTGCTTGAGGGCGTTGGTCAACGACTCCTGCACGATCCGGTACGCGGCGAGCTCGACCGGCGCCGGCAGCCGCCCGCCGCCGTCCTCCCGGGAGTCGTCGAGAACCAGGTCGAGCCCGCTCGACGTGCCGTTCGTCCTGGCCTGCGAGAGCAGCGCCTCCAGACCGTCCAGGGTCGGCGCGGCGGCCGGCTCGGCGTCGCCGCTGCTCTCCCGCAGCAGCCCGATCAGCCGGCGCATCTCCGCCAGGCCCTCCACGCTGTTCTCCCGGATCACGGTCAGCGCCTGCCGGGTCGTGCCCGGGTCGTCGAGCGACAGCGCCGCCGTGGAGTGGATCGCGATCGCGGACAGATGGTTGGCGACCATGTCGTGCAACTCCCGGGCCATCCGCGCCCGCTCGGCGACCACCGCCTGCGTACGGTCCATCTCGGCGAGCAGCGCGGTCTGTTCGGCGCGCAGCCGGGCCGCGTCGGCGGCCTGCCGGTGGTTGCGCACGATCGCGCCGGTCACGGCGGGGAGGAAGGAGACCATGCCCGTGATCAGACCGACCACCAGGGCGATCGCGTTCTGCCACCAGACGAGAAAGCCGATCGTGACGCCGATCGTGATCAGGCCGGTGGTGTACGGGATCCGCCGGGCGGACGCGGGGGAGCCGTAGACCACGGCGGCGTAGACCACGTCCGTGAACATCAGCGCCGTCACGAGGCTGCCGTAGGTGAACTGGTCCGCCACGAGAGCGAGCGTGCCGATGGTCAGGGCGGTCTGCGGCAGGGAGCGGCGCAGGGTCTCCATCGCGGTCATGACGACGAGCGGGACCAGCGTCGCCCAGCGCTCCCCGATCAACCGGTCGTCCTGGGTGTGCAGACCGAAGGACCACATCAGCAGGCCGATGAGGAGGCCGCCGGCGGCGATGAGCAGGTCGTCGCGGTGGGGGCGGGGGAGGGTCACGGGTCCATCCAACACGGTGCGCGGCGCCCGGACCTCGCCGTCCGGGTTGACGCGCCCTCCGTCGAAGGATGTAGACGCGGTTCGTCAGCGCCGACGACGAATCGGGCCCGGCACCACGGGAGGCTGGGAGGGAACCGAGAGGGGAGTGCCGTGATCGTCACGCTGATCGTGATCTGTGAAGTCGGCTTCTGGGTCCTGCTGGCCGCCGGCCTCGCCACCCGCTATCTGCTGAGGATGCCCCGGACGGGTCTCGCCCTGCTGCTGTGCGAACCGCTCCTGGAGGTCCTGCTGCTCGTCGTCACCGCCATCGACCTCAAGAACGGCGCCGACCCCAGCTGGCGGCACGGCCTCGCCGCGGTCTACATCGGCTACACCGTCGGCCACGGCCACCGCACGGTGAAGTGGCTCGACGGCCACGCCGCCCACCGCTTCGGCGGCGCGCCGCCGCCCGCGAAGCCGCCGCGGTACGGCATGGCGCGCGCCCGCCACGAGGGCAAGGTCTGGTCGGGCTCGGTGGTCGCCGCGGCCGTCGCGAGCGGACTGCTGCTGCTCGCGGCCTGGTACGTCGGCCCGGACGGGAACACCGACTCGCTGAAGAGCTGGATCTTCGTCGCCTGGCGGGCCGCCGGCATCCACGGCCTGATCGCGCTCAGCTACGCGATCTGGCCGAAGAAGGCCCCGGAGGGCGAGCCGGAGCAGCCGTCAGCGCTCCCCGCCCGGGACCCAGAGCACGTCCCCGACCTCCTTGTTCGCCACCCGCGCAAGGATGAAGAGCAGGTCTGACAGCCGGTTGAGGTAGGTCGCGGTCAGCGGGTTCATCGTCTCGCCGTGCACCTCGATCGCCGCCCACGTGGAGCGCTCCGCACGCCGGACCACCGTGCACGCCTGGTGCAGCAGCGCCGCACCGGGCGTGCCGCCCGGCAGGATGAAGGAGCGCAGCTTCTCCAGCTGCTCCAGGAAGCGGTCGCAGTCCGCTTCCAGCTTGTCGACGTAGGACTGCTCCACCCGCAGCGGCGGATACTTCGGGTCCTCGACCACCGGGGTGGACAGGTCCGCGCCGACGTCGAAGAGGTCGTTCTGGACGCGGACGAGGACCTTCACGACCTCCTCGTCGAGCCGCCCGAGGGCGATGGCCGTGCCGATGACGGCGTTGGCCTCGTTGGCGTCGGCGTAGGCCGAGATCCGCAGATCGGTCTTGGCGGTCCTGCTCATGTCGCCGAGGGCGGTGGTGCCCTGGTCGCCGGTACGGGTGTAGATGCGCGTCAGATTGACCATGAGACCAGCGTAGTGACGCCCCGCCCCCATGGGCCGCCCGTGTGCCGACCGTCACGGCACGGGCGTGCCGTGAGTGTGACGTCCGTCAATCCTGGCGTGACGCGCATTACTTAGCGGTCACATCGCGGCTCCCGCCCGCTAATCTCCGCCGAAGAGCCGGAAGTGAACAGGCGTTAAGGGGTGGGACATCGTGGCCAGGAAGCTCGCCGTCATCGGGGCCGGACTCATGGGGTCCGGAATCGCGCAGGTCTCCGCCCAGGCGGGCTGGGACGTCGTCCTGCGTGACGTCACCGACGCCGCCCTGACGCGTGGCACCGACGGCATCAAGGCGTCGTACGACCGCTTCGTCGCCAAGGGCACCCTGGACGCCGCCGACGCCGAGGCCGCCCTCGGCCGGATCACCGCCACCACCGAGCTCGACGCGGTCGCCGACGCCGACATCGTCGTCGAGGCCGTCTTCGAGAAGCTGGAGGTGAAGCACGAGATCTTCCGCGCGCTCGACAAGATCGCCAAGGACGGCGCCGTCCTCGCCTCCAACACCTCCGCCATCCCGATCACCAAGATCGCGGCCGCGACGGAGCGACCGGAGTCCGTCGTCGGCACCCACTTCTTCTCCCCGGTCCCGATGATGCGGCTCTGCGAGCTGGTGCGCGGCTACAAGACGGCCGACTCCACCCTCGCCACCGCACGGGAGTTCGCCGAGTCCGTCGGCAAGACCTGCATCGTCGTCAACCGCGACGTGGCCGGCTTCGTCACCACCCGGCTCATCTCGGCGCTCGTCGTCGAGGCGGCCAAGCTCTACGAATCCGGTGTGGCGACCGCCGAGGACATCGACACCGCCTGCAAGCTGGGCTTCGGCCACGCCATGGGCCCGCTCGCCACGGCCGACCTGACGGGCATCGACATCCTGGTGAACGCCACCGGAAACATCTACACCGAGTCGCAGGACGAGAAGTTCGCCCCGCCGGAGCTGATGCGCCGGATGGTGGACGCCGGTGACATCGGTCGCAAGAGCGGGCAGGGCTTCTACAAGCACTGAACCGCCCGCCGAGTCCCGGCGGTCGTTCCGCCATCACCCCACGGGGTGAATTCGGTATCAGTTCGCTTACAAGGCGCAACGCTTCTGCGCCGACGGCAGTCAGTTGTTGCAAAGACGGAGCACTCCCGGGGAGCGCATATGCACATCAGGGGCGACCATGCCGAGCTGGTCGTCGGGGGCCGCCTCGACGTCCGCAGCGCGGCGGACGCCCGTACGGTCCTGCACTCGGCCGTCGACGACGGAGTCGGCGATCTGGTGCTCGACCTGACCGGTCTCGACTCCTGGGACGCCACCGGTCTCGGGGTCATCATGGGAGCGCACCGCCGGGCGGGCCGCTGCGGCCGCCGGCTCGTGCTGCGCGGGGTACCGCCCCAGATGCAGCGCCTGCTCGTCGCGACCCGGCTGCACCGCATCCTCGCCATCGAAGGCGGACTCGCCGCGGAGTCCCTCCCGCGCGTGTGAGCGCGCGGCGGGGCCGGGCCGCGGCATGAAGCGCCGTCGTACCGGCTGTGAAGCCGCTGTGTGAACCCGGCGTCACGGCCCAATCCTCACAAGACCGTGACGTCTTGGGCGGGCCGGGGCCCCGGCCTTCCCGGGATCCTCGCGGAAGGTCTAGGGTTCGGTCGCCCGCCCTTTGACGGACCCACCCGGCGGGCACCGGACCAGAAGCGACAGCGAGCGTGCAGATCGGCCGGGAGGGGCTTCGGCGCGCACCGCTTTTGGGAGCTTTGAACATGGACCCGATGAACCGGGGGCCGGAAGAGTACGGCCAGGACGGGCACGACAACGAGGGCGGCGACGCCCACGGCGCCCGCGGCGGCGCGCCCGAGCGCGGCCCGGCCGCGACGCCCGCACGCGCCCGCACCGCCCGCCTCGTCTCCGGCGACCTGCTCCTCACCGTCAACCCGGTGGACGGCAGCGAGATCGAGACCTGCCCGCCCGGGGAGCAGCCCGCACCGTCCCGCCGCCGCACCCCCGAGGAGCGCGCCGAAGCGGCGCGCGCCACCGCCCCGCCCGTACCGCCGGGCCCCGCGGCGCCGCGGCTCCCGCTCCTCGAACGGCAGGAGGAGCGCGAGCGTCTCGTCCAGCTCCTCGCCCGGGGCCGCTCCGTCCGCCTCACCGGCCCCGCGGGCTCCGGCCGCACCGCGCTCCTCGAAGCCGTCGCCGGCGACTGCGCCGGCCTGGCACCCGACGGTGTCGTACGCCTCTCCGGCCACCACCGCACCCCGACCGAGCTGCTGTACGAGCTCGTCGCCACCGTCCAGCACACACCGGACCACCGGCCCGACCGCCCCGCCCTGCTCGCACTGGTCCACGAGATCGGCGCGGTCGTCGTCGTCGACGACCTGGAGTTCGGCGGCGCCACCCTCGACGAGCTGCTGACCGCCGCCCCCGAGTGCGCCTTCCTGCTCGCCGCCACCCCCGACGTGCCGGCCCCCTCCGCCGACGCCCACCTCGAAGAGGTCTCCCTCAGTGGCCTGGGCCGCGCCTCCGCCGTGGAGCTCCTGGAGAACGTCGTCGGCCGCACCCTCACCGAAGACGAGGCCAACTGGGCCGGGGACCTCTGGTTCGAGTCCGAGGGCCTGCCGCTCCGGTTCGTCCAGGCCGGCGCGCTGCTCCGCCAGCGCGACCGGCTCCGGGCCACCCCGGCCGAGTTCGACGCCTTCGGCACCCAGGCGGAGGAACCGGCCGAGTTCGACGCCTTCGGCGCCCTCGCCGACGCCTTCGGCACCCCGGCAGCACCCGCCGCGACCGACCCCGACGAGGCCGCCGACGTCGATGTCGACGTGCGCGACATACCGCTGCCCAGCCTCGGCGAGGGCGCCGCCCCCGCCGCCCTGCTCGCCTCGCGGCTCAGCCACTCCGCCCAGGAAGCCCTGCGGTACGCCGTCGCCCTCGGCGGCGAGATGCCGCACCAGGCGCACCTCCCCGCCCTCGTCGGCGACACCCACGCGGACGCCGCCCTCGGCGAGCTCATGGGCTGCGGACTGCTCTCCCCGGTCGGCAGCCGCTACCGCCTCGCCGCCGGCGTCCTGACCCAGCTCGCCGCCCAGGGCTACGGAGCGGACGCGGCCGACCGCGCCCACGCCGTCGCCCAGCACTACGCCTGGTGGGCCGGGCACCCCTCCGTCACCCCCGGGCGCGCGGTCGCCGAGTCCGACGCGCTGCTCGCCGCGCTGTCGGTGCTCGTCCCCGGGAAGGGCCCCGAGCACCCCGCCACCGCCGTCCTCCTCGCCCGCAGCGCCGCGCCCGCCTTCGCCGCCGGACTGCACTGGGGCGCCTGGGAGCGCGCCCTGCGCAGCGGCCAGGAGGCCGCCCGCCTCGCCGGAGAGGTCGCCGAAGAAGCCTATTTCCACCACGAGTTGGGCGTCCTCGCGCTCTGCTCCGGAAACCTGGAGCGGGCCCGCGCCGAACTGGAGGCGTCCATCGCCCTGCGCGGAGCCCTCGCCGACAAGCGCGGCACCGTCGCCGGCCGCCGGGCCCTCGCCCTGGTCGCCGACCGCGCCGGCCGCCCGCTGCCCGGCGACCGGGCACCGGCGGGCGACGAGCCGACCGTCGTACGGCGCGAGGAACCCCTCTCGCCGCCCCGCGGCATCCCGGCCGTCCTCGCCAAGCAGGCCCCCCAGCCCGCCGCCGCGCCCACGCCGGCGCCCGCACCCGTCGCCGCGTTCCCGGACTTCGCGACCGACGGCCCTACGCTCATCAGCCGCCCCGACGGCCCCACAAGCGGCGACGAGCGGCGCCCCGGCGCCCGCTGGGGCATCCTCGCGGGCGCCCGCCGCAACCTCGTCGCCGTCGGCACCGGAGCGCTCCTTGCCGCCGTGCTCGGCACGGTGGTGACCATCGGCGCCACCTCCGGCGACGGCGACGACCCGGCCAACAACCGGGTCACCTCCGACCACACCACCGGCGAGGAGGGCGGCGCCGACGACGGTTTCGACGCGGAGGAGCCGACCGAGGACACGACGGGCAGCCCCTCGGACTCGCCCTCGCCGAGCGCCACCGGCTCGGCCACCCCGGGCGTCCCGGGCGCGACCGGCACGGCGGGGACCCCGTCCTCCCCGGCCAGCTCGACGGCCACCAGCCCGACGCCGGGCGCCCCCACGAGGACCGCACCGGGCAAGCCGCGCCCGACGCTGACGCCGACGACCAAGCCGACGCCCACGCCCACGAAGACGACGCCGTCCCCGACAGCGACCGAAACGGGCACGACAACGCCGTCTCCCACCCCCACCGGCACGGAGACGCAGGGCCCCAGCAACACCGCCTCCGCGCCGAACGGCGGCACCCCCTCCACCGGAACCCCCGCCTGACGGGCCCAGGAGCGACAGCACGGCGACGGCCCCGGGCGCGTTCACGCACCCGGGGCCGTCGCCGTACCCGTACCGTCTAGAACAGCCGCAGCTTGTCGTCCTCGATGCCCCGCAGCGCGTCGTAGTCCAGCACCACGCACTCGATGCCGCGGTCCGTCGCCAGCACCCGCGCCTGCGGCTTGATCTCCTGCGCCGCGAAGACGCCCTTCACCGGCGCGAGGTGCGGGTCACGGTTCAGCAGCTCCAGATAGCGGGTCAGCTGCTCCACGCCGTCGATCTCACCGCGCCGCTTGATCTCCACCGCGACCGTCGCCCCGTCGGCGTCCCGGCACAGGATGTCCACCGGGCCGATCGCCGTCGGGTACTCGCGGCGGATCAGCGTGTGGCCGTCGCCGAGGGTCTCGATGCGGTCGGCGAGGAGCTCCTGGAGGTGCGCTTCCACGCCGTCCTTGATGAGACCCGGGTCGACACCCAGCTCGTGCGAGGAGTCGTGGAGGATCTCCTCCATCGTGATGATCAGTTTCTCGCCCGCTTTGTTCACCACGGTCCAGGTGCCTGCCGCGCCGGTCTCACCGTCGGCGCACTCCTTGATCGTGCACGGCGGGGACATCCAGTTGAGCGGTTTGTACGCCCGGTCGTCCGCGTGGATGGAGACGCTGCCGTCTGCCTTGACCAGGATCAGACGGGGCGCGGAGGGCAGGTGGGCGGTGAGCCGGCCCGCGTAGTCCACGGAACAACGGGCGATGACGAGACGCATGGTCGGCAACGCTACAAGACGAGCGCTCTTCCGCGCGATTCGGCTCTTAACGCCCGCCCAACACCCGTCGGTTATTGGCCGGTTGTGCTCCCATTCTCCTGGTGCGCTCCGGACGGCGCGCTTACCGTGGAAGCAGGAGGTCGCCGTCCGTGCACACAGCGTGTCGCGCGGAGGGTCCTTCATCCCTGCCCGTAAGACCCCGCCCGGCGGGGTCGCGAGAGGAGAACCCATGTCGCTCGACGTCTCACCGGCTCTGTTGGAACAGGCCGAGCGAGGCGAGGTCGACGAAGCCGACTTCGTCGACTGCGTCCGGACCTCCCTGCCCTACGCATGGGAGATGATCAGTTCTCTGGTGGCTCAGCTGAAGGTCGACGGCGGAGAGTTCGCCGACAACCAGACGCCGCCGCCGAACGAGCAGGCACGTGGTCAGCTGTTGCGTGCACTCGCGAGTGATGCGATCCGGGGTGCGCTGCAGCGCCACTTCGGTGTGCGTCTGGCCTTCCAGAACTGCCACCGTGTGGCGGTCTTCCCGCTGGACCCCGCGGTGGACGAGCGGCTCGCCCGCTTCACCTCCGTACGCGGCCAGCTGCTCAACCAGTCGCCGGAACTGCGCGACTGCTGAGGCATGGTGCTGCCGCTCCGCATCGGGGGAGACCCGAACGATGCGACAGATGCCGGAGCGGCGGCATCCGGCCCCGAGGGTCCGCCTCCCGGCTCCTGCCGGGCCCGGCGTCCCTCGCCGACCCAGATGACCCACCACCCCTCACACCAGCAGCGGCAGCACCTCGGCGCCCAGGCGCCGTACGTTCTCCTCGGTGGCCGCGAGGTCGCCCGAGCCCTCGGCGAGCAGCGCGAAGCGGGTGATGCCCGTGCGCTCCGAGGTCGCCGCGAGCCGGTCCGCCGCGAGCCGTGGCGTGCCCACCGGGTGCAGCGAGCACAGCAGCTCCGTGTACGCGACGGGGTCCCGCATCGAGCGGTGCCGGCCGTCCACCGTGACATGGGCGTCGAGCCCTTGCTTCAGCCAGCCGGGCATCGCCTTGACCAGCGCCTCGGCCGCGTCCGCCCGGCGGTCCGCGAGCTGGGCGACGCCCGCCGAGACATGGCCGGCGCCGATCCGGGCGATCTCGTCCGGGGTGCGTCCCGCCTCCCGGGCGCTCCGGCCCCAGGCGGCCACCATCTCGGCCTTCTCCTCGTCGCCGCAGTGCATCCCGAGCAGCATCGGAAGCCCGCGTTCGGCGGCGAGCCGGACGCTCTTCGGGGAGGTGCAGGCGACGACCACCTCGGGCGCGGCATCCCCGCCGATCAGCTCGCCGGGGCGCGGCACGACGGCGACCTCCCGGAAGGCGAATCGTTCGCCCTGGGTCCCGACCCGGGGCTCGGTCAGCCAGCGCAGCAGCAGGTCGAGCGATTCGGGGAAGCCCTGCTCGTACGCGTCGAGGCCCGCGCCGAACACCTCCAGGTCGACCCACGGCCCGCCGCGCCCCACCCCGAGGGTGAACCGCCCGCCGGAGGTGAGATGCAGCAGCGCGGCCTGCTCGCCCAGCGCGACCGGGTGGACGGTCGGCAGCACGCTCACCGCCGTGCCGACCCGGAGGCGGCGCGTGCGGCCCAGCAGCAGCGCGGCGAGCGTCACGGCCGACGGGCAGACGCCGTACGGAACGAAATGGTGCTCGGCGAGCCAGACGGAGTCGAGCCCCGCCTCCTCGGCCACCTCGGCCGTCCGCACCGCCCGGTGCAGTGCCTCGCCTTGGCCCTGCCCAGGGAACTGGGCGGCCAGAACAAACGTACCCACGCGCATCGCCTTCTGCCTCCTTGCGGCCGACGCGGTTCTCCCCCCTCGTACTGGCAACAACGTCTGACACGTGCCAAAGGCAACGGCCCGTCCCGAAGTTCTTGCGATTTTCCGCTAACTGGGCCTGGAGGGTGGGCCGGGCGACCGTGTCGCGGCCCGTAGGCTTGTCGGAACCGTCCGTGTACCCGGCCTCCGTGAGGTGATTCGTGTCCCCGCGTCGCAACCGCCCCCATGGCGGCGAGAAGCCCGACCGTCGCGGCGCGGAGACCGACCGTTACGGCGGGGCGCAGCGCAGCGAGTCCTGGCAGGGCGAGGAGTGGTTCGTCCGCCCTGTGGCCGGGGCGAGCGCGCCCGGCAAGCGCTACCGCTGCCCCGGCTGCGACCAGGAGATCCCCGGCGGCGCGCCGCACGTGGTGGCCTGGCCCGAGTACGGGGGAGTGGAGGACCGGCGGCACTGGCACAAGGCGTGCTGGAACGCGAAGGACCGCCGCACCTCGCGGGTGCAGCGGTCCCGTAACGCGCCGAGGTACTGAGCCCGCTCCCGGCCGGCGCGGCCGGTGCCGGTACCGGCGCGGGCCCCGGTCAGACGTCCCGGTTGTTCAGCAGGGCGTACGCGCCTGCCATCGCGGCGGCCGCGACGCCGGCCAGGATCCACACCGGGTCCCAGCCCGACGGGCCGCCCTGGCCCACCGCCGACCGGCCGGCGTACAGCGCGATCAGCTGGCTCGGGATCGCGTACGTGAGCAGCGCCTCCTGCACCTTGGCCAGCGACTCCGAGAACATGAACATCGCCGCGACCAGCGGCAGCAGCAGCACCCCGATCATGATCGTGATCGCGCCCGCCGAGTGCCGGACGATCGAGCCGACGGCGAGCGCCAGCAGACCGAGCAGCGCGACGAACAGACCGGCGCCGACCGTGGCCCGCAGCCACTCCGCCCCGCTCGGCTCGGCGGCGTCCACCATCGCCACCTGTGCCATCGCGACCACGGTCGCGGTCACGGTCGTGACGGTGAAGACGAGCAGGAAGAAGACGATCGCCTTGGCCGTCAGCACCCGGGCCCGGCTCGGGCAAGCGGTCAGCGTGGTGCGGATCATGCCCGTGCCGTACTCGGAGGCGATCGTCAGCACGCCCAGCGTGATCACACAGATCGAACCGAGGAGCACGCCGAAGAAGCCGAAACCGAGCGCCGACTCGTTCTGCGGGTGCTCGCTCGACGCCGCCACGATCGCGGCGACCCCCAGACCGATGCCCAGCATCAGCACCACCATGACCCCGAGCGTCCACATCGTGGAGCGCACCGACCGGATCTTGGTCCACTCCGAGGCGAGCGCGTCACCGAGGTGCGCCCTGCGGACGGGAATGGGGGAGACGTACGAGTACGGCGGGGTCGGGGCGGTCATCGGGCGTCCTCGGGCTTCTGGGCGGGCTCGCTGTGCTGCGGGGCGGCGTACGGGTTCTGTCCGGGCGGCGGCGGGGCGTACCAGCCCTGCTGCGGCACCTCCGGCACCACGTACGGATCGGGCGGCAGCTGCTGGTGGTGGGGCGCCTGCGGCGGCTGGAGGTGGGCGAGCTGGTCCTCGGTGGAGCGGTAGTCCACGGCGCTCTGCGTCATCCGCATGTACGCCTCCTCCAGCGACGCCTGGTGCGGGGACAGCTCCCAGAGCCGTACCCCGGCGCTGTGGGCCAGATCGCTGATACGGGGGAGGGCGAGGCCCGTCACCCGCAGCGCCCCGTCGGGCTCGGACATGACCCGGCCGCCGGCCTCGATCAGCGCGGCGGTCAGCTTCTCGCGCTGCTCCGGCTCCGTCTGCGGGGTCCGCACCCGGGCGAAGTCCGCGGAGTTCGCCGAGATGAAGTCCCTGACGCTCATGTCGGCGAGCAGCTGGCCGCGGCCGATCACGATCAGATGGTCGGCGGTCAGCGCCATCTCGCTCATGAGGTGGCTGGAGACGAAGACCGTCCGGCCCTCGGCGGCCAGCTTCTTCATGAGGTTGCGGACCCAGAGGATGCCCTCCGGGTCGAGGCCGTTGACCGGCTCGTCGAAGAGCAGCACCTGCGGGTCGCCGAGCAGCGCCGCCGCGATGCCCAGACGCTGCCCCATGCCCAGCGAGAAGCCGTTGGAGCGGCGCTTGGCGACGTCCTGGAGGCCGACGACCCCGAGGACCTCGTCGACCCGCTGGGCCGGGATGCCGGCGAGCTGGGCGAGCGACAGCAGATGGCTGCGGGCGCTGCGGCCGCCGTGCACGGCCTTGGCGTCGAGCAGCGCGCCGACCTGGCGGGGCGCGTTCGGCAGCTGCCGGAAGGGGTGGCCGCCGATCGTGACATGGCCCGACGTCGGCCGGTCCAGGCCGAGGATCATGCGCATCGTGGTCGACTTGCCGGAGCCGTTGGGTCCCAGGAAGCCGGTGACGGTACCCGGCCGCACCTGGAAGGAAAGGTTGTACACGGCCGTCTTGGCGCCGTAGCGCTTGGTCAGGCCGACTGCCTCGATCATTCTCCAGCCCCATCGACAGGTCAGGTCGTCGTCGGGGCCGTGGCCGGCGGCCGAGAGCCCCCCGTATGAGCTAGGAGCTTATCGAGCCGTTGACGGTTCCGGCGAAGCCGAAAGCGTCACGCGAGCGTTACGCGTCCCGCTTCTTCATGACCAGATAGCCGCCGATCAGCGCGGCCGCCACCCAGATCAGCATGATGCCCAGCCCGCCCCAGGGGCCGTACGGGGCCTTCTCCGAGTTCATCGCGTCCGGCACCACCTGCATGATCTTGGATCCGGCCTGGTCGGGGAAGTAGACGGCCACTTCCTTGGCCTTCGGCACCGCCGACAGGATCTGCGAGATCAGGAAGAAGAACGGCACCAGGATGCCGAGCGAGAGCATCGACGACCGCAGCATCGCCGCCACGCCCATCGAGAAGATCGCGATCAGGCCCATGTAGAGCCCGCCGCCGATCACCGCCCGCAGTACGTTCTCCGCGCCGAGCGTGGTGCGGTGCTCGCCGAGGAGCGCCTGCCCCAGGAAGAACGACAGGAAGCTGGTCGCCAGACCGACGGCGAGCGCGAGGGCGCCCGCCACCGCGATCTTGGAGAAGAGGAAGGTGGCGCGCTGCGGAACGGCCGCGAGGGACGTACGGATCATCCCGGAGCTGTACTCCGTGCCCACCACGAGGACACCGAAGACGACCATCGCCAGCTGGCCCAGCATCATCCCGGAGAAGCTGATGAAGGTCGGGTCGAAGGTCGCCCGCTCGGCGGCGGAGAGATCGTCGAACGTCGTCGCCAGCAGCGCGCAGAGCGCCGCGCTCATCGCCACCGTGACCAGGAGCGCGCTCGCCAGCGTCCAGATGGTCGAGGAGACCGTGCGGATCTTGGTCCACTCGGACTGGAGGACCGCGGATACGGCTGCCATCGTTCAGGCTCCCTTGGTGGTGTCGCCCCATCGGGGGCCGGGCGCTCCGCCCCCGTGAACATCCGTGCCGTGCGCGTGGTACTCCACCGCACCGGCCGTCATCTGCATGAACGCCTCCTCCAGGGAGGCGCGCTGCGCGCTCAGCTCGTGCAGCACGAGCCCGTTCTCCGCGGCCAGTTCACCCAGCTTCTCGGTGGTGGCGCCGTCCACCTCCAGCGCGCCGCTGTCCGTCTGGACCGGCGTGAAACCGCTGGAGTGCAGGACGTCCAGGAGCCGTTCACGCTGCGGCGAGCGCAGCCGTACGTAACTCCGGGAATTCTCCTGGATGAAATCCGCCATCGACGTGTCGGCCAGCAGCTTTCCCTGTCCGATCACGATGAGGTGATCGGCCGTCAGGGCCATTTCGCTCATCAGATGGCTCGAAACGAAGATCGTCCGGCCCTCGGCGGCCAGCGCCTTCATCAGATTGCGGATCCAGTGAATTCCCTCGGGGTCCAGACCATTGACGGGTTCGTCGAACATCAGGATCTCTGGATCACCCAGAAGCGCCGAGGCGATTCCCAGCCGCTGGCCCATGCCCAGGGAGAAGCCCTTCGACTTCTTCCTCGCGACCGGGGTCAGCCCGACCAGATCGAGGACCTCGCCGACCCGGCTCTCCGGGATGCGGTTCGCCTGCGCGAGGCAGAGCAGGTTGTGGTACGCGGACCGGCCGCCGTGCATCGCCTTGGCGTCGAGCAGCGCCCCGATGTACTTCAGCGGCTCCTGGAGCTCGCGGTAGTGCCTGCCGTCGATCCGGACCGTACCGCTGGTCGGATTGTCCAGATCGAGCATCATGCGCATGGTCGTCGACTTGCCGGCTCCGTTGGGCCCGAGGAAGCCGGTCACCACACCCGGCCGGACCTGGAAGGAGAGATGGTCGACCGCCGTCTTCGTACCGAATCGCTTCGTGAGGCCCTCGAGCTCGATCATGCGACCACGCTACGGGCGCACATGACCCCCCGCCACTGGAATGGCGGAGGGTCATGTGAGTAGTTGCGTTCCGGTCGCCCGAGGGGTCGCCCCCGCGTGCTACCTCGTCTGCTGGGCCGGGACGCCGCGGGTGGCCGGCTCGTCGTCGATCGGGGAGCCGGCCGCCGCCACCGCGGCACCGGTCAGCGTGGCCAGCATCTCGCGGACGTTGGTCAGCTGGGCGTTGATCGAGTCGCGGCGGTTCGTCAGCGCCGCCAGCTCGCGCTCCGATTCCGAGCGGATCCGGTCGGCCTTGGCGTTCGCGTCGGCCACGATGTCCTCGGCCTGGCGCTGCGCCGTCTCCACCGTCTGGCGCGCCCGGCGCTCCGCGTCCGTACGCAGCTTCTCGGCCTCGAGCCGCAGCTGCTCCGCGCGGTGCTCGATCTCGGCGAGACGCTTCTCCGCCTTCGCCTGACGCGAGGCCAGGTCGCGCTCCGACTGCTCCCGGCGCTTGGCCAGGTTGGTCTCGAAGTCCGCGGCGGCCTGGGCGGCCTTGGCGCGGGTCTCCTCGAAGAGGGCGTCCGCCTCCTCGCGCTTGGACTGCGCGTCCTTCTGCGCCTCGGCACGCAGCGAGTTGGCCTCGCCCTGCGCCTTCTCGACGATCCGAACGCCCTCGTCCTCGGCCTTCGCCTTGCGCTCCGCGGCGAACGACTCGGCGTCGTTGCGCACCTGCTGGGCGGCCGACTCGGCCAGCTCGCGGTGCTGCTCGGCGGCGCGACGGGCCTCCTCGCGCAGGTCCTTCGCCTCCTCCTCGGCGAGGCGGAGGATCTTCTCGACGCGAGCGCCGAGACCGGCGTACGACGGCTCGGCGTCGGTCACCTGGGCCTGGGCGTTCTGGGTCTCGAGGTGGAGTTCCTCGATGCGCTTTTCCAGAGAGGTGATTCGGGCCAGAGCACTGTCACGGTCGGCGACGAGCTTGGTAATGCGGTCGTCCACCTGACCGCGGTCGTAACCACGCCGCACGAGCTCGAAGCCGAAGGGGGAGGAAGTGTCGCTCATGGGGTTCCTGTCGAATGAGACCGGTGAGGTGTTAGAGGGAATCCTAGGGGCCGAAGCGGCGTGTCATCGAGCGTATGCCCGTTTGATCTGGAGAATGTCCAGCCTTTTGAGTGGCTAGCCCCCGGAAGACTTGCCACTCGAACGTGTAACCCCCACCGAGGCCCCCGCCTTGGCGCCGTCCCTCGTACCAGCGGACTTCGCCCCGTCCGACTTCGTACCGTTGGACGGGGCCTCGAAAGACTCCAACGCCTCCAGGACGTCCTGGACACGGGAGATCTCGGCATTGATGTCCTCGCGACGGCGCACCAGCACATCCAGCTCGCGCCGGCCCTCCGAGATCATCGTCTCGGCCTCGCGCTCCGCCTCCGCCTTGATCCGCTCCGCCTCCGCGACGAGGGACGACTTCTTCTGCTCGGCCTCCTTCAGGAGCGCCTCGGCCTTCTTCACCGCGGCGATCCGGACCTTGCTCGCCTCCGAGTTCGCCTCGGAGACCAGCTCCCTGGCCTTCTCCTCGGCCTCGGCCCGCTGCTCCTCGGCGGCCTTCACCAGCTTGTCGACGCGCTCGCCGGCCGTCTTCATCTGCTCGGCCGTCTCGCGCCGCGCCCGCTCGTGCAGCTCCTCGATCTCCCCCTCGATCCGCGCCCGGAGCTCCTCGGCCCGCTCCCTTATGGCCGTCGCGTCGCTGCGCGCCCCGACCAGCAGCTCGTCCGCGTCCGTACGCGCCTTCTCCACCAGCGAGTTGCCCTCGACGGTCGCCTCGGCGACGATCCGCTCGGCCTCCTTGCGGGCCGCGCCGACCATCGTGTCCGCCTGCGACTCGGCCTCGGTGGTGGCGCGCAGCGCCTCCTCCTGGGCCTTGGCCATGAGCTGGTCCGCCTGCTCCGCCGCGTCCGAACGGCGCTTGGCGCCGGCCTCGCGCGCCTCGTCGAGCGTACGGTCCGCCTCCGCACGTGCCTCGGAACGCATCTGTTCCGCCGCCGACTCGGCGTCCGCGCGGACCCGTTCGGCCTCCGCCCGGATCCGCTCGGCGGCCTGCTGGGCCGCGCCGACCGTCTCGGCGGCCTCGGCCCGCATCCGCTCCGCCTCGTCCGACGCCCGGGAGACGGTGACTTCGGCCTGCCGCGTCGCGTCGGACGTCAGCGACTCCGCGAGCTCGCCGGCCTCCGCCGTGATCCGCTCGGCCTCCCGCGTCGCCTCGCCGATGAGCTGGTCGGCCTGCTCGGCCGCGTCCGAGCGGCGCTTGTCGGCCGCCTTCCGCGCCTCGTCGAGCACCTGCTCGCTGTCGGCCAGCGCGGCCGCCCGCAGCGCCTCCGCGTGGGCCTCGCCGTCCTTCTTGACCTGCTCCGCCTCGCTCCGCAGCCGCAGCGCGTCGCGCTCGGTCGTCTCCAGGAGCTCCGCCGCCTCGGCGGTGATCCGCTCGGCCTCGCTCGTGGCCTCGCCGATGAGCTGGTCGGCCTGGGCGGCGGCGTCGGCGCGCCGCTTGTCGGCGGCCTTGCGGGCCTCGTCCAGGACCTGCTCGCCGTCCGCGCGCGCGGCCGCCCGCAGGGCCTCGGCCTCCGCCTCGCCGTCCGCCTTGACCCGCTCGGCCTCGGCACGCAGCCGTTCGGCCTCGGCGGTGAGCCGCTCCGCCTCCGACGTCGCCTCGCCGACCAGCGTCGACGCCTGGGCCGCCGCCTCGGAACGGATCCGGTTGGCGTCCTCCCGGGCGTCCGCACGGGTGCGGGCCGCGTCCTGCTCGGCCGAGGCCAGCGAGTCCGTCGCCTCGGTCCGTACCCGCTGCGCGTACTCCGCGGTGTCCGCGCGCAGCTTCTCCGCCTCGGCGATCGCGTCCGTGACCGTCCGCTCGGCCAGCGCCTTCGCGGCCTCGGACTCCTCCTGGGCGCGGGTCCGCACCCGGTTCGCGTCCTCGGTGGCCCGCTCCCGCTCCTCGTACGCGTCGGCGCGGACCCGGTCCGCCTCCTCCTGCGCCTCTGCCCTGGTGCGCTCCGCCGCGTGCTCGGCCGCGCTGCGCAGCCCGGCGATCTCCTCCTCGGCCTGCTCCTGCAGACCGGCGACGGAGTCGCGTACCTCCCGGGCCGTCTGCTCGGCGGCGGACACCATCTCCGTGGCCCGGCGGTCCGCCTCCTCGACCAGCCGCTGCGCCTCGGTCTGCGCCTCCTCCACCCGCTTGCGGGCGGAGGCGAGCAGCTCCTCGGACTGCTCGCGGGCGTGCTCGCGCTCCCGGCCGGCCTCGGAACGGGCCGACTCCAGCGTCTCCTCGGCCTCCCGGCGGCGCCGGTTGGCCTCCTCCTGCGCGGCGGCCAGCGCCTCGGCGGCCTCGGCCGCGACCCGCTCGGCGGCGGCCGCGGCCTCCGCCCGCACCCGGTCGGCGGTCTCCTGCGCCTCCGACTTCAGCCGCTCGGCCTCCGTCGACGCCTCCGTGCGCAGCCGTACGGCCACGGCCTCGCCCTCGGCGCGCGCGGTGGACGCGTCCGACGCGGCCTCCGTGCGCAGCCGCTCCGCCTCCTGCTCGGCCTGCGCCTGGAGCGTACGGATCCGCTCGGCGGCCTCGGTACGCAGCCGCTCGGTCTCCTCGGCGGTCTCGCGCCGGATCCGTTCGCTCTCGGCCCGGGCATCTGACAGCTCGCGCCCGGCGTTCTCGACCCGCGACTCGGCCTCGGCGTGCAGCCGGGCCAGCTCCTCGGCGGCCTCGGCCTGCCGTGCCGCGGCGGCCCGCTCGGCCTCCTCGCGCAGCGCGGTCGCGGCCCGCTCGGCCGCCTCCTTGACCGCCTCGGCCTGCTCCTCCGCCTCGGCCCGCATCCGCTCGGCCTCGGCCCGGGTGCGCTCCAGGGTCTCCTCGGCCTGCGTCCGCAGCGTCTGCGCGCGTTCCATGGCCTCGGAGCGGACCCGGTCGCTCTCGGCGCCCGCGCTCGCGCGCAGCTCGTCGGCGTCCGTACGGGCCTTGGTCAGCAGCTCCTCGGCGGTCCTTGCCGCCTCCTCGATCTGCTGGACGGCCTCGCGCCGGGCCTCGCCGCGGATGCGCTCGCCCTCGGCGATCGCCTCGGCGCGCAACTGCTCGGCCTCGCCGCGCAGCCGGCGCGCCTCCTCCTGCAGCTCGACCGTCTTGGCGCGGTACTCCTTGGTGTCGTCCTTCGCCGAGCCGAGCAGCTCGTCGGCCTGCTCCTCGGCGTGGGTGCGCAGCCGGTCGGCCTCGGCCTCGGCCTCGCGGCGGATCCGCTCCGCCTCCTCGGACGCCTTACGGGTGGTCTCCTGGGCGGCCTCGGACGCCTTGGTGAGCACCTCCTCGGCCGTACGGGCGGCCTTGGCGAGGGCGGCGGCGGAGTCCTCCGCCGCGACCGTACGGGCCTTCTCGGCGGCCTCCGAGACCAGCTTCTCGGCCTCGGCGCTCGCCTCGCGGAGCTTCTCCTCGGCCTCCGCCTTGAGCGCCTCGGCCTCCTTCGTGGCCTCGCCGACGAGCCGGGCGATCTCCGCCTTGGCCGTACGCGTGCGCTGCTCGTTGACCGACTCCGCCGACGACAGCTGCTTGGCGGCGGCCTCCTTGGCCTCCGCCAGCGCCTTCTCGGCCTCCGCGCGGGCCTCGCGGAGCCGGTCCTCGGCCTCCTGAATCCGCTGCTCGGCGGCGCGGGACAGCTCGGTCGCCTGGCGGCGGGCCTGGTCGGTCTCGGCGGTGGTGGCCGAACGGAGCTGCTCGGCATGGCTGGTGGCTTCCTGCGCCTGTGTCGAGGCGGCGTTCAGAAGCCGCTCGGCGTCCTTGCGGGCGCGCAGCAGAATCGCTTCCGCCTCGGCGCGGGCGGCCTCCGCCTGCGAGCCGACGCGCTGCCGGGTCTCCTCGGCCAACCGGGTGGCCTCGGCCCGCGCGGCGGCGAGCGCCTGCTCGGCCTCGGCGCGGGACTCCTCCATCAGACGGCGGGCCTGGGACTCCGTACGGGCGCGCAGCTGCTCCGCCCAGGCGACGTTCTCGTTGACGTGCGCCTCGACGGTCTGGCGGCGCTCGGCCAGCTCCTGGTCCAGACGCTGACGGCGCTGGACCGCCTCGTTGTGCAGCTCGGCCTGGAGCCGCGCCTGGTGCTCGGCGTGCTCCTGGAGGATGCGCTGGGTCTGGGCGCGGGCCTCGCGCAGCTCGCGCTCGGCGTCCTGGCGCAGCTGGTCGGCCTGGATCTGCGCGTTACGGAGCAACTGCTCGGCCTGATAGCCGATGTCCGCGCTGTCGTAGGCCGGCCGGGATGCGATCGTGCGGCGCGCCTCGTGGAGCTTGGCGCGCAAGACCTCGACCTGGTAACCGAGGTCCTCGGCGTGCTGGACGGCCTTCTCCCGCTCGGTCTTCAGCCGGTCCATCTCGGCTTCGAACCGCGAAAGATGGTCGTCTTCAGCTCGGTGGCTCTCCTGGCGTTCGTAGCCCCGCACTGCGCGGTCCCATCCGTCCCCTGGTCGCAACACTCCAATGAGATCCGTTCCCGGCGAACGGGCCCCCCGGGGAATGGTGACAGATCGGATACCCCGACTTCGACGCCGCATGGCATGCGGCACCGACCGGCCCCGGCCCGGAGCCGCCCACTCTACCGGGCCAGGAATCCGGAGGTCAGTGCTCCACCGAGGAGTGGACGCGGGAGTGGACGGAGGAGCGGACTCAGGAGTGGTCCGCCGACGGCTCGGCGGAGGTGACCAGTTCGGTCAGCACGCCGTGGCAGTCCTTGGGGTGGAGGAAGGTGATGCGGGAGCCCATGGAGCCGATCCGGGGCTCGTCGTAGAGGACTCGGACACCCTTGCTACGGATGTCGGCGGCGTCACCGTCGACGTCGGCGGTCCCGAAGGCGATGTGGTGGACCCCCTCGCCGTTCTTCGCCAGCCACTTGCCCACCGCGGAGTCCTCCCGGGTGGGCTCCAGGAGCTGGAGGTAGGAGGCGCCGCCGTCGGAGGTGTCGTTGATCTTGAGCATGGCCTCGCGGACGCCCTGCTCCTCGTTCACCTCGGAGTGGAACACCTCGAAACCGTAGGTCGCACGGTAGAACTCGACAGTCTTGTCGAGGTCGAAACAGGCGATCCCGATGTGGTCGATTCGCGTCAGCATGGTCCCAGTGCAACGCCAGGGAGGTGGTTACGCAACGTGCGCGCCGTCACACCGGCTGCCCGGTGACCCTGAGCGGTACCGCTCAGTACATTGGCGGTAAACCCTCGTTCACTCCTCATCTCAAGGGGCTGTGCCTCATGTCTGGAACGACCGGTACCACTTCAGTGATCGTCGCGGGCGCCCGCACGCCCATGGGACGGCTGCTCGGCTCCCTCAAGTCCTTCTCCGGCGCGGAGCTGGGCGGCTTCGCCATCAAGGCCGCGCTCGACCGGGCCGGCATCGGCGGCGACCAGGTCGAGTACGTGATCATGGGGCAGGTGCTCCAGGCGGGCGCCGGCCAGATCCCCGCCCGCCAGGCCGCCGTCAAGGCCGGCATCCCGATGAACGTCCCCGCCCTCACCGTCAACAAGGTGTGTCTCTCCGGACTCGACGCCATCGCCCTCGCCGACCAGCTGATCCGCGCCGGCGAGTTCGACGTGGTCGTGGCAGGCGGCCAGGAGTCGATGACCAACGCCCCGCACCTGCTGCCGAAGTCCCGCGACGGCTACAAGTACGGCGCGATCGAGATGCTCGACGCCATGGCCTACGACGGCCTGACCGACGCCTTCGAGAACATCGCCATGGGCGAGTCCACCGAGAAGCACAACACGCGCCTCGGCATCGCCCGCCCGGAGCAGGACGAGATCGCCGCCCTGTCCCACCAGCGCGCCGCCGCCGCGCAGAAGAACGGCGTCTTCGAGGCCGAGATCACCCCGGTCGAGATCCCGCAGCGCAAGGGCGACCCGGTCGTCTTCGCCAAGGACGAGGGCATCCGCGGCGAGACGACCGTCGAGTCGCTCGGCAAGCTGCGCCCGGCCTTCGCCAAGGACGGCACCATCACGGCCGGCACCTCCTCGCAGATCTCGGACGGCGCCGCCGCCGTGGTCGTGATGAGCAAGGCCAAGGCGCAGGAGCTGGGCCTGGAGTGGATCGCCGAGATCGGCGCCCACGGCAACGTGGCGGGCCCGGACAACTCGCTGCAGTCGCAGCCGTCCAACGCCATCCGGCACGCCCTGAAGAAGGAGGGCCTGGGCGTCGAGGACCTCGACCTGATCGAGATCAACGAGGCGTTCGCGGCGGTCGCCGTCCAGTCGATGAAGGACCTGGGCGTGACCCCGGAAAAGGTGAACGTCAACGGTGGCGCGATCGCCCTCGGCCACCCCATCGGCATGTCCGGCGCCCGTGTGGTGCTGCACCTCGCCCTGGAGCTCAAGCGGCGCGGCGGCGGTGTCGGCGCGGCGGCGCTGTGCGGCGGTGGCGGTCAGGGTGACGCTCTGATCGTTCGCGTACCCGGCAACGGCAAGTAGTTCCGTACCTAAGGAGCATCGGCACATGGTGGACGTCCCCGAACTCGTCGCCCAGGCACGGGAGGGCCGGCCGCGCGCCGTGGCCCGGCTGATCTCACTGGTGGAGGGGGCGTCCCCGCAGCTGCGCGAGGTGATGGCGGCGCTCGCGCCGCTGACCGGCGGTGCGTACGTGGTGGGCCTGACGGGCTCGCCGGGCGTGGGCAAGTCCACGTCGACGTCCGCCCTGGTCGCCGCCTACCGGCGGGCCGGGAAGCGGGTCGGCGTCCTGGCCGTCGACCCCTCGTCCCCGTTCAGCGGGGGAGCGCTGCTCGGCGACCGGGTCCGGATGTCGGAGCACGCCTCCGACCCGGGTGTGTACATCCGCTCGATGGCGACCCGGGGCCACCTGGGCGGGCTCGCCTGGGCGGCGCCGCAGGCGATCCGCGTCCTGGACGCGGCCGGCTGCGAGGTGATCCTCGTCGAGACGGTGGGCGTGGGCCAGTCGGAGGTGGAGATCGCCTCCCAGGCCGACACCTCGGTGGTGCTGCTCGCGCCCGGCATGGGCGACGGGATCCAGGCCGCGAAGGCGGGCATCCTGGAGATCGGCGACGTGTACGTGGTGAACAAGGCGGACCGGGACGGCGCTGATGCGACGGCCCGCGAGCTGAACCACATGCTCGGCCTCGGTGAGGCGCGCGGTCCGGGCGACTGGCGGCCGCCGATCGTCAAGACGGTCGCGGCGCGGGGCGAGGGCGTCAACGAGGTGGTGGAGGCCCTGGAGAAGCACCGCGCCTGGATGGAGGAGCACGGGGTCCTGGCGGAGCGCCGCCGCTCGCGCTCGGCCCGCGAGGTCGAGACGATCGCGGTCACGGCGCTGCGCGAGCGGATCGGGGACCTGCACGGCGACCGGCGCCTGGACGCGCTCGCGGAGCGCATCGTGGCGGGCGAGCTGGACCCGTACGCGGCGTCCGACGAACTGATCGCGAGCCTGACGGGCAACTGACGGCCCGGCACGGCCGGACACGGGCCGACGGACAGGGGCCCGGTGCGCTTCTCGCGCACCGGGCCCCTCGGCGTGTCAGTCGTCGGCGCCGTCGGCCGTGTCGTCCTTGGCGGCGCCGTCCTTGGCGTCGTCGTCCTGCCCGTCGTCGGTGTCGTCCGCGGCGTCGTCCTGACGCGCCTCGGTGCCGGTACCGGTGGCCTCCTCGGCGTCGTCGTCCGCGTCGGCCTCCTCGGCGTCGTCCTCGTCGGTCTCGGTGCCGACGACCTTGCCCGTGGCCGGGTCCACGTGGACGGTGTACGAGGTGGTGCCCTGGCCGAGGATGTCGACCTCCCAGCCGCGGTGGTCCTTCCCGCCGTCGTCATCGGTGTCGAGGTCGACGGAGACGACCGTGCCGGGCTTCGCCTTCAGGGCGGCGTCGATCGCCTGGGCGGCGGTCACCTTCGCGGTACGCGCCGCGGCGCGCTCGTCGTCGTCCGCGTGCTGCGCGCCGGCGGCCCGCACCTGGGTCGGTGCCGGCTCCTGCCGGCCGTCGTCGGCCGCGAAGGCGGCGGCGGTTCCGCCGCAGACCACGGCGGCCGCCGCGACGGTGGCGATGACGATGTTGCGCTTCATGAGGTCCTCCGAACGGTGGGGTTGTTCGCTTCGACGGACACCACTGTGCGGACACGGACCTGAAGCCACGCTGAAGCAACCTGAAGCCGTCTTCAGGTGGGATTTGCGAACCTGGGCGCATGCGGTTGTTGATCGTGGAGGACGAGAAGCGGCTCGCCCTGTCCCTGGCCAGGGGCCTGACGGCGGAGGGCTATGTCGTGGACGTCGTCCACGACGGCCTGGAGGGCCTGCACCGGGCGAGCGAGGCGGCGTACGACCTGGTCGTGCTCGACATCATGCTGCCCGGCATGAACGGCTACCGGGTCTGCGCCGCGCTGCGCGCCGCCGGCCACGACGTGCCGATCCTGATGCTGACCGCCAAGGACGGCGAGTACGACGAGGCCGAGGGCCTGGACACGGGCGCCGACGACTACCTGACCAAGCCGTTCTCGTACGTGGTCCTGGTGGCCCGGATCAAGGCCCTGCTGCGGCGCCGGCGCTCCGGGGCCGGGGTCTCGCCCGTGCTGGTCCTCGGCGAGCTGCGGGTGGACACCGGCGCCCGCCGGGTGCACCGCGGCGAGGAGGAGATCCCCCTGACAGCCAAGGAGTTCGCGGTCCTGGAGCAGTTGGCGGTGCGGCCCGGCACGGTGGTGTCCAAGGCCGAGATCCTGGAGCACGTCTGGGACTTCGCCTACGACGGCGACCCGAACATCGTCGAGGTGTACGTCAGCGCGCTCCGCCGCAAGCTCGGCGCCGCGCTGATCGGGACGGTGCGCGGCGCCGGATACCGGCTGGAGGCGCGGTGAGCGGCCGGCCGTTCGCCTCGGTACGGGCGAGGGCCACCCTCGGGGCGACCCTGGTGGTCGCCCTGGCCCTGATCGCCGCCGGGATCGCCGTACTGCTGTCGCTGCGCACCAACCTCGCCGGCCGGGCGGACGCCGAGGCGGACAGTGCCGCCGGGCGGGTGGCGGCGCAGATCGCGGCCGGCGCTCCGTACACCGCCCTGGACCTGCCGGACGGGGAGGACCATCCGGTGCAGGTCGTCGACCGGGACGGCCGGGTCCTCGCGGTGAGCGAGGGCCTGACGGCGATCAGCGGCACCGGCGTGCCCGGTGTCAGCCCGGTGGCGAGTCCAGGGGCAGGCCGGGAGGACGACGATGACGACGACGGGCCCGGGGCCGGTGAGTCCGGCACCGTCACCTGGCACGGCGAGGGCCGGGCCACCGTGGACGGCAGGAGCGCCGCCTACCGGTTCGCCGAGGTGGAGGTCGCGGACGCCGGGGACGAGACGGTCCGGGTGTACGCGGGCGCGCCCCTTGCGGCGCAGCAGGACGCGGTGCGTACCGCGTCCGTCGCCATGCTGGTCGGGCTGCCCGTGCTGCTGGGCGTGGTGGGCGGCGTGACCTGGCTGGTGACCCGGCGCGCCCTGCGGCCCGTCGAGGCCATCCGCCGCGAGATGGCCGCCATCACGGCCTCGGAGGACCTGAGCCGCCGCGTGCCCGAACCTCCGACGGGTGACGAGGTCGCCCGGCTCGCCCGGACCACGAACGAGACGCTGTCCGCCCTGGAGGCGTCCGTGGAGCGGCAGCGCCGGTTCGTCGCGGACGCCTCGCACGAACTGCGCAGCCCGATCGCCAGCCTGCGTACGCAGTTGGAGGTGGGCGCCGCGCATCCGGGTCTCCTCGACGTCCCCGGCGCCGTCGAGGACACGGTCAGGCTCCAGCGGCTCGCCGCCGATCTGCTGCTGCTCGCCCGTCTGGACGCGGGGGAGCGGGCGGGGCTGACGCGGCTGGACCTCGGGGAGCTGGTGCGGGCCGAGGTGGCGCGGCGTACGGGGGACCGGATCGCCGTCCGGGTGGAGGCCGAGGAGGGTGTCGAGGCGCCGGGGTCGCGGGGGCAGCTGGCCCGGGTGCTCGCCAACCTCCTGGACAACGCCCAGCGCCACGCCCGCCGCCGGATCACGGTGACGGTCCACAAGGAGGGCGCGTGGGCGGTGGTGGCGGTCACGGACGACGGCGAGGGGGTTCCCGCCGCCGAACGCGAGCGCGTCTTCGAGCGGTTCGTCCGTCTCGACGACGCCCGCACGCGCGACGAGGGCGGTGCGGGCCTCGGTCTGGCGATCGCCCGGGACGTGGCGCGCCGCCACGGCGGGGACCTGACCGTGACCGCCGGGCCGTCAGGGGGCGCGCGCTTCGCCCTGCGGCTGCCGACCGCCGGGTGACCGCGGGCGGGCCTCGGGCTTCTCGTCTGGATCAGGCCGGACCCAAACGAACGACCCTCGGGCCTACGGCTTGCCCCGACGGCCTCTGAGCTGGTCGGCGACCGGCTTCAGGGACTCGTGGAGGTCGCCGAGCGCCTCGGGGCTCAGCTGGTCGATGAAGTGCTTGCGCACCGACTCGACGTGATGCGGCGCCACCTTCTTCATCGTGTCCATGCCCTGCTCGGTCAGGACCGCGTACAGGCCGCGCCGGTCCGACTCGCAGTTCTGCCGGCGGACGAGGCCGGCGTTCTCCATCCGGGTGATCTGGTGCGAGAGCCGGCTCTTGGACTGCAGCGTCGCCGCCGCGAGGTCGCTCATCCGCAGCCGACGTTCGGCCGACTCCGAGAGATTGACCAGGATCTCGTAGTCGTTGATGGTCAGGCCGAAGGGCTGCAGGTCCTTCTCCAGCTGGTACGTCAGCATTCTGTTGACGTCCAGGTAGGTGCGCCAGGCGCACTGCTCGGCGTCGGTGAGCCAGGGGGTGGCCGTCTCGGTCTCCATATATGGATTCTACCTAAGAAGTTGAATACTGGACGAAGTCAGGGAGTGTGACGCCACGCACCCGGGGCCCCGGTGTACGGGTGCAGACGTTCGAGGGCGTCACACTCCGCAGACTACCGCTCACAGCCCGAAGCGACGCTGGAGGTCCCCCAGCTGGCCGGGAAGACGCGGTGCGGAACCATGCTGACTCTGGCCCGATTGGCCGGAATGGTGCGACCCCGGCACGCCCGGCTGCGCCGGGGCGGCACCGGTCGCGCGCTCCGCCATCAGCAGCTCCGTCGACTGCAGCAGGACCGTACCCGCGCCCATGAACTCGAACTGGTGCTCCTCGCCGGAGCTGCCGCCCAGGCCCGTCAGCGCCCGGACGCCGCCCATCACACCCGTCATGTAGCCGTGGTCGTAGTGGTGGCAGGGCGACGGGCAGTCCGCCCAGCCCACCAGCGCCTGCGGATCCACCCGGAGCGGGGGCTCCATGAAGACCACCGGACCGTTCGAGGCCGCCACGAACTTGCCCGTGCCCAGCAGCGTCACGAACCCGGGCACGATCGACTGCTTCAGCGCCAGCGTCGGCTGGTAGGCGAGGAGATTGCCCGAACGGATCGTCAGATTGCCCTCGTCCAGGTCGTACGAGTTCACGTCGAAGGCCCGGTCGGCCAGCAGCATCTTGCCGCTGCCCTCCGCCACCACCCAGTCGCTCGCGTGCAGCGGCGAGTGGAAGGACGTACGGACCAGGCGGTCGAGCCGGCCGTGACCGATGCCGTTGAAGTCGATCCGCCCGTAGTAGGCGATCATCTTCCCCTTCTGCAGGAACCACTGGGAGCCCTTGAGCTCCACGCAGAAGGTGTACGGATTGACGTTGTCGTCCGACGGCAGCGTCATCGGATCGTGGATCACCGGGGCGCTCACAGCTTCTCCTCCGAGGCCTGGACGTACACCGCACCGCTGCCGCTCAGCTCCAGCTGGAACGCCTCGCCCGAGCCGCGTCCCACCATGTCGCGCCAGCCAAGGGCGGTGGACAGCTTGTTCCGTACGTCCCCGTGGTGGGCGACGTACGCCTGCGGGTCCACATGGACCGCGCGCCCCGGCGTGATCGGCAGCTCGATCACCCCGCCGTGCGCCATGACGGCCACCGAGCCGTGACCCTTCAGGGTCGTCGTGAACAGGCCCTGGCCCGTCACCTGGCCGCGCACCATGCCCATCACTCCGCCCTGGGAGCCCATGAACATCGTCCCCTGCTCCAGCGTCCCGTCGAAGGCGAGCAGCCGGTCCGCCTCGACGTGGAGGGTGTCGCCGGTCAGCCGGATCACCTGGATGTGGTGGCCGCCGTGCCCGAACATCACCGTGCCGTTGCCCTCGACCGTCATCAGCGGTGTCGCCTCGCCCGCCACCCGGCGGCCGATCATCGACATCACGCCGCCCTGGCCGCCGGCGATGTTCGGCGTGAAAGTGACGTCGCCGCGGTAGGCGAGCATCGCGCCCCGCTGGCTGAACATGCGCTGCCCCGGTACGACCGTGGCCTCGACCATCTTGGAGTTGATCTCACGGAACGGCATGTCAGACGTCACCCCCCACGGTGTTCCGCTCGCTGGGCTGGACGTAGACCAGTCCGTCGCCCTCGAAGCGGATCTGGAACGCCTCGCCGCCGCCCTCGCCCATGAACGTGCGGAAGGTCACACCGGACTGGAAGTGCTGCTGGACGTTGCCCTGGTGGGCGATGTACGCGCCGGGGTCCACGGCGAGCGGGTACTGCGGGGTCACCCGCAGCACCACCGCCGGACCGTCCGACATGATCGCCACCTGGCCGCTGCCCTCGACGGTCGTCGTGAAGAGGCCGTTGCCGGTCGCACCGCCGCGCAGGCCTGTGAAGCTCGTGCCGGTGCGCAGACCCGCGTCGGTGCAGAGCAGATTGCTCGCCTCGACCCAGAGCTTGTCGCCGTGCAGGGAGACGAGGTTGATCTCGGACGCGCGGTCGGCGAACCAGCAGGTCCCCTGGCCTTTCACCTCCATCAGCTCCATCTGCTCGCCGGTGAGCCGGCGGGTGACCATCCCGCGCAGGCCCTCACCGCCGCCGGACATCTTCTTGAAGGCCATCTGGCCGTCGTAGGCCACCATCGAGCCGTTTTTCGCCTTGACGGCGTCGCCGGTCATGTCGACGGCCAGCACCTTGCTGCCTTGGAGTCGGAACGTTGCCACGCAGTGACGGTACTGGGCCCCCGGATAAAGAGACAGCAAAGTCGGCGTGCACAATGGACGGGCCCTTGTGCGTCCGTTCACAAGATCGAACGAAGGTGACCCCTCCCGTGGACATCAAGACCGCCTCCTCCCTCCACCGGCTCCGGCTCGTCTCGGCTCCGGAGGCCGTGTCGTTCCTCCTGCTGCTGGTCTGCTCGGTGCTGAAGCGGACCACGGACTTCAACGCGGTGCCGGTGATGGGTGCGATCCACGGCATCCTCTTCATCCTCTACGTCCTGTTCTGGCTCGACGCCTGGAACCGTACGAAGTGGAACATCAAGACCGCGGCGCTCTACTTCGTGCTCTCCGTGCTGCCCCTCGGCGGCTTCTTCGCCGAGCGCAGGCTGAAGCGCGAGGCGCAGGACGCGGTCATCGCCTCCCGCGCCCGCCGCGAGGGCACGGTGAACGCGTGATCGTCGCCTTCTCCGTCACCCCGCTGGGCGTCGGCGAGGAGGTCGGTGAGTACGTCGCCGACGCCGTCCGGGTCGTCCGGGAGTCGGGGCTGCCGAACCGCACCGACGCCATGTTCACCTCGATCGAGGGTGACTGGGACGAGGTCATGGACGTCGTCAAGCGCGCCGTCGCCGCCGTGGAGGCCCGCGCGCCGCGGGTCTCGCTGGTCCTCAAGGCCGATGTCCGGCCCGGTGTCACCGACGGTCTGACCTCCAAGGTCGAGACGGTGGAGCGCCACCTCTCGGCCTGAGGTGCAAACCCGTACGCGAGCCCCCCGGCCCACGGCCGGGGGGCTTCGTCGTCGCCGCGCGCCGCAACGGCCCCGCGCCTCCCCGAATGGGCGTACGTGCCGCCCCCATTCCTCCGTGCGGAGTAAACCGCTCGCTCGGACTACTCCAGTCGACACACCGAACAGTCTCCCCTTTCGTGGGGTTATCGACCTGTTCGACGACAGCTGGAGGCACCGTGCGGTCGAGAGGCTACGACTACGACACCTACAGCCGACTCGCCGGTCCGCTCACGGAGCCGGACACGGACGCCTACCAGGTGCGCTACCGCAGTCTGCTCTCGAAGGAACCGCACCGCGTACGCGCGGTCCTCCTCATGTCCCTCGCGCCCCTGCTGTCCGCGCTTCTGCTCGCCTACCTCGTCTGGCCCAGCCACTGGACCGTCCGCGAGGGCGGTGACCGGTGGCTCGTCGCGTTCGACACCGTGATGCTGGTGTCGATCGGCCTGATCTGCCTCTTCATGCTGGTGAACGTCGCGTCGATCGCCCACGCCACGATGGTCGCCCGCGACCCCGTACCCGTGTACCCCGAGAAGGGCACCCGCGTCGCCTTCCTCACCACGTACGTACCGGGCAAGGAACCCCTCTCCATGGTCCGCGCCACCCTCGAAGGGGCCGTGCGGCTGCGCCACTGCGGCCCGCGGGACGTCTGGCTCCTCGACGAGGGCGACGACGAGCGGGCGAAGGCCCTCTGCGCGGAGCTCGGCGTCCGGCACTTCACCCGCGCCGGCGTCCCGGAGTGGAACCGCCCGTCCGGCGCCCACAAGGCCCGCACCAAGCACGGCAACTACAACGCGTGGATCGCGATGCACGGGGGCGCGTACCACTTCTTCGCCTCCGTCGACACCGATCACGTACCGCTGCCGAACTTCCTGGAGCGGATGCTCGGCTACTTCCGCGACCCCGACGTCGCCTTCGTCGTCGGACCGCAGGTGTACGGCAACTACACCTCCGCCGTCACCAAGGCCGCCGAGTCCCAGCAGTTCCTCTTCCACGCGCTGATCCAGCGGGCCGGCAACCGCTACCACGCACCCATGTTCGTCGGCACCAACAACGTCGTGCGGATCGCCGCCGTCCGGCAGATCGGCGGCCTGTACGACTCGATCACCGAGGACATGGCCACCGGCTTCGAACTGCACCGCGCCAGGAACCCGCGCACCGGCCGCTTCTGGCGCTCCGTCTACACCCCCGACGTGCTCGCGGTCGGCGAGGGGCCCGTCTCCTGGACCGACTTCTTCTCCCAGCAACTGCGCTGGTCCCGGGGGACGTACGAGACGCTGTTCAAGCAGTACTGGAAGGCGCCCTTCCGGATTCCGCCCGGCCGTTTCCTCAACTACACCCTGATGCTCGTCTACTACCCGATGACCGCCGTCAACTGGTTCCTCGGCGTCCTCAGCTGCGTCCTGTTCCTCTGGCTCGGGGCGTCCGGCACCCAGGTCTCCTCCGCGGTCTGGCTGATGATCTACAGCGACGCGGTGGCTCTCCAGATCGGCCTGTACCTGTGGAACCGCCGCCACAACGTCTCGCCCCACGAGCCCGAGGGATCCGGCGGTCTGGCCGGCATGGCGATGTCCGCGCTCTCCGCCCCCATCTACCTCATGTCGCTCGGCTCGGCGATCGCGCGCACCAGCGGCCGGTTCGTCGTCACCCCCAAGGGCGGTGAGACCAGCCCCGACCGGCTCAGCACCTTCCGCGTCCACCTCTTCTGGGCCGCGGTCCTCATCGCCTCGCTCGCCGCCTCCGTCCACTTCCGCCACACCCACGCCGCCATGCGCACCTGGGCCGTCCTGGCCCTCGCCATCGCACTCGCCCCCGTCGCCATCTGGAGCTGGACGACCCTGCGGGACCGGCGCGCCCGGGCCGAGGCCAGGAGGACCATGGCCCTCCACCCCGCCGCCGCCGGCGAGCCGGCCGCCCTGGTCGCCAAGGTCACCCAGACCACCACCGCCGCCGCGGGAACCGCCACGCCCGCTCCCGCCCCCGCGCCCACGACGACGGGAGGGAACTGAGCCATGGACCACCGGCCGTCGGAGAAGCTCAGGAAGACACTCCTCGGCGGCGGCGCCGTCATGGTCCTCGCGGCGCTCAACGCCCCGGCCGCCCTCTCCTTCATCGAGGAGAGGTACCACGCCTACAAGATCGCCCAGCCCGGGTACAAGCGGAAGTACGGCTCCTGGGCGAAGGTCGCCGTCCCCGACGAGTACCGCGTCAACGCCATCCACGCCGCGCTCCTGCGCACCGGCAAGGTGCTGCTGATCGCCGGCTCGGGCAACGACCAGAAGAAGTTCGACTCGGGCACCTTCGAGACCGTCCTGTGGGACCCGGCGAAGAACACCTTCAAGAAGATCCCGACCCCCGAGGACTTCTTCTGCGCGGGACACACCCAACTCCCCGACGGCCGCCTCCTCGTCGCCGGCGGCACCGCCCGCTACGAGATCCTCGACGGCGAGGTGAAGAAGGCCGGCGGCGGGATGCGGGTCAAGAACGAGAGCCCCGACAAGGCGATCACCCTGAAGAAGGGCACCGTCTTCCGCTCGCCCTCCGGTGTCGAGTACGTCTCCAAGTTCGACGTGACGGTCCCCAAGGCCCAGCGCGAGTTCGAGGTCTCGTACTTCGAGAGCGGGCAGATGAAGCCCTGGAACACCAAGGTCACCGCCGCCGAGGCGCGGGTCTTCGTCGAGGCGAGGCAGGAGGGCGCGCAGGCGCTCACCACGGAGGCGGCGCAGTACGAGATCGTCGGCCTCAAGGGCGCCGACGCCGACAACGTCTACGGCCTCGCCCAGCGGCTCACCACCGAGAAGCAGGACTTCCAGGGCATCAAGGCGGCGTACGAGTTCGACCCCAGGGCCGAGAAGTACATACCCGTCGCCCCGATGAAGGACGCCCGCTGGTACCCCACGCTCGTCACCCTCGACGACGGCAGGGTGCTCGCCGTCTCCGGCCTGAACGACGTCGGCGACGTCGTCCCCGGCGACAACGAGATCTACGACCCCACGACCAAGAAGTGGTCCAAGGGCCCCTTCCGCTACTTCCCCACCTACCCCTCCCTCTTCCTCACCAAGGGCGGCAAGCTCCTCTACAGCGGCTCCAACGCCGGCTACGGCCCCGCCGAGAAGGGCCGCGAACCGGGCCTGTGGGACCTGGAGAAGAACACCTTCACCAGGATCGGCGGGCTGACCGACCCCGACCAGCTGGAGACCTCCGCCTCCCTGATGCTGCCGCCCGTCCAGGACCAGAAGGTCATGGTCCTCGGCGGTGGCGGCGTCGGCGAGTCCCCGAAGTCCACCGCCCGTACGGCCATCATCGACCTGTCCGAGGCCAGTCCGGTCTTCCGGGACGGGCCAGCGCTGCCCCAGGGCACCCGCTACCTCAGCAGCGTGCTCCTGCCCGACGACACCGTCTTCACCACCGGCGGCTCCAGGGAGTACCGCGGCCGGAGCGGCAGCGACATCCTCAAGGCGCAGTTCTACAGCCCGGCGGCCAACGCCTTCACCGCGGCCGCCGACCCCACGGTCGGCCGCAACTACCACTCCGAGGCGCTGCTGCTGCCCGACGGCCGGGTCGCCACCTTCGGCTCCGACCCGCTCTTCGACGACAAGGACAACACCAAGCTCGGCACGTTCGAGCAGCGCATCGAGGTCTTCACCCCGCCCTATCTGCACAAGGCGGGCGCCGACCGCCCCGCCCTCGGCGAAGGACCGCAGGAGATCGACCAGAACGGCCGCGCCACCTTCCGTACGAAGGACGCGGCCCGGATCACCAGGGCCCGGCTGATGCGGCCCAGCGCCGTCACCCACACCACGGACGTGGAACAGCGCTCGATCGCCCTCGGCCTGACGAAGACCAGGGATTCGGTGACCGTCCGGGTGCCCCAGGACAGGACGCTGGTGCCGCCCGGCTGGTACATGCTCTTCGTGACGGACGGGGACGGCACACCGTCCGAGGCGAAGTGGATCCAGGTCGGCTAGCGCACGGCACGGTCCCGGTGTCCTCGGGTCAGGAGAGGCCGACCCGCGCGTGGCACTGCTCGACCGCCGCCCGCGGGTCACGCGCGTAGCCGCCGTCGCCGAAGAGCTCGAACGTCATCCAGCGGTCGTACCCCCGGCGGTCGAGCGCCGAGAGGTAGTCGGCCAACGGCAGCTCCCCGTCTCCCCAGGCGAGGTGTCCGGCCGGCCGGCCGTCGACGAGATGGACGTGCCGGACGCGGTCGCCGAGCGCCTCGAAGGCGTCGTCGACGCTTTCGCCCGCGACGGCCATCGTCACCGTGTCCAGGACGGCTCCGAGGTTGGCCGCGCCGATCTCGCCGAGCATGGCCGCCAGCGTGCGGGAGTCGTTGACCAGGTTCGACTCCACGCGCTGCAGCGGTTCGAGCACACACTCCACGCCGAGCGCGGCGGCGTGGGCGGCGATCTCACCGATCGCGTCGACGGAGCGGCGCCACGCGGAGCCCGTGGCCTCGTTCTCGTAGCCGCGCCCGGGCGTCAGGAGGAGGAGCTCCGCCCCGAGCTCGACGCACAGTTCGGCCGCGCGGCGGAACAGGGCGATGCTCTCGGCGCGCAGCCAGCCGACCGGGGAGGCCACGTTGACCGGGTACATCACCTGCTCGGGGGTGAGGCAGTACGCGGCGAGTCCGCGCGCCTCGATGGAGCGGCGGACACCGCGTGCGTCGGCGTCGCTCAGCCGCGGGACGTGGAGATGCGGGGCGATGCCCCACAGCTCCAGCTTCTCGCGCCCGAGATCCGCCGCGTCGTCGAGGAAGGTGTCGAACGGCAGGTGCTGGTAGGCGAAGTTCGATCCGGTGATCTGCCGGGAGGAGAGGGCCATGAGGCTCCTGTCATGGGGGCGGGGCGTGCGGTCACTTTCCGATGCCGTCGGCGAGGCCCTTGACGATGTAGCGCTGGCCGAAGAAGAACAGCAGCACCACCGGGACCGCGGCGATCGCCATGCCGGCGAAGACGACGGGGAAGTCCGTGCCGTGCTTGCTCATGAGGCTGGTCAGCCCGACCGGCAGGGTCTGGACGTCGCTGCCGTTGGTGAACACCATCGCGAAGAGGTACTCGTTCCAGGCGAACAGGACGTGCAGCAGCACGGTGGAGGTGATGATCGGCTTGCACATCGGCAGGATGATCCGCCAGAAGGCGGTCCAGCGGCCGGCGCCGTCGATCTCGGCCGCCTCGTCGACCTCGCGCGGAAGGTCGATCATGTACGCGCGGATGAGGAAGGTGGTGAACGGCACCCGGAAGGCCGTGTACAGGATGAGCAGCGCCCAGAAGCTGTTGTACAGGCCCATCGCCTGGAACATCCGCACCAGCGGCACCAGCGCCACGGTGGGAGTGAGCATCAGCCCGCCGAGGATGACCGCGGTGAGCGCCTTGTTCAGCGGGATGTCCACCCGGGTGAGGCCGTAGGCGGCCCAGGCGCTGATGAAGACGGTCGCGATCGTCGACGTCACCGTGACGAGCACACTGGCCGTGAGGTAGTCGCCCACCCCGCGGTTCCACGCCTTCCGGTAGTTCTCGACACTCCAGGTGTCCGGGACCGCGAAGGGGTTGTCGAAGAGTTCGGCGTTGGTCTTGAAGCCGTTGAGGACCATCCACAGCAGCGGATAGAGCACGACCACCGCCAGGCCGAGCAGGAAGGCCCACATGAACAGGCGCGCGATGACGCCGAGGAAGCCGAGACGAGTCACCATTCCACCCTTTTCCTACGGGTGATCCACAGCTGCGCCATGGCGATGGTGAGCGTGATCACGAAGAGCACGGTGCCGATCGCCGCGGCCGAGCCGAAGTCGTTGCGTACGAAACCGTTGCGGTAGAGCCAGGTGCCGAGGACCTGGGTCGAGTTGTTCGGGCCTCCACTGGTCATCACCATGACCTCGTTGAACACCTGGAACGCGCCGGAGACGGTCACCATCACCATGAGACCGGTCATCTCGCGCACCAGCGGCAGCGTCACCTGGAAGAAGCGGCGGACGGGTCCGACGCCGTCGAGGGCGGCCGCCTCGTAGAGCTCGGAGGGGATGCGCTGGATGGCGACGGCGAAGAGCAGGGTGCAGTACCCGAACCCCTGCCACTGGCTCATGGCGATGATCGCGAACATCGCCGTGTCCTCCTGCCCCAGCCACGCCTGGGCGAACCCGCCGAGGCCCACCGCGTCCAGCACATGGTTGAGCAGGCCGATGTTGGGCTCGTAGACGAAGTGGAAGAGCAGACCGGCGACGGTCAGCGAGATCGCCGAGGGGATGAAGTAGACGGCGCGCAGGGCGCGTTGCCATCGCTCGCCGCGCACGCTCTCGACGAGCGCGGCGAGCAGCAGGGCGCCGAAGACCTGGAACACGATGGAGAGGACCGCGTACCAGAGGTTGTTGGCGAACGACGACCAGAAGACCGGGTCGCCGACGAGACGGCGGTAGTTCTCCAGGCCGACGTACTCCTGGTCACCGCTGTAGATGTCCCACGTGAGCGTGGAGAACCCGACGTTCTGCACGAGGGGCAGGTAGACGAAGACTCCGAGCAGGACGAGGGCCGGAACGACCCACGCCAGCCCGAGCGCCCTTCGGCACATGGTGCGCATCGGCATTCTTCCCTTCGGCAGCGCGGACTACTTGGCCGACGCGGAGGCCCGGCGCACGCTCTCGAGGACCTTCTCGGGAGTCATGCCGCCGCTGATGAGCGCCTCGCCGCCGGCCAGCCAGGCGTCGGCCACCTCGGGAGCGGTGACCATGTCGAGCCAGCCGACCAGGGCGGGGGCCTTGTTGACCTGCTCGATGCCCTCGAAGACGGCCTTGCTCGATGTCCGCGGTGTGACGGCCCCGACCACCGTGCTGGGCTGGCCGTACGGCGGTGAGGAGAGGGTCGCGGCGTTCTTCGGCTCGGTCACGAACTTCATGAAGTCGACGGCGAGGGCCGCGCGCGGCGACCGCGCGTTGACGAAGTAGCCCTCCGGCGCTCCCTCGATCACCTTCGGATCGCCCTTCGCGCCCCGCGGGGCGGGCAGCGGGAAGATCCCCAGGTTCTCGGGCGTGAGCGTCCCGCCCGCGGTCGTGCTGTCGAACTCGAGGATCTCCTGGTAGTACATCGCCGCCTTGCCGCGGCCGAACGCCTCCTGCGCCGAGGTGTAGAGGACGCCGTTGGTGCCGCCCCGGGTGTCGGTGCACTGGTCGACGAGGGTCTTGAACTGCCTCAGGGAGGTGAGGTAGCCCGGGTCGTCGAGGGTCGCCGTCCCGGGATGGCTGTCCGCCTCGCGGGTGGCCGCAGGCACGTTGTACGCGAAGAGCTGCTGCAGATAGTGCAGCGCGGGCCAGCCGTCCTTGTTGCCGAAGGCGACGGGCTCGTGCCCGGCCTCGCGGAGGTCGGCGCAGCTGTCGACCAGCTCCTCGAAGGTGGCCGGAACCTCGACACCGGCCTTGGCGAACGCGGCCTTGTCGTAGCCCATGAACTTGCCGTTGTTGTACAGGGGTATGCCGTAGTACCTGCCGTCATGGGCGAAGGCGGACAGGGACGACCGGCTGAAGGTCTTCCCCCACGCGGTGTCGGGGCCGATGACCTCGGTGAGGTCCGCCGCCCGGCCGCCGCGGACGAAGTTCTCGGCCCAGTTGCCGGCCCAGGTGAAGTAGAGGTCGGGGAGGGCGCCGGAGGCGGTGAGCGTCTTGGTCTTGTCCTTGATGCTCTGGTCGGTCTCCTGGATGAGCTCCACCTCCACCCCGGGGTGCTTCCGCTCGTAGGCGGCGGCGAGGTCCTCGAAGTAGGGGCTGAGCGGGTCTCCCGCGAACTTGGTCAGGATGCTCAAGGTGCCGGAGAACTCCGGCGCGGCGCCGACATCGGCCGCCGGTGCCCGCGTCGGTCCGGCGAAGCAGCCGGTGAGGGCGAGCACCGAGGCCCCGAAGAGTGCCGCGTACCTCGTCATTGCACGAGCGCGCATGGGCTTCCTTTCGCTCGGGATGGGACCGCCGGTGCCGCCGGGCACCTCGGATCCGCCGCGGATTCCATGACCTGGACCGCTTGTGTGCGGCGACTGTACAGAGAATCTGATACCGGTACCAGAGTCCGGACGGAGAACTTCCGCGCAGCTGCCCGGCGCCACCTCTGGGCCGCCCGGTAGGAGGTCTGTAGATCTCCATGAATACGCAGGTGAATGCGGGGTGCTGGGCGAAGTCCCGGCGTACGGAAGTCCCTTCGGTGTTGACGGCCCTGATCTCTTGTGCCAGCGTGAGGCCCGCGTGATACCGGTATCAGGTCGCTCAGCGCCGCCGGCCGCACCCTCCTCGAAAGGACCCGAAGATGCTCGGATTCAACGAGCCGGAAGTTCTCTCCCAGCTGGCGAGCACGGTGGCCCTGCGCCCCCGCATCGAAGAGCTCGTCGACCGCCTCGTGGACGAGGGGGTCGACCATCTCCTCCTCGTCGGCGCCGGCGGCACCTACGCCCAGATGTGGCCGTACGAGCACCTCGCCCGGCGCAGCTCGACCCTCCCCGTGCGGGCCGTGATCGCCGCCGAGCTGGTCGCCTCCGGCGATGCCGCGCTCGGCGAGCGCTCGGTGGCCGTCTTCACCTCCGTGTCGGGCACGACGGAGGACAGCCTCGCCGCCATCGAGTTCTGCCGCTCCAAGGGCGTCCGCACGGTCGGCTTCACGGGCTACGCCGATTCCCCCGTCGCGAAGAACGTCGACGTCGCCCTCGTGTCGGAGCCGAAGGCCTGGCCGTTCGACCCGCAGCTGCTGCTCTTCATGGGCCGGCTGCTCGCACGACGGGGCGAGTTCGAGGGCTACGAGAAGCTCGCCGACGAACTCGCCGGTGTCCCGCGCCTCATGGTCGACGTGGCGAAGCAGGCCGACGCGTCCGCGAGCGCCTTCGCCGAGGCCCACAAGGACACCGACTACCACTTCCTCGTCGGCGGCGGGAACCTGTGGGGATTCACCTACCTCTACTCCATGTGCATCCTCGAGGAGATGCAGTGGCTGCGCACCACCCGTGTGCACAGCGCCGAGTTCTTCCACGGCTCGCTCGAACTCCTCGAAGACGACACGAGCGTGATCGTCTTTCAGGGGGAGGACGAGACCCGGGCCCTGACGGACCGCGTCGAGGCCTTCGCCAAGCGCGTCTCCCGCGACGTGACCGTCTTCGACACCCGCGACTACGCCCTGGAGGGCATCAGCCCCGAGTTCCGCGGCCTCCTCGCGCCGCTCGTGCTCGACACCGTGATGGGCAGGGTGAGCAAGCACCTGGAGCGGGTGCGCGACCACTCACTGGACCTGCGCCGCTACTACCGCGTCATGGACTACTGAGCCGACTGAACCGACGGGCCCGCCGTCCCCGGCTGTCGCCCCGCTGCCGGACCCGGCGGGCTCACCCCCCGGCACCGTGCGCCCCCGTCCGGGCCCCGCGCTCCATGGCGCACCGCCCCTCGCACAGGAGAACCCCCATGAGAGTCCTCGGCTTCGGCGACAACATCGTCGACCGGTTCGTCGACCGCGGTATCGACTATCCGGGCGGCAACAGCGTCAACGTGGCCGTCTACGCCCGCCGGCTGGGCGTCGAGTCCGCCTACCTCGGGGTCTTCGGCGACGACGACCTCGGGTGCTTTCTGCGGGAGTCCATCGCCGCCCAGGACGTGGCCACGGACCACTGCGTCGTCCGCGCGGGCGAGTCCGGCCTGTCCACCCTGCGCGTCGACGACGGCGACCGCGTGTTCCTCGGCTGGAACGGCGGCGGCGTCACGGTACGGGAACCGCTCCGGCTCGACCCCGAACTGGTCGCCTACGTCTCGTCGTTCGACCTCGTGCACTCCGGCGTGTACTCACGGAGCGAGAGCGAACTGCCTCGGCTCGCCGCCGCCGGCCCCCTCGTCATGTTCGACCTGTCGAGCGAGGACGACTACCGCACCCCCGCCTACCTCGACCGCGTCTGCCCGTACGCGGACCTGGTCCTGCTGTCCTGCTCGCACCTCGACGAGGCCGCCACGCACGCGCTCCTCGCGGAGGCCGTGGACCGGGGTGCCGGAATGGCGCTCGCCACCCGTGGCGTCGACGGCGCGATCGCCCGCACGGACCGGTGCCGCGTCACCGCACCCGCGCGCGGAACGGGCGGGGGGAAGCCGCTCGTCGACACCATGGGCTGCGGCGACGCGTTCCTCGCCGGCTTCGCCGTCTCCCTCGTACGGGCGGGATGGACCCGGGACACCCCGCTCCCCGAGGAGGTGATCGAACGGGCCCTGCGCGACGGAGCCGACGCGGCGTACGAGCAGTGCTTCGTCGAGGGCGCTTTCGGCCACGGCCGGCCCGTCGGACGGTCGGCTGTGTCTAGCATGTGGCGAGCCCTCGACCAGGAGAAGTGAGGTACGGACACCGATGCCAGCAGACCGGGGCCGCCGGTCGGCGCCGCCGACGATCTCGGAGGTGGCCGCCGAGGCCGGCGTCGGCCGCGCGACCGCTGCGCGCACCCTCGGCGGGTACGGGTACGTCAGCCCCGAGTTGAAGGAACGCGTGCTCGCGGCGGCCGAGAAGCTCGGTTACCGCGCGAACGCGCTGGCGCGGAGTATGTCGACCGGCGTGAGCCACACCTTGGGCGTCGTCGTCGCCGACATCGGCAACCCGTTCTTCGCGGGCATGGTGCGCGGGATCTCCGACGCCTCCCGCGCACGCGGCTTCGACACCATCGTGCTCAGTACCTACGAAGACCTCGACGAGGAGATCGCGGCGACCAACGTGCTGATCGACAAGCGCGTGGACGGCGTCATCATCGCGTCGGCCGCGGTCGGCCGCGGCGAGGTCGCCCACATCCGCACCGCCCTGGAGCGGGGCGTCCCGGTCGTGCTGGTCGACCGGGCGATCGGCTCCCTCGACCTCGACACCGTCGTCATCGACAACAGGGACGTGGCGCGCGAAGCCGTCGAGACGCTCATCGCGGCCGGCCACCGCCGCATCGGCTTCGTCTGGGGGCCGCCGCTGGCCCAGGCGCCGGCGACCCGGCGCGCACTGCTCGCCTCCGCGGCCCGCAACGTGTGGACGGACGGGGAGCGACTGCGCGGGTACCTCGACGCGCTGGACGACGCGGGCATCCCCTTCGACCCCGAGCTGGTGATGGTCGGGCCCAAGACCGAGGAGCACGCGACGGAGGAGGTCGTCCGCATGCTCACCCTGCCCCACCGCGCCACCGCGCTGTTCTGTACGGAGACCGACGCGATGACGGGGGCGCTGCGGGCGGTGCGGGCGCTGAAGCTGTCGTACCCCGGCGACCTGTCCCTGATCGGCTTCGACGACAGCGCTTGGGCGGCGGTCATGGACCCGCCCCTCACGATGATCGAACAGCCGGTGCGCGAACTCGGCGCGAAGGCGGCGGAGGTACTGCTCGACCCGTTGGAGGGAGCGGAACCCCGCCGTGAGACGCATACGCTCCACGCCCGCCTCGTCGTGCGCTCCTCGGTCGCCCCGCCCCCCGCGCTCTGAACCGGCGGCGGCCCTTCCCGCCGCTCCGGCCCTCCCGCCGCTCCGGCCTTCCGCCGATCCGGCCTATCCCTCGGCTCTGCGGGCGAGACCGAGCGCGTACTCCGGCCACCAGGTGCCGGCGGCCGGGCCGCCCCGGCAGGGGCCGTCCGATTCGCCGGGGCGTTTGATCCACAGATAGGCGTCGACCAGTGCGTCGCCGGTGCGGTCCGTCGGCGGCACGCCGAGCGCCCGGCCCGGCGGATTGCACCACGCCTCCTCCCGGTCGCCCGCGAGGGGGCCGACGCCGTTGCGACTGGTGTCCACGGTGAAGTGGGCTCCGCCGAGCATCCCGGACAGCCTGGCGCCGAAGCTCTTCACGGTGTCGTCGGTCTGGAAGTTGGAGACGTTGAGCGAGAATCCGTCCGCCTCGGCGACGCCCGCCTTCCGCAGGGGCTCCACCAGCTTCCCCGGGTCGTCGATCCAGGCCGGGTTGCCCGCGTCGAGGTAGACCCGGGTGTTCGGCTGCCGCTTCAGCCGGTCGACCGCCTCGGAGAGCAGCTGGTAGCGCTCACCGTGGTACTGCCCGGGCGTGCAGCCGTCCACGATGTGCGGCACCGCGTCCGGCTCCAGGACCACGATCGCCTTCGCCTCGCCGATGGCGTCGGCGAAGGCGCCGATCCACTCCCGGTACGCCCCCGCGTCCCGCGCGCCACCGGCCGAGTACATCCCGCAGTCGCGGTGCGGAATGTTGTACGCGACGAACACGACCGTCCGCCGGTCGACCGCGGCGCCCCGCACCGCCCTGGTGACGTCCGGTACGGGATCGTCCCCGGCCGGCCACTCCGCGACCGGACGCTCCGCGATCCGCCGGAGCAGCTCGGCCTCCTCCGTACGCCCCTGCGCCTCGTACTGCCGGACCTGACGGGCCGCGTCGCTGTCGGGGTCGACCCAGAACGGTGAGTCGGCCGTCGGCGCCATGGACTCGCCGCGGGCCGACGGCGCACCGACCGGAGCCCTGGCCGGGGACCCGGCCGGGTCCTCCCCGCCGCACCCGGCGAGAAGCAGCCCGCAGGCCAGGGCCAGGGCGAGGGCGGGGGAGAGCGTGCGACGGGACATCCGGCCCCCAGAGTCGGGTACGGGACAGATCCGGCCATCGTGGCATAACGGTCAGCCGGCGCCGGGGTGCGACACCGCGCCCCGGCCCGAAGTCCGGGCGACCGAAGGGCGAGACGGGGCTGACCACCATGTGACCAGTGGGTAAGGTCGACGCGTGCCGAAGCCGCTCAGTCTCCCGTTCGACCCCATCGCCCGCGCCGACGAACTCTGGCAGAAGCGCTGGGGGCCGGTCCCCTCCATGGCCGCGATCACCTCGATCATGCGCGCCCACCAGATCCTCCTCGCCGAGGTCGACGCCGTGGTCAAGCCGTACGGACTGACCTTCGCCCGGTACGAGGCGCTGGTGCTGCTCACCTTCTCCAAGGCCGGTGAGCTGCCGATGTCCAAGATCGGTGAGCGGCTCATGGTCCACCCCACGTCCGTGACGAACACGGTGGACCGCCTGGTCAGGTCCGGCCTGGTCGCCAAGCGGCCCAACCCGAACGACGGGCGCGGCACGCTCGCCTCCATCACGGAGATGGGCCGCGAGGTCGTCGAGGCGGCGACCCGGGACCTGATGGCGATGGACTTCGGCCTCGGGGTGTACGACGCGGAGGAGTGCGCGGAGATCTTCGCGATGCTGCGGCCGCTGCGGGTGGCGGCGGGGGACTTCGACGAGGGGTAGCGGGGGAGGGGCCCGCACGAAGATCGGCCGGAACGTGCCGTTACGCTCGACGGCATGAAATCCAGCGTGCTGACCCGTTACCGCGTCATGGCGTACATCACCGCCGTCATGCTGCTCGTGCTGTGCACCTGCATGGTCTTCAAGTACGGGTTCGACATGGGCGAGGACGTGACCTTCGCGGTCTCCCAGACCCACGGTGTCCTCTACATCATCTACCTGATCTTCGCCTTCGACCTGGGCTCCAAGGCCAAGTGGCCGTTCGGCAAGCTCCTGTGGATCTTGCTGAGCGGGACGATTCCCTTCGCCGCCTTCTTCGTCGAGCGCAAGGTCGCCCGCGAGACGCTTCCGCTGGTCAGCGGCGCGCAGTCGGCCCCCGCGAAGGCCTGACCCAGGCCCGGCCCGAGACCTCCGTACATCTGTGCGGAGGTTTCCCATCGACATTTACTAGGACGTCCTAGTAAATTCGAGGTATGGACGCTGACGCCATCGAGGAAGGCCGCCGTCGCTGGCAGGCCCGTTACGACAAGGCCCGCAAGCGCGACGCCGACTTCACCACGCTCTCCGGGGACCCGGTCGAGCCCGTCTACGGGCCTCGTCCCGGTGACACCTACGAGGGGTTCGAACGGATCGGCTGGCCCGGTGAGTACCCCTTCACGCGCGGCCTGCACCCCACCGGCTACCGCGGCCGGACCTGGACCATCCGCCAGTTCGCCGGCTTCGGCAACGCCGAGCAGACCAACGAGCGGTACAAGATGATCCTGGCCGCCGGCGGCGGCGGGCTCTCGGTCGCCTTCGACATGCCGACCCTCATGGGCCGCGACTCCGACGACCCGCGCTCGCTGGGCGAGGTGGGCCACTGCGGGGTCGCCATCGACTCCGCCGCCGACATGGAGGTCCTCTTCAAGGACATCCCGCTCGGCGACGTCACCACCTCCATGACCATCTCCGGGCCCGCCGTGCCCGTCTTCTGCATGTACCTGGTCGCCGCCGAGCGCCAGGGTGTCGACCCGGGCGTGCTCAACGGCACGCTCCAGACCGACATCTTCAAGGAGTACATCGCGCAGAAGGAGTGGCTCTTCCAGCCCGAGCCTCACCTGCGCCTGATCGGCGACCTCATGGAGCACTGCGCGGCGGGCATCCCCGCGTACAAGCCGCTCTCCGTCTCCGGCTACCACATCCGCGAGGCCGGGGCGACAGCCGCGCAGGAGCTTGCGTACACGCTCGCCGACGGCTTCGGCTACGTCGAGCTCGGGCTGAGCCGCGGCCTGGACGTGGACGTCTTCGCCCCCGGCCTCTCCTTCTTCTTCGACGCCCACCTCGACTTCTTCGAGGAGATCGCCAAGTTCCGCGCCGCTCGCCGGATCTGGGCCCGCTGGATGAAGGAGGTCTACGGCGCGCAGACCGACAAGGCGCAGTGGCTCCGCTTCCACACCCAGACCGCCGGTGTCTCCCTCACCGCCCAGCAGCCGTACAACAACGTCGTACGGACCGCCGTGGAGGCCCTCTCCGCGGTCCTCGGCGGCACCAACTCGCTGCACACCAACGCCCTCGACGAGACCCTCGCGCTGCCCAGCGAGCAGGCCGCCGAGATCGCCCTGCGCACCCAGCAGGTACTGATGGAGGAGACCGGCGTCGCCAACGTGGCCGACCCGCTGGGCGGTTCCTGGTACGTCGAGCAGCTCACCGACCGGATCGAGGCCGACGCGGAGAAGATCTTCGACCAGATCAGGGAGCGCGGCCGGCGCGCCCACCCGGACGGGCAGCACCCGATCGGGCCGATGACCTCCGGCATCCTGCGCGGCATCGAGGACGGCTGGTTCACCGGCGAGATCGCCGAGTCCGCCTTCCGGTACCAGCAGTCCCTGGAGAAGGGCGACAAGCGGGTCGTCGGCGTCAACGTCCACCACGGCTCGGTCACCGGCGACCTGGAGATCCTTCGGGTCAGCCACGAGGTCGAGCGCGAGCAGGTCCGGGTCCTCGCCGACCGCAAGGCCCGCCGCGACGACGCCCGGGTCCGCGCCTCGCTCGACGCGATGCTGGCGGCGGCCCGCGACGGCTCGAACATGATCGGCCCGATGCTCGACGCGGTACGGGCGGAGGCCACGCTCGGCGAGATCTGCGACGCGCTCCGCGACGAGTGGGGCGTCTACACCGAGCCGCCGGGCTTCTAGGGACGAGAGACGCGAAGGGGCGGTACGGAACCTCTCCGTACCGCCCCTCGCGTACCGGGCTACTCCTCCGCGGCAGCGGTCGCGGCCGTGCCGACCACCTTCGTCGGCGTGACGCGGATGACCACCCGCACCACCTCCGGCGGCAGGTCGAGGTAGCCCTGGCCCGTGCCCGGGCCCTCGTAGGCCTCCTCGATCGCCACGGCGAAGGCGCGGCCGACATCCTCGGTGACCGTGGCCGTGCCCCGTATCTCGGCGTACATCTGCGGGTCCTCGCGGTCGTACACGGTCAGGCTGACCCGCGGGTCGGCCTCGATGTTTCGTACCTTGCGGCGGCCCGCCTGGGAAGAGATCAGCAGGTCGTCGCCGTCCCTGCCCACCCAGACCACCGACGTCTGCGGGGACCCGTCCGGGTGGACGGTGGCCAGGACCGCGGGGTTGGCGTCGTCCAGAAGCGCGCGCACGGCGCTGTTCAGAGTGATCGTCACCCCCGGCAGCCTAGGGTCTGGCCGCCGCCGCGCCCAGACCGCCGAGGAGGAGGGCCGTGAAGCGCTGGACCCACGCCTCGTCGACGGGCTCCGCGCTCACCAGGGCGCGGTGCACCACCGCGCCGGCCACCACGTCGAAGATCAGGTCGTCGGTCTCGTCGATGGTCTCCGGGTCCCGGTCGGCCGGGAGCTCGCCCCGTTCCTGGGCCCGTCGGCGGCCCTCCAGGACCAGGCGCTTCTGCCGGTCCACGATCGAGCCGCGGATGCGCTCGCGCAGCGGCTCGTCCCGGGTGGACTCGGCGACCACCGCCATCAGCGCGGTGCGGGTCTCGGGGCGCTGCAGGAGCGCGGCGAACTGCAGCACCACATGCTCGATGTCGGCCCGGAGGGAACCGAGGTCGGGCAGTTCCAGCTCGTCGAAGAGGACGGCGACCGCGTCGACGACCAGTTCGTTCTTGTTCCCCCAGCGGCGGTACAGGGTGGTCTTCGCGACGCCGGCCCGGGTGGCCACGTCCCCGATGGTCAGCTTCGACCAGCCCAGCTCGACCAGCGCGGCGCGGCACGCCTCCAGGATCGCCGTGTCGGTCTCGACGGACCGAGGGCGTCCGGTCCGGCTGCGCGGGCTGGTGCGGCTACACATGGAGGTCGACCATACCCGCCGGTAGGTAGAGCGCCAGAGGCCGGTGATGTGACACGGTTCACGGACAGCCCCTTCCCGTGACCCCGGCCGTGCAGTTACGCTACGACCCGTAGCGAAAGGGTCTGAGCGGCCCCCGCGACAACCACAATGCGCCGGGTGGGGACCCGGTGCGCACGACACGACGAACCGTGGTGTCCGTACGCCTCGCACTCCGGCGGGAGAGCCGCGGACGGCACGGTTCAGCCATGGCTTACCGGTAACGCGCGCGGAAGGGGGAGGATGTACTCATGCAGCCCCGAAACATGTCCATGAGCGGCGTCGTCGACCTCGCCGCGGTGAAGGCGGCCGGAGAGGCCAAGGCCAAGGCGGAGCAGGCGCGCGCCCAGGCCGCCCGGCAGGGTGGTGCGGCGGCCGTCGCCCCTTCCGCCCTGGTGATCGATGTCGACGAGGCCGGCTTCGAGCGCGACGTCCTGCAGCGCTCCGCCGAGGTCCCGGTCGTCATCGACTTCTGGGCCGAGTGGTGCGAGCCCTGCAAGCAGCTCGGCCCCCTTCTCGAGCGGCTGGCCGTCGAGTACAACGGCCGTTTCCTCCTCGCGAAGGTGGACGTCGACGCCAACCAGATGCTGATGCAGCAGTTCGGCATCCAGGGAATTCCGGCCGTTTTCGCGGTGGTCGCCGGTCAGGCGCTGCCGCTCTTCCAGGGCGCGGCTCCCGAGGCCCAGATCCGGCAGACGCTCGACCAGCTGATCCAGGTCGGTGAGGAGCGCTTCGGTCTCACGGGTATTGCCGTGGACGCGGAGGCCGGCGAGGCGGGCCCGGCTCCCGTGCCGGCCGGACCGTACGACGCCCTGCTCGAAGCGGCGATGTCCGCGCTGGACGCCGGCGACCTGGCCGGCGCCGTCCAGGCGTACAAGAACGTGCTGGCCGACGACCCCGGCCACCCGGAGGCGAAGCTGGGCCTCGCCCAGGCCGAGCTGCTCGCCCGGGTGCAGGGCATGGACCCGCAGCAGGTGCGGAAGAACGCCGCCGACGACCCGGCCGACGTGACCGCCCAGATCGCCGCCGCCGACCTGGATCTGGTGGGCGGTCATGTCGAGGACGCCTTCAGCCGGCTCGTCGACGTCGTGCGGCGCACGGCGGGCGAGGACAGGGACGCCGCGCGGCTGAGGCTCCTGGAGCTGTTCGAGGTGATCGGTCCGGACGACCCGCGGGTGACGGCGGCCCGTCAGGCCCTCGCGCGCGTGCTGTTCTGACCCCCTTCCCTCCCGCTCGGGAGGGCGCCGATTTGGCGACACAGTGACATAACGCGGCCGTGTTTACCAAAACTTGGTAAACGCGGCCGCTGTTACTTGCAGTAAGTTGAACCCGGCGTTCTGTCCGGCTTTCGACCTCCTCCTCCCGGTGTATGGCGCGCGTCGGCCGCACCCTGTGTGGCCGCGCGACATCGCCCTGTCGCGACGCGGTTATCGACCCGTTACCAGTGAGTAACGAACCCCTTGTGCCCCGGCGCGGAATCGACCACGATCGGCGACGCTCGGTCCGATACCGCACCAGCCCGGCAACCACCCGGGCCCGCGGCGAGGGTCCCCACCGAGCGGACCGGCGGCAGTGGCGCCGGTCCTGGACAGGGGGGTTCCTGCCCTCACCGGCAGGGCCTGTCCAGCAGGTTGCGCGCAAGGCGTGGCCAGTGGTTGTCGCTCGGGGGTGATCGCCGGTGATTCGGACGCGCGTCGTGCCCGATGCTCGGCGCTCTCCTTCCCGAGGACGTAGCACTTCTCCCATCCCAGGACGGGCCCCCGGCCCCTCCGGAGATGTACGTCCGAGAAGGAGGAATTCTCATGAAGTCCCAGGTTCGTGGCGGGACCAGATGGAAGCGGTTCGCCGTCGTCATGGTGCCGAGCGTGGCCGCGACGGCCGCGATCGGTGTCGGCCTGGCCCAGGGCGCGCTTGCCGCGTCCTTCAGCATCTCCGGCCAGGAGTTCAAGGTGAAGGCCGACAGCCTTGTCGGTAAGGACTTCGTCCAGTACGGCAGTGTGGCGTCCGGCAAGGACCTGCACGGCAAGCCGTTCGCGGAGCCGGTCGCCGTCTCGGGCTTCTCCGAGGCGTGGATCACCAACATGTGCCAGTCCGTCGTCACTCCGGACGTTCCGTTCATCGGCAACGTCTCCCTGGAGCTGCGCGCCGGCACGGCGGAGAAGAAGCCGGTCTACGCGAAGGGCATCTACCTCGATGTCTCCTCGCTGAAGACGGACGCCGAGTTCGGCAACATCGACATCGGCGTCGCGGCGGGCCAGCTTCCGAAGTCGAAGGGCAAGCCGGGTATCCAGCCGGACACCCAGGCCAACCCCTACGGCTTCGCGCAGCGCGCGGAGGACGCGACGCTGACGGGCGTGGAGCAGACGGCGTGGGCGACCACCGCCGCCACCTTCAAGCTTCCCGACCTGAAGCTGAAGCTGCACACGGGTGCTCCCAAGGAGTGCTTCTAGGAGTAGCACTCCTTGAGGGACGGGGCCGTCCTGCGCGGCCCCGTCCGTTCCGGGGACCGTTCCCCTCCTGTTCACCATCTTTCTCAGCAACACCGCTTCCAGGGAGCTGTTTTCCATGAGCGCCGAGTCCACTGGTTCCCGCGGATTCCACTACTGGCGGCTGCGTTTCCGTGCCTGGCGGGGCGACCGGCCGTTCTGGGCAGGCCTGTTCACCATGATCGGCGGTGTGCCGATCGCCTATCTGCCCTACGGCGACATGCGGCTCGGCAACATGACGCTCGCCATGGCGACCACGGCCGGCGCCGGAGCGCTGATCATCGGCGTTCTGCTCATCACGCTCGGCCTGACGATGTGGTTCCAGCCCGTCGTCCGGGTGTTCGCGGGTGTCGCGGCGATCGTCCTGGCGCTCGTCTCCATCCCGGTCTCGAACTTCGGCGGCCTCGTCGTCGGGTTCCTGCTCTCGCTCATCGGCGGCGGGCTCTCCGCCTCCTGGGCCCCGGGCGTACCGGTGGAGGAGTCCACCGAGGAGACCGAGGCCGTCCCGGGCGAGCACGAGTACGACGGTCCGCCGCTGGGCCCGGGTGACGGGGGCGTCCACGCCTTCGGAGCCGTATCGGTCCCGGAGCAGCGCGCCGGTCAGGAGCCGGGCCCGCTGCCGGGCCCCGGTGCGCACGCGACCGAAACGACGATCGATGCCAACGGCGGGAGGAACAGTGCGGGGTGACGAGACGCGGTCGGCGCAGTCGGCGACGGCTGGAGGCGACGCCACTCTGGCGAGAAAGGGTCCGCGGCACGCGGCCCCGCGCAAGTCGCTGCTGAACAAGATCCAGGGGCCCGCGGGCCGGGCCATGGCCCTGGCGGCCATGCCGACGGCGGTCCTCGTGGGCATGGGCATGGCGCCCAAGCCGGCCCTCGCCGACGACGAGATCCCCTTCGCCCCCGGTCCGTGCGTGACCCGCTCGGACGAGCCGACGCCCGAGAAGTCCACGAAGCCCGCCGAGACGCCCACACCCACGGCGACCCCGAGCGCGAGCGCCACGCCGGACCCGGAGGCCACCGAAGGGCGGGAGACGCCGGCACCCGGCGCCAGCCCCTCGGCGACCGAGACCGCGAAGACCGGCCCGGTGCCGCGGCTCACCGCCACGGCCCCGCCGACGCCGACTGCGACGCCCACCCCGACGAAGAGCGTCAACCCGCTCGACCCGCTGGGGATCGGCGACAAGATCAAGGACGTGTTCGACGGGCCGGACGCCCCGCCGACGAGCAGCCCGGCGCCGACCGGATCGCCCACCCCGACCGCGAAGCCGACCACGGCTCCCACGACGCCTCCGAAGACGGGCGCGGACCCCAAGACCAACACCCCGGCCGACCGGACCAAGGAAGCGATCAAGGACGCCGCAGACAAGGTGGGCGCCGAGGTCAAGGAGCTTCCGGAGGACGCCAAGGGCCTCGACCCCAAGAAGGACGAGGACATACCCGAGGGCGCCAAGCCGCGCTTCCCGTGCCCCGAGCCCGACCCCGAGGCGCTCGCTGCGGCCGAACTGGAGCCGGGCATCCCGCTGCTGCCGGACGAGCCGTGGATCCTGAACAGCACGCGGCTCACGCTGAAGGGCCTCAAGTACCACGGCATCGTCGAGGTGAAGACCGGCAGCGGCAAGATCAAGAAGGTGCTGAAGTTCACCGCGAGCGACGGCGTCGGCATCAAGGACCTGCACCAGCGCACGGTGCACTCGCCCGGGCTCACCGGACACGTGAGGTCCGACAAGGGCTCCGAATCGACCATGAGCAACGGCACGGTGACCATGTACACGGAGCGGCTGAAGGGCAACCTCTTCGGCATCATCCCGGTCACCTTCAGCCCGGAGACCCCGCCGCCGCTCGACGTGCCGTTCGCCTTCTTCACCGACGTCGAGGTCGTCCAGGCGGGCCAGTTCGGCGGCACGCTCAAGGTCCCCGGCCTGCGCAACACGGTCGAACCGAACTGATCGGCCGTACGAAAACCCCTTCGGGAGCCGCGCGATCGGCGAGGGCCCCCGTCCGCTCCGGACGGGGGCCCTCGTCATGTGCGGCGGCGGGTCAGCCCCGCTGCTGGCCGCCCAGGTGGTGCACCCGGACCATGTTCGTGGTGCCCGGGACGCCGGGGGGCGAGCCGGCCGTGATGACCATGATGTCGCCCTCGTTGTAGCGCTGGAGCTTCAGCAGCTCCGCGTCGACGATGTCGACCATCGCGTCCGTGGTCTCCACGAACGGGACGAGGAAGGACTCCACGCCCCAGCTCAGGGTGAGCTGGTTGCGGGTGGACTCGTCGGTGGTGAAGGCGAGGATCGGCTGCTGCGCGCGGTAGCGCGAGAGGCGGCGAGCGGTGTCGCCGGACTGCGTGAAGGCGATCAGCGCCTTGCCGTTCAGGAAGTCGGCGATCTCGGCGGCCGCGCGGGCCACCGAACCGCCCTGCGTACGCGGCTTCTTGCCCGGCACGAGCGGCTGCAGGCCCTTGGAGAGCAGCTCCTCCTCGGCCGCGACGACGATCTTCGACATCGTCTTCACGGTCTCGATCGGGTACGCGCCCACGGACGACTCCGCCGACAGCATGACCGCGTCCGCGCCGTCCAGGATCGCGTTGGCCACGTCGGAGGCCTCGGCGCGCGTCGGGCGGGAGTTGGTGATCATCGACTCCATCATCTGGGTGGCGACGATGACGGGCTTGGCGTTGCGGCGGCACATCTCCACGAGGCGCTTCTGCACCATCGGGACCTTCTCCAGCGGGTACTCCACCGCGAGGTCGCCACGGGCCACCATGACGGCGTCGAAGGCGGCGACCACGTCCGCCATGTTCTCCACCGCCTGGGGCTTCTCCACCTTGGCGATGACCGGGACCCGGCGGCCCTCCTCGTCCATCACCTTGTGGACGTCCTTGACGTCGTCGGCGTTGCGGACGAAGGAGAGGGCGACCATGTCGCAGCCCATCCGGAGCGCGAAGCGGAGGTCCTCGACGTCCTTCTCCGACAGGGCCGGGACGTTCACCGCCGCGCCGGGCAGGTTGATGCCCTTGTGGTCGGAGATCACGCCGCCCTCGACGACGATCGTCTTGACCCGGGACCCGTCCACCTCGACGACCCGCAGCTCGACGTTGCCGTCGTTGATCAGGATCTGGTCGCCCTTGGAGACATCGCCCGGCAGGCCCTTGTACGTGGTGCCGCAGATGGACTTGTCGCCCGGGACGTCCTCGGTGGTGATGGTGAACTCGTCACCGCGCACCAGCTCGACCGGGCCCTCCGCGAAGGTCTCCAGACGGATCTTGGGGCCCTGGAGGTCGGCGAGCACGCCCACGGCGCGGCCGGTGTCCGCCACCGCCCTGCGGAGACGGTCGTACCGCTCCTGGTGCTCGGCCTGGGTTCCGTGGCTCATGTTGAAACGGGCCACGTTCATGCCGGCCTCGATGAGAGCCTTCAGCTGCTCATACGAGTCGACGGCGGGGCCCAGCGTGCAGACGATTTTGGAACGGCGCATGAGGCGGATCCTATCGGTTTGTTTCACTGCGGAATATTCCGTCTGGTGGAAAGTACAAATGGGCGGGGGCCCGCTCAGGCGTTCACTCCTCCGTGCACCAGCGCGTAGCTCTGCCTGGCGATCTCCAGCTCCTCGTCCGTCGGCACCACGGCGACCGCGACCCGCGCGTACTCCGGCGAGATCAGCCGTGCCTCGTCGGACCGTACGGCGTTCAGGCCGGCGTCCACCGCCAGACCCAGCTCCTCCAGGCCGGCGATGGCAGCTTCCCGTACGGGAGCCGCGTTCTCACCGACACCCGCCGTGAACACCACCGCGTCCACCCGCCCGAGTACCGCGTAGTACGCCCCGATGTACTTCCTCAGCCGGTGGATGTAGATGTCGAACGCCAGCCGGGCGCGCTCGTCGCCCTCCTCGATCCGGCGGCGGATCTCCCGCATGTCGTTGTCGCCGCAGAGGCCGACGAGCCCGCTCCTCTTGTTGAGCAGGACGTCCACCTCGTCCTCGGACATGCCCGCGACCCGCTTGAGGTGGAAGGTGACCGCCGGGTCGATGTCGCCGGAGCGGGTGCCCATCACCAGGCCCTCCAGCGGGGTGAGCCCCATCGAGGTGTCCACGCAGCGGCCGCCCCGGACGGCGGACGCCGACGCGCCGTTGCCCAGGTGCAGCACGATCACGTTCACCTCCTCCGGCGCCTTGCCGAGCAGCTTCGCCGCCTCGCGCGAGACGTACGCGTGCGAGGTGCCGTGGAAGCCGTAGCGCCGGATGCGGTGGGCGTCCGCGGTCTCCACGTCGATCGCGTACCGCGCCGCCGACTCCGGCATCGTCGTGTGGAAGGCGGTGTCGAAGACGGCCACCTGCGGCAAATCCGGGCGCAGGGCCATCGCCGTACGGATGCCCGTGAGGTTGGCCGGGTTGTGCAGCGGGGCCACGGGGACGAGCCGCTCGATCTCCGCCAGCACCTCGTCGTCGATCACGGTCGGCGCGCTGAACCGCAGCCCGCCGTGCACCACCCGGTGTCCGATCGCGGCCAGCTCGGGGGAGTCCAGGCCCAGACCGTCGGCCGCCAGCTCCTCGGCCACCGCCTTCAGCGCGGCCGCGTGGTCGGCGATCGCCCCGGTCCTCTCGCGCCTGGCCCCTTCCCCTCCCTGGAGCGGGGTGTGCACGAGCCGGGAGGACGCCTCCCCGATCCGCTCCACCAGGCCGACCGCGAGCCGGCTGTTCCCCCGCATGTCCAGGAGCTGGTACTTCACCGACGAGGAGCCGGAGTTGAGGACGAGGACACGGGTGGCGGTGGTGCCGGTCATGCGGGGAGCTCCTGAGCCTGGGACGGAACCTGGGACTGGGCCTGGGACTGGGCCCGGGACGGGTCCTGGGACTGGATCGCCGTGATGGCGACCGTGTTGACGATGTCGCTGACGAGCGCGCCGCGCGAGAGGTCGTTCACGGGCTTGCGCAGCCCCTGCAGGACCGGGCCGACGGCCACGGCGCCGGCCGAGCGCTGCACGGCCTTGTAGGTGTTGTTGCCGGTGTTCAGGTCGGGGAAGATCAGCACGGTCGCCTGCCCGGCCACCTCCGAGCCGGGCAGCTTGGTCGCGGCGACGGACGGCTCGACGGCCGCGTCGTACTGGATCGGGCCCTCGATCCGCAGCCCCGGGTGGGACGCCCGGACCAGCTTGGTCGCCTCCCGCACCTTGTCGACGTCCGCGCCGGAGCCCGAGGTGCCGGTGGAGTACGAGAGCATCGCGATCCGCGGCTCGACACCGAACCGGGCCGCGGTCGCCGCCGACTGCACGGCGATGTCCGCGAGCTGCTCGGCGTTCGGGTCCGGGTTGACCGCGCAGTCGCCGTACACGAGCACCTTGTCGGCGAGGCACATGAAGAAGACCGAGGAGACGATCGAGGCGTCCGGCTTCGTCTTGATGATCTCGAAGGCCGGGCGGATGGTCGCCGCCGTGGAGTGCACCGAGCCGGAGACCATGCCGTCGGCCAGGCCCTCCTGCACCATCAGGGTGCCGAAGTAGTTCACGTCCGCCACGACGTCGTACGCGAGCTCCACCGTCACACCCTTGTGGGCGCGCAGCCCGGCGTACTTCCCGGCGAAGGAGTCACGCAGCTCGGAGGTCTGCGGGTCGATCAGCTGCGTCGACGGCGAGGACAGGTCGATGCCCAGGTCGGCGGCCCGCTTGCGGATCACCTCGACGTCGCCCAGCAGCGTCAGGTCGCAGACGTCGCGGCGCAGCAGCACGTCGGCGGCGCGCAGCACCCGCTCCTCGGTGCCCTCGGGGAGCACCACCCGGCGGCGGTCGGCGCGCGCCTGCTCCAGGAGGTCGTGCTCGAACATCATGGGGGTCACCCGGCCGCTGCGGGCCACCGAGATCCGCTTCAGCAGATCGGCCGTGTCCACGTGCCGCTCGAAGAGACCGAGCGCCGTCTCCGCCTTGCGCGGCGTCGCGGCGTTCAACTTGCCTTCGAGGGAGAAGAGTTCGGCGGCCGTGGGGAAGCTGTTGCCGGGCACCGAGATGACCGGGGTGCCGGGCGCCAGACGGGCGGCCAGGGTGAGGATCGCATCGCTGGGCCGCTCGTTCAGGGTGAGCAGCACACCGGCGATGGGCGGGGTGCCGGCGGAGTGGGCGGCGAGCGCGCCCACGACGAGGTCGGCGCGGTCACCGGGGGTGACCACCAGGCAGCCGGGGGTCAGCGCGTTGAGGAAGTTCGGCAGCATCGCGCCGCCGAAGACGAAGTCGAGCGCGTCCCGGGCCAGGCCGGCGCCGTCACCGAGCACCACCTCGGCGCCGAGGTGGTGGCTGATCTGGGCGACGGTGGGCGCGGAGAGGGCCGGCTCGTCGGGCAGGACATAGCAGGGGACGGGCAGCCGGGCGGCGAGCCGCTCGGCGATGGCGGCGCGGTCGTCGGCGGCCACCCGGTTGACGACCATCGCGAGGACGTCGCAGCCGAGCACCTCGTACGCGCGGAAGGCGTTGCGGGCCTCGGCCCGTATGGATTCGGCGGGCTGGCCCTTGCCGCCGACCACGGGTATCACCGAGGCGCCGAACTCGTTGGCGAGCCGCGCGTTGATCGCCAGCTCGTCGGGGAGCGGGGTGGCGGCGAAGTCCGTACCGAGCACGAGCACGACCTCGTACTCCCGCGCCACCGCGTGGAAGCGGTCGACGAGCCGGGAGACCAGCTCGTCGGTGCCGCGCTCGGCCTGGAGCGCGGCGGCCTCGCGGTAGTCCATGCCGTAGACGGTCGCCGGGTCCTGGGAGAGCCGGTAGCGCGCCCGCAGGAGATCGAACAGGCGGTCGGGTCCGTCGTGCACCAGGGGCCGGAACACCCCCACCCGGTCCACCTGGCGGGTGAGGAGCTCCATGACTCCCAGCTCGACGACCTGTCGGCCGTCTCCGCGGTCGATCCCGGTCACGTACACGCTGCGCGTCACGCCATGCTCTCCTGTCCAGTCACGTCAATCGAATGACGTCAAAAAAGCCCGATAGGGCAGCCATACCCCCTTGACAATACCTCCGTGGCTGGGTAGGGCGCTTGCCGGACGGATGACCGGGAAGACGGGGCACGGAGGGCCCCTCGCTCGCCTTCCCCCCGGACGCGCGGAGCAGTCGCGGAAGCCCACGCCGGGCCCGGCGTGGAAGAATCGACAGGGCTCACACGTACCGCTACCGAGCAGGAGACACAGCACGATGCGCATCGGAGTTCTCACCGCAGGCGGCGACTGCCCCGGCCTGAACGCAGTGATCCGGTCGGTCGTGCACCGGGCGCTGACCGGCCACGGCGACGAAGTCATCGGCTTCGAGGACGGGTTCAAGGGTCTCCTCGACGGGCACTACCGCCCCCTCGACCTCGATGCCGTCAGCGGCATCCTCGCCCGTGGCGGCACCATCCTCGGCTCCGCCCGCCTGGAGCGCGACCGGCTCTCCGAAGCCGCCGAGTCCGCGCCGGAGTTGGCGCGGAAGTACGGCATCGACGTCCTCATCCCGATCGGTGGCGAGGGCACCCTGACCGCCGCCCGGATGCTCTCCGACGCCGGCATGCCCGTCGTCGGGGTCCCCAAGACGATCGACAACGACATCTCCTCCACCGACCGCACCTTCGGCTTCGACACCGCCGTGGGCGTCGCGACGGAGGCCATAGACCGTCTGAAGACCACCGCCGAGTCCCACCAGCGCGTGATGGTCGTCGAGGTGATGGGCCGTCACGCCGGATGGATCGCGCTGGAGTCCGGCATGGCCGGCGGCGCCCACGGCATCTGCCTGCCCGAGCGGCCGTTCCAGGTCGACGACCTGGTCAAGATGGTCGAGGAGCGCTTCGCGCGCGGCAAGAAGTTCGCCGTGATCTGCGTCGCCGAGGGCGCGCACCCGGCCGAGGGCTCCATGGAGTACCAGAAGGGCGAGATCGACCAGTACGGCCACGAGCGCTTCCAGGGCATCGGCAACCGGCTCGCGGTCGAGCTGGAGCGACGCCTCGGCAAGGAGGCGCGGCCCGTCATCCTCGGACACGTCCAGCGCGGCGGCACGCCCACGGCGTACGACCGGGTGCTCGCCACCCGCTTCGGCTGGCACGCGGTGGAGGCGGCGCACCGCGGCGAGTTCGGGCGGATGACGGCGCTGCGGGGCACGGACATCCAGATGGTACCCCTGGCCGAGGCCGTGACGCGGCTGAAGACGGTGCCGGGGAACCGGATGTCGGAGGCGGAGTCGGTCTTCTGACCACGAGCCGGTACGACCCCCCGGCCCCGGCGCGGAGCGGCCCCGATCGTCTCCCCCGTGGAGGGTCGGGGCCGTCCGTCTTCGTCGCGGACGGTCCGGGCCGTCCCCGGCTCGCGGACGATCGGGACCGTCCGTCCCCGGCTCGGCAATTCCAGCCCCGTGACCGGAATTGCCGATTTCCACTCTTGAGTTGAACACCACAATCAACAAGGCTTACGCCTGTCCCGGACATGTCCCAACTCCGTTCCGGGCGTGTCCGACGGCCGGTTTCGCGGGAGGGGCGGGGGAAGTCGCATGACCGAGGGGGACGCCGGAGGGCGCAGCGCGCCCGACCCGAGGGAGGCCACCGACCCGGCCGCCTTCGTCGCCCGGCTCCAGGCCCTCAAGGACTGGTCGGGACTGACCTACCGCGAGCTGTCCGTCCGCGCGGAGGCGCGGGGAGACGTCCTGCCCCGCTCGACGGTCGCGAACATGCTGGCCCGCACGACCGTCCCCCGCGAGGAGCTGCTCACCACCTTCGTCCTCGCCTGCGGGGTGGACCCGGCTGAGCTGGGGAGCTGGCAGGAGGTCCGCGAGGAGCTGGCGGTACGAGGTGTACGGGAGGTCTCCGCACCCGGCCCCGGTCCCGGGCTCGGTGCGACGGGCCCCGCCGGGCAGGACGCGGCCGTTGAGGCGAGGACCGAGGCGGAGGCCGGCACCGAGCCCGGGACCGGGGCCGGGGCCGGGTGCGAGACGGACGACGGAACGGACGCCGGGGCCGGCACCGCGTGGCCCGGGTCTCCCGACCCCGGCCCGGATCAGCCGCCCCCCGCGCCCAGGTGGCGGATAGGGCGGACGCTCGTCGCGCTCGTGGCCGTCGCCGGACTCGTCCTCGCCGCCGTCAGCGTCGTCCTCGCCGTCGTCCGGGACGGCAGCGGGACGGCACCGCCCCGGCTGACGGCCCCGGCGGCCGGCGACGTACACATACGGGTGATCGGCTCGGACCTCTGCCTCAACGAGCGGCGGGGCGACAGGAGCGGCCAGGTCTACCAGGTGGAGTGCGCGGACGCGGTCGTCCCCCGCTACTCCCTCAAAAGCCTCGGCGGCGGCCGCTGGCAGATCCTCTCCGACCACCCGGACTACGGCCCCGGCTGCTCGGGCATCCCGTCCGGCGGCCGCGCCCCGGACGCCCCCCTGCAGGACTCGGAGTGCGGCGACCCGAGCCGCGTCGAGCGGTTCGCCCTGGAGCCCTTCGGCACCCCGGTCGAGGGCTACCGCATCGTCCCCGTGGGCTCGCAGATCGACGGCCTCTGCCTGACCGTCCTCGGCGACCCCGCGGCGGCCTGGTCCCGCCTGGCCCAGTCGCCCTGCCGGGCGGACTCCGCGGCCCAGCTCTTCAGCTTCGACCGCCGCACCGGCGGGGACACCTCCTGAGCGGGCGCTCGACGCCCGGCTCGGGCCAGGGACCCGCGCGCCGGTGAGGAGCACGACGCGCCCTGCCGGGGAGAGCGGCGCGTCACATGCCCGTCGCGGCCCAGAAGTGCTCCACGATGTCGTCCAGGTACTCCCGCCCGGCCGCGCCGCTGTCGCCCGAGGCGCCCCAGCTGCTCGTCGCCGCCATCTTGGCGTGGTAGTCGGTGTGCAGCCGCTGCAGCGCGGACTCCAGGACCCGCTTGGGCAGCGGCAGCATCTTGACCGCCGGCCGGACATACGCCTGCCAGCGGGTCGTCGCCGCGTCCCGCAGCAGCGCCGCGAGGTCGTCGTCCCGGCCGGTCGCCGTCAGCAGGGCACGGGGCCCGAGGGCGAGAACCTCGGCGAGCGCCGCGGTCTGCCTCTCGTTGCCGCGCCAGCGGCCGGACTCCTCCATCCGGAGATACGTCTGGGTGTCCATGCCGACCCGCCGCGCCAGGTCGTCGGGCGCGAGCCCGCGGGTCATCCGGTGCTCGCGCAGCGTGGTGGCGGCGGCGAGGAGCTCGCCGGGGGCGCACCACAGGACGCCGGCCAGCGCGGTGAGCTCGTTCGAGGTCGGGGCGAGCCGGCCGCGCTCCCAGGCGACGACGGTGTCGGGGGTGATGGCGAGTCCGTACTGCGCGCGCAGGCCGTAGGCGACATGGCCGGGGGCCATGCCGAGGCCCTCGCGGAGCCGTCGGGCGGCGGGAGCGTTGAACGGGGGAGAAGGAGGGGAGGGCTGCACGTCGCCACCGTAGAAGCGGTCCGTGACCTTTGGCTACGGTGCGTTCACCCAACGACGGATGTCGTAGAAACGTGCGAACCGAAGGGTAACGTCGCGGATCCCGACAGATCGGGCATCTGGCGCGCACGGGCGTGACGCTTCCACAACCGGATCTTGGACGGGTGGGCGACCGGCGTCAAGACCGCGTGCGCGGGGGCCCGGTGCGCGGCGAGCGCTCAGTGTCCGTGGCGCGTGGTGGTGATCCAGCGGTACTGGAGCTCCGGCCGGCCGATCTGCCCGTACTGAGGGGCCCGCGCGGCCCGTCCGTCCGTGACCAGATGTTCGAGGTAGCGGCGGGCGGTGATCCGGGAGATCCCGACGGCGGTCGCCGCCTCGGCGGCGGTCAGCCCGCCGGGGGCCTCGCGGAGGGTACGGGTGACGGCCTCGAGCGTCGGCGCGCTCAGGCCCTTGGGGAGCGCGGCGGGCTGCGGGGTGCGCAGCGTGGCCAGTGCCCGGTCGACCTCGTCCTGGCCGGACGCCTCCCCGGCGGTGGCGCGGAACTCGGCGTAACGGGTGAGCCGGTCCCGCAGGGTCGCGAAGGTGAACGGTTTCAGCACGTACTGGACGACTCCGAGCGACACGCCCTCGCGGACGATCGCGAGGTCGCGGGCGGAGGTCACGGCGATGACGTCGGCGGAGTGCCCCGCGGCGCGCAGTGAGCGCAGGAGGTGCAGGCCGTGGCCGTCGGGGAGGTAGAGGTCGAGCAGGATGAGGTCGACGGGGGTCCGGTCCAGGGCCCGCACGGCGGCGGCCCGCGAGTGCGCGACGCCGGTGACGACGAAGCCCGGCACCCGCCCGGCGTAGAGGGCGTGCGCGTCGGCGGCGACCGGGTCGTCCTCGACGACCAGCACGCGGATGGACGAGCCGGGCCGGTTCACGCCGTCACCGCCGCGGTCACACGGGCCGGCCGGGGGGCCAGCGGCAGCCGTACGGTGAACTCGGCGCCGCCCTCCGGGGAGCGGCCCAGGGTCACCGTGCCGGACGCGCGGGCGGCGGCCTGGCGGACCAGGGCGAGGCCGAGGCCCCGGCCGGCGCCGTTGGTGGACCAGCCGCGTTCGAAGACCGCATCCCGGTCGCCGTCGGCGACCCCCGGCCCGGTGTCCCCGACCCGGATCAGCAACTCGCCGTCCCGCGCGAGGGCGGTGACGGTCACATGGGGCCGCGCCCCGACCGACCCGGCCGCCGGCGGGTCCTGGGGGAGCGGGCTCCGGGGCGCCGCCGCTTCCTCGGTTGCCGGTTCCTCGGGCGCCGCGTCCCCCGGGAGCCCGCCCGTGGCCGTGCTCGCCGCCTCGACCGCGTTGTCGATCAGGTTGCCGAGGATCGTCACCAGGTCCCGGGACGGGACCCCCGGCGGCAGCAGCCCGTCGTCGATGCGGCTGTCGTCGGTCAGGACCAGCTCCACACCCCGCTCGTTGGCCTGCGCCGCCTTGCCGAGGAGCAGCGCCGCGAGGACCGGCTCGGCGACCGCGTCGACGACCCGGTCGGTGAGCGCCTGGGCCAGCTCCAGCTCGGCGGTGGCGAAGCCGACCGCCTCTTCCACGCGGCCGAGCTCGATCAGCGAGACCACCGTGTGCAGCCGGTTCGCCGCCTCGTGGGCCTGCGAGCGCAGCGCCTGGGTGAAGCCCCGTTCCGAGGTCAACTCGCCGGACAGCGCCTGGAGTTCCGTACGGTCCCGGAGCGTGACGACCGTGCCGCGCCGCTCGCCGCCCACCACCGGCCGGGTGTTGACGACGAGCACCCGCTCGGCCGTCAGATGCAGTTCGTCCACCCGCGGCTCCGAGGCGAGCAGTGCGCTGGTCAGGGAGAGCGGCAGCCCGAGATCCGCCGCCGAGGTGCCCACCACGTCCGCGTCGAGGCCGAGGAGCTCCCGCGCCCCGTCGTTGATCAGGGCGATCCTGCGCTGCCCGTCCAGCATCACGAGCCCCTCGCTCACCGCGTGCAGCGCGGCCTCGTGGTAGTCGTGCATCCGGCTCAGCTCGGCGGCGTTCATCCCGTGCGTGTGCCGCCGCAGCCGGGCGTTGATGACGTACGTACCCGCGCCGCCGAGCGCCAGGGCCGCGCCCGCCATCCCCAGCAGGGCCGTGACCTGCTCCCGTATCTGCTCACTGATCTTCTCGATGGTGATGCCCGCGCTGACCAGCGCGACGACCCGGCCCTGGTCGCGCACCGGGGCGATCGTGCGGACGGAGGGCCCGAGGACTCCCATGTGGGTCTCGGAGAAGGTCCGTCCCCGCACGGCCTCCTCGATGTGGCCGAGGTAGGTGCGTCCGATCTGGTCCGGCTCCGGATGCGTCCACCGCTTCCCGTCCGGGGCCATGATCACCACGAACGCGACCCCCGTGCGGTGCCGCACCGACTCGGCGTACGGCTGGAGCGAGGCCGTCGGGTCCGCCGAGCGCACCGCCGCGACCACCGCGGGGGACTCGGCGACGGCCACGGCGGTCGCCGTGGCCTGCCGGCGCGCGGTCTCCTCGGCCTGGGCGCGGTCGCTGACGTACGCGAAGACGGCGCATCCCGCCACGATCGCCGCCACCAGCACGACCTGCATCGCGAAGAGCTGGCCGGCGAGGCTGCGGGGCCGGGGGAGGGGAATGCGCATGTCCGTAAGTGTGCCTGGCCCGATGTGAGGCCGGAATCGCGTTTCCGAATCGTTCTCCGATTCGGCCCCTCGCTTTCCGGCGTTCTCCGGTCCGCGAGGAATCGCGTGAACGAAAGGAACGTAAGGGTGACCCCGGTCACAGGCTGATGGATAGTCGCGGGGATCCACCGGGACGTGGATTAACCCATCAGCACGAGGAGGACCCCGTGGCCGCACGACGGGACCGTACCCATTACCTGTACATCGCAGTCATCGCAGCCGTGGTTCTCGGCATCGCGGTCGGCTTTCTCGCGCCCGGCGTCGCCGTCGAGCTGAAGCCGCTGGGAACCGGCTTCGTGAACCTCATCAAGATGATGATCTCGCCGATCATCTTCTGCACGATCGTTCTCGGTGTCGGATCGGTCAGGAAGGCGGCCAAGGTCGGTGCCGTCGGCGGCCTCGCGCTCGGGTACTTCCTCGTCATGTCGACCGTTGCCCTCGCGATCGGCCTGGTCGTCGGCAACATCCTGGAGCCGGGCTCCAGCCTCCACCTGACCAAGGAGGTGGCCGAGGCCGGCTCGCAGCAGGCGGAAGGCGCGAGCGAGTCCACGGTGGACTTCCTGCTCGGCGTCATCCCCAAGACGCTGGTCTCCGCCTTCACCGAGGGCGAGGTCCTCCAGACCCTGCTCGTCGCCCTCCTCGCCGGCTTCGCGCTCCAGGCCATGGGGAAGGCCGGGGAGCCGGTGCTGCGCGGGATCGGGCACATCCAGCGGCTGGTCTTCCGCATCCTCGCGATGATCATGTGGGTGGCCCCGGTCGGCGCGTTCGGCGCCATCGCGGCCGTCGTCGGCGCCACCGGCGTCGACGCACTCAAGTCGCTCGCCGTCATCATGATCGGCTTCTACGTGACGTGCGCGCTGTTCGTCTTCGTGGTGCTCGGCGCGCTCCTGCGGCTGGTCGCCGGGGTGAACATCATGGCCCTCCTGAAGTACCTGGGCCGCGAGTTCCTGCTGATCCTCTCCACGTCCTCGTCCGAGTCGGCGCTGCCGCGGCTGATCGCGAAGATGGAGCACCTCGGCGTGAGCAAGCCGGTCGTCGGCATCACCGTGCCGACCGGCTACTCCTTCAACCTCGACGGCACCGCGATCTACCTGACGATGGCCTCGCTCTTCGTCGCCGAGGCGATGGGCAACCCGCTGTCGGTCGGCGAGCAGATCTCGCTCCTCGTCTTCATGGTCATCGCCTCCAAGGGCGCGGCCGGTGTGACCGGCGCCGGCCTCGCGACCCTCGCGGGCGGACTGCAGTCGCACCGCCCCGAGCTGGTGGACGGTGTCGGTCTGATCGTCGGCATCGACCGCTTCATGAGCGAGGCCCGCGCGCTGACCAACTTCGCGGGCAACGCCGTCGCGACCGTCCTGGTCGGCACCTGGACCAAGGAGATCGACAAGGCGCGGGTCTCCGAGGTCCTGGCCGGCCGCGTCCCCTTCGACGAGACGACCCTGGTCGACGACCACGCCCACGCGCCGTCCGACGTGCCGGACCAGCGCGCCGAGGAGGGCGAGGAGAAGGCCCGGGCGGGCGTCTGAGCCGACCGCGGAAGGGGCACGCCCCGCCGGGCGTCCGGGCGTCCGAGCCGGCGCCCGACCCAGACCACCCCGGTTCCCGGGCCTTGAGCCGGATCCGGGCCCCGGGGGGACGGAGACGACCCCGGCCTTCCGGCCGGGGTCGTCACTCGTCCACGGCGCGACCGCCGCGGCCGGGACCGCCGCGGTCGTCAGGACCACGGCCGCCGGGACCGCCGTGATCCCCGTACGCGCCCGCCCCTCAGCCGAAGGGGATGCGGACGACCGACTGGTTGCCGACGCCCAGGGTGCTCGGCCCGTTCCCGATCGCGTTCCACACCTCGATCCGGACCCGGCCGTTCACCAGGTTCCCGTGGCTGCCGGTCGCCGACTTCAGGCCCTTCGCCTGCGTGTAGTGCTCGTAGCCGGGCACCGGATCGGTCGCGAAGTACTGGTACGTCTCCGTACGCTCCCAGCTCCCGTCGCCCGTACGGTCGTAACTCACCCGTACCTGCTGCCCGTTGGCGACCACCGACCCCGCGTCCACGAAGAGGTCGAACTGCGTCGAGCCGCCGTTGTAGCTCCGTGTGATCGGTCCCGAGGTGAAGACCTGCGGGCTGGCCGGGGTCCCGTCGTGGTTGGCGCCGCCGGCCGAGGCCAGGGTGACGGCCGAACCGGTCGACTGGGCGTCCCCCGCGCCTCCGCCCGTCCGCAGATGGAGCTGGGAGGAGCCCGACGGGGGCGGGGTCGTCGGCGGCGGGGTGGTGGTCGAGCCGCCGCCCCGGGTCCACACCGCCACGTAGTCGACCAGCATGGGCCGCCCCGGAACGGTCGCCGCCGTCGGCGTCTTCCCCGCCAGCGCGTCCGGGAAGGCCCCGCCCATCGCCACGTTCAGCAGGATGAAGTAGCCGGCGTGGCTGGTCATGTCGGCCCACGCCTGGGCGCCCACCCGGGTCTCGTTCACACTGTGGAAGAGCTGGTCGTCGACGTACCAGCGCAGCTCGTTGGGGGAGACCGAGCGGTCCCACTCGAAGCGGTAGGTGTGGAAGGCCGACTGGCAGCTCGCCCCGGGGCAGGTGCGGCTCGCGCCGATGCCGGTCGTCTCGCCGCACGGCCCGCCCGGGTTCACCCCGCAGTGCAGCACGCCCCAGACGGAGTTGACGCCGTTGACGTTCTCCATGATGTCGAACTCGCCGATGGCGGGCCAGTTCCAGTAGTTGCCCCGGTAGGGCGCGCCGAGCGCCCAGAACGCCGGCCAGTAGCCGAGCGCCGCGTCCCCGGTCACGTTCGGCATCTGGATCCGGCCCTCGATGCGCAGGGTTCCGCCCGCCGGAGCCTTGAAGTCGGCCCGCTTGGTCTCGATCCGGGCCGAGGTCCAGTTCCCGGCGCCGTCCTTGAGCGGGGTGATCCGGAGGTTCCCGGTTCCGTCCAGGCGGAGGTTGTCGGGGCTCGACGTGTAGTTCTGGATCTCTCCCGTTCCCCAGTTGGCGGGCCCGCCGGGGTAGCCGTGACCGGTGTCGATCTGCCACTCGGCCGTGTTCGGGAGGGACCGGTCGGGGCCGTTGAAGTCGTCGCTCCACTGGAGCGACCAGCCCGGTGCCGGCGGGACGGCGCCACTGGCGGCGCCGGCGCCGCCGAGACCCAGCAGGGCGCCCGCCGCGAGCGCGGCGGCGAGGAGTGAGGCGAGCAGGGGGGTACGTCGGACGCGGCTCAAGAAGAACACCTCCGGGGCGATGGTGCGCGGGGTGTGCGGGGGGTTGAGAGCGCTCTCAGGAAGCTTTTGTAGTTGGAGACACCGGCCCCGTCAATGGGTCCGGTGTCTTCGGTCACCGAACGCTCAGCGCCGCCGACTCCTCCTCGTGGAGGACGAGTTCGGCGGCCGCCGCCGAGTCCCGTACGGTCTCCGGCCGGCTCGCCCCAGGGATCGGGAGCACCGTCGGCGACCGCGTGAGCAGCCACGCGAGCGCCACCCGCTGGGGGCTCACCCCGCGCGCCCGCGCCACCCGGTGGAACGCCCCGAACCGCGGATCCTCCGCATGGGCCGACGCTCCGTCGAGCGAGCTGCGCGAGATCCCGCCCAGCGGGCTCCACGGCAGGAAGGCGAGCCCCAGCTCCGCGCAGAGCCGCAGCTCCGCCTCGCTCGTGCGGTCTGCGGGGGAGTACCGGTTCTGCACGGAGACGAGCCGGTCGCCCAGGATCTCCCGGGCGAGCCGGATCCTCTCCGCGTCCACATTGGAGATCCCGGCCAGCCTGACCGTTCCCGCGTCGAGCAACTCCCGTACGGCTCCGAGTGATTCGGCGTACGGCACGGCCGGGTCGGGCTTGTGCAGCTGGTACAGGCCGATCGCCTCGACGCCGAGTCGGCGGCGCGAGGCCTCGGCCGCCCGCCGCAGGTGCTCAGGGCGGCCGTCGACCGTCCAGCCGCCGTCGGCCGTCCGCCCCCGGCCGCCCTTCGTCGCCACCAGCACGTCGTCCGTACTCCCTCCGTACGCCCGCAGGGCCCGCGCCACCAGCAGCTCGCCCTCGCCCGGAGCGCCGTCCGGCGGATGGTAGGAGTCGGCCGTGTCGATCAGTGTCACGCCCGCGTCCAGCGCCGCGTGGACGGTCGCCAGGGCGCGCCTCGCGTCGGGGCGGCCCTCGATGGACAGCGGCATCGCGCCGAGCCCGATCGCGCCGACCCGTACGTCCCCGAGCGTGCGGTACCGCATCAGCGCGCCCCCACCGTCTCGGAGACGGCCTGAGCGAGCCAGTCCGAGGAGTGGCCGAACTCGAAACCGAGCGCCGTCGCACGGGCGTTGTCCATACCGTACGAGCGGGTGAAGGAGAACGGCGAGACCTGGCCGACCTCCACCTCCTGGAACACCGTCCGCCCGCCCACCCGCCTCTCGATCTCCGCGCATATCTCGGCCGTCGTGAGAAGTCCGTGGGAATGCGCGTTCACCGGCCCGGTGAATTCCGCCTCCACCGCCCACGCCAGGAATGCGGCGATCTCCTCGACATACACATAGGTGGCCGGATGGTTCACCACCGGTACGGCGATCGGCTCACCGGCCCGGATGCGGCGCGCGTAATGGTCGACCCGCCCGGTGAAGTCGTCGTCACCGCCCAGCACATGGGCCACCCGCACGCTCACGAACGGAAACGGGGGATCGACCGCGAACACCGCCTCGGCCTGCCGCTTCCCCTCGCCGTAGTGCCCGTCGAGGAACTCCGGGTCGTCCCAGGGAAGGCCCGTGTCGACGGCGACCGTACGGGGATCGACGGCCTCCTCCCGTACGGGCACGGCGGAGTCCTCGTACTCGTACACCTCCACCGTCGACGTCATCACATACCGCCGGGCGCGCGCCCCGAATACCCGGCGGGCGATCTCCGCCTGGCGCGGCGTATAACAGACCTGGTCCACGACGGCGTCGAAAGCGCGGTCGCCCAGGGACTTTTCCAGGGCGGTCTCGTCGTTGCGGTCGGCGACGAGATGAGCCGCTCCTTCCGGAGGCGCGGAGGAACCGCGGTTGAGAACCGTCACCGCGTGACCGGATTCCAACAGACGGGCCGTCAGCCGCTTTCCGAAATAGCGACTTCCACCGATGATCAGAATGTCCATACGACAAGTGTTACGTTGTGCTGTCGCCAGATGAAGGGGGAACCATGGGAGTCGAGGCCGCCGCACCGAAAGAACCACGGCATCCGCGCCCCGCCGCCAACGAAACGTCGGCGGCCGCCTTCGACGGCGTCGACCGGCAGATCCTGGAGCTGGTCCAGCGCGACGGACGCATCAAGCTCAGCGAGCTCGGCCGCCGGGTGCGGCTCAGCCCCGCGGCCGTCACCGAGCGGGTGCGCCGCCTGGAGGCGTGCGGGGCGATCACCGGTTACGGCGCTCATGTCTCACCCGCCCGGCTCGGGTACGGCATCCAGGCCTTCATCCGGGTCGACCCGCACGGCGGCTACACCCTGAAGCACCCGCGGACCCTGGAGCTGACCGCCCGGCCCGAGATCCTGGAGGTCCACCACGTGGTGGGCGAGGACTGCTGGATCCTCAAGGTCGCCGTCACCGACACGATCCACCTCGAAGACGTCCTGGAGCAGACCTCCGCGCTGGGCCGGACGACCACGTCGATCGTCCTGTCGTCCCCGGTGGAGCGCAAACCACTGCTGCCGCCCGCTTGAGCGGCCGCCCGGCGGAGGGTGCGCGGGGTCATGCGCGCAGGGTGATCCGGAGGCGGCGGGTGGCCACGTTGACGGCGGTGACCTCGAAGGTCAGCTCGTCCCCCGGCAGGGGCGCACGGCCGTCGAGGTCGTCGCGGTCGACGAGCGCCTCGACGCCGTCGGCGACGAGGACGAGGACCCCGGACGGGATCCGCCTGGTCACCCGACCGGTCCTGACCCCTCCGAAGCCGCCGCGCGCGAAGGCCCGCAGCGGGTCGGGCTCCAGGCTCTTGCGGGAGAGGAAGATCCTCTCCCGGCTCATGTCGACGCCCAGGACCTCGAAGGGGAGTTCCTGACCCTCGCTGATCACGTCACCCGGTGTGTCGTACACGCCCCAGGCCACCTCCGGGATGTTCATCATCCCCTCCACGCCGCCCAGTTCGACGAAGGTGACATGGAAGCTCGCGATGTGCGAGACGACACCGGTGACGACATCGCCCCGCTCCAGGCCGTTCAGGAACGCCTCGCGCTCCTCGCCCTTCAGCGTCAGCGTCTCGCGCGCGTCCCCGAACGCCGCCTCGCTCAGCAGCGAACGCCAGCGGGTGAAGAGCCGCAGAAGAGGGCCGCCCCACTCCGCCCGGAAGCCGGGGTTCTGCACGGCCAGATCCAGCTCGTTCGCGGCTGTCAGCTCCGCGAAGTCCGCTCGCCGCCGCCGGTCGGGGGTGGACGTCTCCCCGGCGAACCGGTCCCGGAAGACCCCGTCCTCCTGAGCCATCCCCGCGTACGAGCCCTTCCGGTCGCAGCTCGCGTAGAAATGGACCAGCTCCTCGGCCCGCGTCCCGATCGCCTCCACGAGGACATCGCGCCGGTCCAGCGGCAGCAGGCCCTCCGGAAAGCCGTCCGTGCCGTAGAAGGCGTGGCACAGGCCGGCGAGCCGGAGCTCGTCCCGCGCGCCCCAGCCGGCCAGCCGGGCCTCCACCCGTTCCAGGTGGGCGAGCAGGGTGCCGCCCGGATGCTCCAGCCGGTCCGCCCCCCGAGCGATGAGCAGCTTCCGCGCCGCGGTGAACGCCGTGTCTCTCCCCATGGTCCCCATGGCACACAAAAATACCCCGACTAGAATTGAGTCGGGGTAATGCATCGCGTATATTCATGGGTTCCGCGCATTCGCAAAACGACATCGCGGAGTAGTTCAGTAAACGCACTGTATCGCGCCAGGAGTCGAATTGTCAACCGAGCAATTTCGGAAAGAGCAGCAATTCATCACGGAGCTCTACGCGCGACTCGACGACCTGCGGGACCAGGCCGAGGCCGCCGTCGACCAGGCGCTGCGCACCCCCGGCGTCGGCAGCAGCCAGGGCCGTCTGGAGCGGGACGTGCTGGTCGCCGAGCAGTCCGGGCTGCTCGCCGCCTTCAACGCGGGAGAGACCGGGCTCTGCTTCGGACGGCTCGTCTTCCGGGACGGGCGCGACCACCACATCGGCCGGATCGGAATCCGGAGGGACGATCCGAACCGCACCCCGCTCGTCGTCGACTGGCGCGCCGAAGTCGCCCGCCCCTTCTATCTCGCCACCGGCTACGAACCCATGGGGCTCAGCCGCCGCCGGCACATCACCACCCGCGGCCGCGAGGTGACCGCCCTCCACGACGAGGTGCTGGACCTCGCCGACTCCACCCGTACCGGGCACGAGAACCGGGACGCCGACGAGGTGCTGCTCGCCGCGCTCGACGCCGCCCGCACCGGCCGCATGCACGACATCGTGCAGACCATCCAGGCCGAGCAGGACCGCATCATCCGCTCCCCGCACCGCGGCGTCCTCGTCGTCGAGGGCGGGCCCGGCACCGGCAAGACCGCCGTCGCCCTGCACCGGGCCGCGTACCTCCTCTACGCGCACCGCGAGCAGCTCGCCAAGCGCGCCGTCCTCATCGTCGGGCCCAACCCGGCCTTCCTCGGCTACATCGGCAACGTCCTGCCCTCCCTCGGCGAGACCGGCGTCCTCCTCGCCACCCCCGGCGAACTCTTCCCCGGCGTCCGCGCCACCGGCACCGACACCCCGCGCGCCGCCGCGGTCAAGGGCGCCGCCGCCATGGCCGAGGCCCTCGCCCTGGCCGTACGCGACCGCCAGCAGGTCCCCGAGCGCGGGGAGCCCCTCGTCGTGCCGCACGACGACGGCGACCTGGTCATCGACTGGGACATGGCGCTCGAAGCCCGCCACAAGGCCCGCGAGACCTTCCTGCCGCACAACCTCGCCCGGCCCTACTTCGTCTTCCACCTCCTCGACGCGCTGGCCGAACAGCTCGCCGACCGCATCGGCGCCGACCCCTACGGCGGGCCGAACTTCCTCGGGCCCGACGACCTCGCCCTGCTCGCCAAGGGCGTCGCCGCCAACCCCGACGTGCACGCCGCCATCGACACGCTCTGGCCGCCGCTCACCCCGCAGGAGTTCCTCGCCGACTACCTCGCCGAGCCCACCCACCTCCCCGAGGCGGACGCCCACGCCATCCGGCGCGACGGAGGGGAGTGGACCCCCGCCGACGTGCCGCTGCTCGACGAGGCCGCCGAACTCCTCGGCGAGGACGACTCGGCCGCCCGCGCGGCCGAGGAGGCCGAGCGCCAGAAGCAGATCCAGTACGCCCAGGGCGTCCTCGACGTCTCCTACGCCTCCCGGACCTATGAGTTCGAGGACAAGGAGGAGCAGGACAAGGACGCCTCCGAGGTCCTCTCCGCGCACGACATCATCGACGCCGAGCGGTTCGCCGAACGCCATGAGGAGGAGGACCACCGCAGCGCCGCCGAGCGCGCCGCCGCCGACCGCACCTGGGCCTTCGGCCACATCATCGTCGACGAGGCGCAGGAGCTGTCCGCGATGGCCTGGCGGCTGCTGATGCGGCGCAGTCCGACCCGCTCCATGACCCTGGTCGGCGACCCGGCCCAGACGGGGGACGCGGCCGGCGTCGGCTCGTGGGAGAAGATCCTCGCGCCGTACGTGGAGGACCGCTGGGAGCTCGTACGCCTCGGGGTCAACTACCGCACACCGGCCGAGATCATGGCGGTCGCCGCCGAGGTCCGGCGCGCGGCCGACCCCGGCTTCGAACCGCCGCGCTCGGTCCGCTCCACGGGCGTCGAGCCCTGGGAGCGGACCGCGCAGGACCCGGTGAAGGAGGCCGCCGACGCCGTGGCCGCCGAGCGCCGGGCCGAGGGACGCCTCGCGGTGATCGCCCCGCCGGCCCTGCACCCGGCGCTCACCGCCGCGCTGCCCGACGCATCCCACGGCCCGGCGCCCGACCTGACCCGGCCGGTGGTCCTGCTCGACCCCCGGCAGGCCAAGGGCCTGGAGTTCGACACGGTCCTCGTCGTCGACCCGGACGCCATCCGGGCCGGCGCCCCGCACGGCGTCAATGACCTGTACGTGGCGCTGACCCGGGCCACTCAGCGGCTCGGCGTCATCTCACGCCGGGCGTAGCCAGACCGTCGCCAGCGGCGGCAGCGTCATCCGCACGCTCGCCGGACGGCCGTGGGACGGCACCGTCTCGGTCTTGACCGGGTCGGTGCCCACCACGTCGCTGCCGCCGTACCGCGCCGCGTCCGTGTTGAGGACCTCCGTCCAGGCCGCCACCGACTCCGGGACCCCGAGCCGGTAGTCGTGGCGTACGACCGGGGAGAAGTTGCAGACCGCGAGGAGCGGCGAGCCGTCCTTGCCGTAGCGGAGGAAGGCGAAGACGTTGTCCTCGGCGGCGTCCCCGACCACCCACTGGAAGCCCTCCGGGACGGTGTCGCGCTCCCAGAGCGCCGGAGTGCGGCCGTACACCGTGTTCAGGTCGCGCACGAGGTCCCGCACACCCCGGTGGTCCGGCTCCGCGTCGTACGCCGGGTCGAGCAGCCACCAGTCCGGGCCGTGGTCCGCCGACCACTCCGCGCCCTGCGCGAACTCCTGGCCCATGAACAGGAGTTGCTTGCCGGGGTGGGCCCACATGAAGCCAAGGTAGGCGCGGTGGTTGGCGCGCTGCTGCCACCAGTCGCCCGGCATCTTCGAGACCAGCGCCTGCTTGCCGTGCACGACCTCGTCGTGCGAGATCGGCAGGATGTAGTTCTCGCTGTACGCGTACACCATCGAGAAGGTCATCTCGTTGTGGTGGTACTTGCGGTGCACCGGCTCCTTGGACACATAGCCCAGCGAGTCGTGCATCCAGCCCATGTTCCACTTCATGCCGAAGCCCAGACCGCCGAAGCCGCCAGGTCCGACCTGGTCCGTGGCGCGGGTGACGCCGTCCCAGGCCGTCGACTCCTCGGCGAAGGTGATGATCCCCGGGCAGCGCCGGTACACCGTCGCGTTCATCTCCTGGAGGAAGGCGACGGCGTCGAGGTTCTCCCGGCCGCCGAACTCGTTCGGGACCCAGTCGCCGCCCTCGCGCGAGTAGTCGAGGTAGAGCATCGAGGCGACCGCGTCCACCCGCAGGCCGTCGATGTGGAACTCCTCGCACCAGTACACCGCGTTGGCGACCAGGAAGTTCCGCACCTCCTTGCGGCCGTAGTCGAACTCCAGCGTCCCCCAGTCCGGGTGCGCCGACTTGCGCGGGTCCTCGTGCTCGTAGAGCGGGCGTCCGTCGAACTCCGCGAGCGCCCAGTCGTCCCGGGGGAAGTGCGCCGGGACCCAGTCCATGAGGACGCCGATCCCGGCCTTGTGCAGCGCGTCGATCAGATACTTGAAGTCGTCGGGCGTGCCCATCCGGGAGGTGGGGGCGTAGAAGCCGGTGACCTGGTAGCCCCACGAGCCGCCGAAGGGATGCTCGGTGACGGGCATCAGCTCGACGTGGGTGAAGCCGAGGTCGCGGACGTACGCGGGCAGCTGCTCGGCCAGTTGGCGGTAGGTCAGCCCCGGGCGCCACGAGCCCAGATGGACTTCGTAGACCGAGAACGGCGACTCGTGGTGCGGCCGGGCGCCCCGGCTCGCCATCCACTCCGCGTCGCCCCAGGTGTGGTGCGACTCCGTGACGATCGACGCGGTGTTCGGCGGGCACTCGGTACGGCGGGCCATCGGGTCGGCGCGCAGGGTGTGGGAGCCGTCGGGGCGGGCGATGTCGAACTTGTAGACCGCGCCCTCGCCGATGCCGGGCACGAACAGCTCCCAGACACCGGTCGCGCCGAGCGAGCGCATGGGCAGCGCGGTGCCGTCCCAGTAGGTGAAGTCGCCGGTGACGCGCACCCCGCGGGCGTTCGGGGCCCAGACCGTGAAGCGGGTGCCGGCCACGCCCTGGTGGGTCATCGGCCGGGCGCCGAGCGCCTTCCACAGCTCCTCGTGGCGGCCCTCGCCGATCAGATGCAGATCGAGCTCGCCGAGGGAGGGCAGGAAGCGGTACGGGTCCTGCACGGCGAGCTCGTCGCCGTCGTAGCGCACCCGCAGTTCGTAGTCGGGCACCTTGCGCAGCAGCGGCAGCAGCCCGGAGAAGAGGCCGTCGCCGTCGTCGTGCAGCGTGGTCCGCTTCCCCTTGGCGATGACCGTGACCTCGCGGGCGTACGGACGCAGGACCCGGATCGCGACGCCGCCGCGCACCGGGTGGGCGCCGAGCAGCGCGTGCGGATCGTGGTGCTCCCCGGCGAGCAGCCGCGCCCTGTCGTCCGCGCCGAGCGGCGGGGCCTTGCGCACGCCTGCCGCGCGGCCCCCTCCGGCCTCCCCGCGGGGCGCCGGCGTCTTGGCCGCGGCCGTCGTCGTCGCCTTCGTCACGGTCTTCGCCGAGGGCACTTCGTCGGTCGTGGTGCGGGCCGTCTTGCGTGCGGATCGGGCGGTCACGGGGTGGCCTCCTGTACGAGGGGGACGGGCAGGGAAGGGAGCAGGGGTGGGCGCGCGGCGAACCCGGTGGTTCCCACGCAACCGCAACGTGCGGCGAGCCGCACAGGACACTCGGCCGAACGGGGCCCAAGCGGGCGCGCCACGCGGAGGCACCGCCTCCGCTTCGCGGGCCGGGCCGTCATTCCGCTCCCGCGAGGCGGTGGATCGCCGCCATCGGGACCGGGAGCCAGTCGGGTCGGTGGCGGGCTTCGTAGACGACTTCGTAGACCGCCTTGTCCGTCTCGTAGGCGCGCAGGAGCGCGGGGTCCGAGCGGGGGTCGGCGCCGGAGGCCTCGGCGTAGCCCGCGCAGTAGGCGGCGCGGCAGCGGGCCGCCCACTCGGCGTTCCACGGGCGGTGGGTGCGGGCCGCGTAGTCGAAGGAGCGGAGCATGCCCGCGACGTCGCGGACCGCCGGTTGCGGCCGGCACCGCTCGTCGAGCGGCTTCGCGGGCTCCCCCTCGAAGTCGATCACCGCCCAGCCGCCGTCCGCAGCCCGCAGCGTCTGCCCCAGGTGCAGATCGCCGTGGACGCGCTGGAGCAGTCCGGCGCCGACCGTCTCGCCCGCCGCCGCGAAGACGGCCCGCAGCCCCGGGACGTACGGCAGCAGCCCCGGCACCGCCTGCGCCGCCGCGTGCAGACGCTGCTCCATCGCCTCGGCCAGATGCGCGGCCCGGGTGCGGTGCAGCCGCTCGGTGGGCAGCGCGTTCGCCAGGGCGAGGTGCACCTCCGCCGTGGCCCGGCCGAGCGCGTGGGCCTCGGTGGTGAACTCCCGCCCCTCGGTGAGCGCGTCGAGCGCGAGCCGCCAGCCGTCCCGCGAGTCCCGCAGGAACGGCTGGAGCACACCGAGGGTGCTGGCGCCCGACTCGAACCAGGCGACCGGCGCGGGCACCCGGGCACACCCCGCCCGGGCCAGGGCGAGCGGCAGCTCCAGATCCGGGTTGGCGCCGGGGCTGACCCGGCGGAAGATCTTGAGGATGTACGTATCGCCAAAGACGAGCGAGGAGTTGGACTGCTCGGCGTCCAGCACCCTCGGTGCGAGGGAGGCGGGAAGTTCGGCGGTCCGATGGAACCGGAGCGGCCCGATCCGGCCCGGTGTGCGCAGGCGTTCGTAGAGCAGTCCGGCGAGCCGCGGGTCGCGCAGCCCTTCGTAGACGGCGCGGCCCGCCAGGGGGCCCTGCCGGATCCGCCCGATCAGGGCGGGGCCGAGGCGCGGCGGCAGCTGTGATCTGACGCCGAGCAGCAGTTGATAACAGTCCGCGGGTGTTCCGGCCGGGCGGCCCGGCTGTTCGACCCGTACCAGCAGATGCAGCAGCCCGGGTCCCGTGCCGTCCAGCGGCAGCAGCTCGGTGGCCGCTTCCAGCGTGAATCCGGTGACCCGCCTCCCCTTGCCCGCGAACCAGCGCTGCCGAGGCAGCCATTCATGGAGCAGGGGAGCGAGTGACGGGAGGAGGGCGGCCGGGGCCCGGGTGGTGGATGCGGTCTCCGGCATGGCATCGCGTCCTTTCCCCGGGGGGCGCAGAATCGAGTACAAATGCGCAGAGTGTCCCGGATGGCGGCTTCGGCTGTCCGGATGTGCGGGACGTGTCGGGAGGGAAGATCCGTATGGGCCCGACAAGAAGGCCCGTATGGACCTGATTCCCCCCAGGACGGGCTGAAGGGGTTGTGGGTCACAGTGCCCAGGGTGGCGCGGGAGAAACCCGCCCCACCCGGGGCACTTGTCCGGCGGCCCGTCAGTCGCGGGTGGTAAGCGCCTTCTTCAGACGGAACCAGTAGAAGCCGTGACCGGCCAGGGTCAGCAGATACGGCCACTGACCGATCGCCGGGAACCGCACCTGACCGATCAGCTCCACCGGGCTCATGCCGGCGAACTGGCGCAGATCCAGCTCCGTGGGCTGGGCGAACCGCGAGAAGTTGTTCACGCAGAGGACGAGATCGGCGTCCATCCCCTCCTCCGGCGCCGACTCCCGGAGGAAGGCGAGCACGGCCGGGTTGGACGAGGGCAGCTCCGTGTACGAGCCGAGGCCGAAGGCCCGGTTCTGCTTACGGATCTCGATCATCCGCTTCGTCCAGTGGAGCAGCGAGGACGGCGACGCCATGCCCGCCTCGACATTCGTGACCTGGTAGCCGTAGACCGGGTCCATGATGGCCGGCAGGGTCAGCCGGCCCGGATCGCAGGACGAGAAACCGGCGTTCCGGTCGGGCGTCCACTGCATCGGGGTGCGCACCCCGTCCCGGTCGCCCAGCCAGATGTTGTCGCCCATCCCGATCTCGTCGCCGTAGTACAGCACCGGCGAACCCGGCAGCGAGAACAGCAGGGCCGTGAACAGCTCCATCTGGTTGCGGTCGTTGTCGAGCAGCGGGGCGAGCCGCCGGCGGATGCCGATGTTGGCCCGCATCCGCGGGTCCTTGGCGTACTCCGCGTACATGTAGTCGCGTTCCTCGTCCGTCACCATCTCGAGCGTCAGCTCGTCGTGGTTGCGCAGGAAGATGCCCCACTGGCAGCGGGACGGGATCGCCGGCGTCTTGGCGAGGATCTCCGAGACGGGGGTGCGCGACTCGCGCCGTACCGCCATGAAGATCCGCGGCATCACCGGGAAGTGGAACGCCATGTGGCACTCGTCGCCGCCCGAGCTGAAGTCGCCGAAGTAGTCCACGACGTCCTCGGGCCACTGGTTCGCCTCGGCGAGCAGCACCGTGTCCGGGTAGTGGTCGTCGATCTCCTTGCGGACCCGCTTGAGGAAGGCGTGGGTCGCCGGAAGGTTCTCGCAGTTGGTGCCCTCCTGCTGGTACAGGTACGGCACCGCGTCGAGCCGGAAGCCGTCGATGCCCAGGTCCAGCCAGAACTTCAGCGCGGAGAGGATCTCCTCCTGCACCGCCGGGTTCTCGTAGTTGAGATCCGGCTGGTGGGAGAAGAAGCGGTGCCAGTAGTACTGCTTCCGGATCGGGTCGAAGGTCCAGTTGGAGGTCTCGGTGTCGACGAAGATGATCCGGGCGTCCTGGAACTGCTTGTCGTCGTCGGCCCAGACGTAGTAGTCGCCGTACGGTCCGTCCGGATCGGTGCGCGACTCCTGGAACCACGGGTGCTGGTCGCTCGTGTGGTTCATGACGAAGTCGATGATCACGCGCATGCCGCGCTGGTGCGCCGCGTCGACGAACTCCACGAAGTCGGCGAGGTCGCCGAACTCCGGCAGCACGGAGGTGTAGTCGGCGACGTCGTACCCGCCGTCCCTCAGCGGCGACTTGAAGAACGGAGGCAGCCACAGGCAGTCGACGCCGAGCCACTGCAGATAGTCCAGCCTGGCGGTGATGCCCTTGAGGTCGCCTACGCCGTCGCCATTGCTGTCCTGGAAGGACCTGACGAGCACTTCGTAGAAGACGGCCCTTTTGAACCAGTCCGGGTCACGGTCCTTGGCGGGCGTGTCCTCGAAGGTGTCGGGGACGGGTTCGTTGACAGTCATGAGGTGGGTGACCCTCCGATCGGCGGGGACGGTCGCAGAGCGAGGACGTGCGCGGGCCTGACGCCCGGCTCGAGGCGCACATAGTTGGCTCTGCCCCAGTGATAGGTCTCGCCGGTGAGCTCGTCGCGCACCGGTACGGTCTCGTGCCAGTCGAGGCCGAGCTCCGGCATGTTCAACGAGACCGTGGCCTCCTGGGTGTGGTGCGGGTCGAGGTTGGCGACCACCAGAACGGTGTTCGAACCCGACCGCTTGCTGTACGCGATCACCGCGTCGTTGTCGGTGGAGTGGAAGCGCAGGTTCCGCAGTCGGCGCAGGGCCGGGTGCCGGCGCCTGAGCCGGTTCAGCGTGGTGATGAGCGGGGCGATCGTCGCCCCCGAACGCTCCGCCGACTCCCAGTCCCGGGGCCGCAGTTGGTACTTCTCCGAGTCGAGGTACTCCTCGCTGCCGGCCCGCAGCGCGGTGCCCTCGCACAGCTCGTAACCGGCGTACATGCCCCAGGACGGCGCCAGGGTCGCCGCGAGCACGGCCCGCACCTCGAAGGCCGGCCGGCCCCCGGTCTGGAGGTAGGCGTGCAGGATGTCCGGCGTGTTCACGAAGAAGTTCGGCCGCATGTACGCGGCCGCGTCGCCCGACAGCTCGGTGAGGTACTCCGTCAGCTCCTGCTTGGTGTTCCGCCAGGTGAAGTACGTGTACGACTGCTGGAAGCCGATCGCGCCGAGGGTGTGCATCATCGCGGGCCGGGTGAACGCCTCCGCCAGGAAGATCACGTCCGGGTCCTTGCGGTTGATCTCGCCGATCACCCGCTCCCAGAACACCACCGGCTTGGTGTGCGGGTTGTCGACGCGGAAGATCCGTACCCCGTGGCTCATCCAGTGGCGCAGGATCCGCACGGTCTCGGCGACGATCCCCTTCATGTCCTTGTCGAAGGCGATCGGATAGATGTCCTGGTACTTCTTCGGCGGGTTCTCGGCGTAGGCGATCGAGCCGTCGGGCCGGTGGTGGAACCACTCCGGGTGCTTCTCCACCCAGGGGTGGTCGGGGGAGCACTGCAGGGCGAAGTCCAGCGCGATCTCCAGCCGCAGCTCACGGGCGCGGGCCACGAAGGCGTCGAAGTCCTCGATCGTGCCCAGGTCCGGGTGGACGGCGTCGTGACCGCCCTCGGGCGAGCCGATCGCCCACGGCACACCGACGTCCTCCGGGCTCGCGGCCAGCGCGTTGTTGGGGCCCTTGCGGTGCGTGGTGCCGATGGGGTGGATCGGCGGCAGGTAGACCACGTCGAAGCCCATCGCCGCGATGGCCGGCAGCCGCTCGGCCGCGGTGCGGAACGTCCCGGGAAGGGTCCTGCCCCGGACCTTCCTCACCCCCTCCGAGCGCGGGAAGAACTCGTACCAGGAACCGAACAGCGCCCGCTCGCGCTCCACGTGGAGCGGCAACGGCGGCGAGGCGCTGACCATTTCACGCAACGGGTGGCGGTCCAGGGTCTCGGTCACCCGCGGGGCGAGCGCCGCCGCGAGCCGGGCCGCCGCCGGGCGGGACTCGTCGCGCAGCGCGTCCGCGGCCGCGAGGACCGCCTCCCGGCCCCCGCCCTTCTTCGGAACTCCCTTCGCGGCGCGCTCGTGCAGCTCCGCACCCTCGGCGAGCACGAGCTCCGAATCGATCCCGGCCGGAATCTTGATCCTGGCATGGTGGCGCCAGGTGGCCAGGGGATCGCTCCAGGCCTCGACCGTGTAGGTCCACAGGCCCTCGGCGTCCGGGGTGACCTCGGCGCCCCAGCGGTCGGTGCCGGGCGCCAGTTCGCGCATCGGGGTCCAGGGCCCTGGGCGCCCGGACGGGCCGCGCAGCACGACATTGGCGGCGACCGCGTCGTGGCCTTCGCGGAAAACGGTGGCCGTCACCTCGAAGGTCTCACCGGCCACCGCCTTCGCCGGGCGGCGGCCGCAGTCGACCAACGGGCGGACGTCGAGTACGGGAATTCGTCCCATGAGCGGATTCACAGCATCACCTGAGGGTTTAAGGGGGTGCGGGTGGTGGTGCGCTCTTTGTAGCTCCGTCGACGGCTGGCGGGTTGCGGGCATGGCCGCTCCTGTCCGCGTTCACTCGGATGGCGGGTCTACGAGGGTGTACCGGAGGAGCCTTCCCCCCGTTTTCGGGTGGGCAATCCGGCGCTTTGTTAACTACTCGGACGTAGCCGTGCGAACAAGCCCCACGGTAGCCACGAGAACCGGCCCCGTCCTCATGGACGGGGCCGGTAGGGGGACAGGGGCGTCAGGGCCTTTCGTTTGGATCATGCCGGGTCCGAAACGAAAGGCCCTAGCTGTATTGCCCTGTGAGGTTGGGGACGCGGCTGGCGGGCGGTTTGCCTGCGAGTGCGGTGTGTCCGCGGTGGTGATTGTAGGAGTGCAGCCAGCCCGGGAACGCGTCACGTCGTTCCTGCTCTGAGTGGTAGGGGCGGGCGTAGGCCCATTCGTCGAGGAGGGTGCGGTTGAGGCGTTCGACCTTGCCGTTGGTCTGGGGCCGGTAGGGCCGGGTTCGCTTGTGGGTGATCCCTGCCGCGGCCAGCGCGTCGCGCCAGGTGTGGGACTTGTAGCAGGCACCGTTGTCGGTCAGGACGCGTTCGACGGTAATCCCGACGCTGGTGAAGTAGGTGTGTGCGCGGGTCCAGAAGGCGGTTGCGGTCTCCTTCTTCTCGTCCGCGAGGATCTCGCTGTAGGCCAGGCGGGAGTGGTCGTCGACGGCGGTGTGCAGGTAGCTGTAGCCGGCGTTCTTGCGCGTCTTGCGGCCGGCCTGCCGGCCGAGGGCCTTGTGCCCGCCGCCGTCGGGGATGTTGCCGAGTTTCTT